>JANMAS010000607.1:0-3209 GCA_031359975.1 Burkholderiales bacterium
CGTTGCCTGACGATGCCTACGCCCGCGAGCTGCCGGTCGATATCCGCCAGGGCTTCACCGGCGTGCCGGTGGTGGACGAAGCCGTGCGTGCGCTATACGCCACCGGCACGCTGCACAACCATGCGCGCATGTGGCTGGCCAGCTACGTGGTGCACGTTCGCAAGGTGCATTGGCGTGCCGGCGCCGACTGGCTCTACGGCCACCTCCTCGATGGCGACCTGGCCAGCAACCACCTCAGCTGGCAATGGGTGGCCGGCACCGGCAGCCGCAAGCCCTACCTCTTCAATGCCGACAACGTGACCCGCCATGCGCCCGGCTCATGGCACAGCCCCGGCAGCGTGATCGACACCTCCTACGAGGTACTCGATCGCATGGCCCGCGAGCGGGCACGCGAGCCGCGGCACGAGATCAGTTTGCCGCCCGGTATCTCGTCGCTGGCCGAGCCGCGCCTCGGCGGCGAACCTGCCCAAAACCTGGGCACGATCGCGGCCGACGCCGCAGCCGCCGCGGCCGTGAAGGGCCGCGATGTGTGGCTGGTGCATCCATGGAACCTGGGTGCACTGCCAGCCACGTTGCCCGCCGACACACTGGTGATCGGCATTTTCGTGGCCGATTTCCACCGCGCCTGGCCGTGGAGCGAACGTCGCTGGCACTTCGTCGGCAGCCGCATGGCCGAACTCACCACGCGGCGCTGGTACGGCGATGAGGCCCACATCGGCGCCGCACTGGCCGGCGCCCGCCACGTGCGCGGCATCGACGAGCCGCACCTCGCACCGTGGCTGGCGCGCTGGGCCGAGTGCGAGCCCTCGCCGGCGCTGTTTCCGCCTGTCGATCGGCGCTGCGATTCGTTCTCGGCCTGGTGGACTCGCGCCTCACGCGGTCTGCACTCGGCAGCGGCCCTGCTGACCCCACCCACTTCACCCTCGGAACAACCATCATGACGTCGATCGCCCTCATCACCGGTGCCAGCGGCGGCATCGGCCGCGCCCTGGCGCGCCAGTTGCACGCCCAAGGCTTCCGTGTCGCAGCCGTGGGGCGCGATGCCGGCCGCCTGGCCAATGTGGAGGCTGCCGTGTGCATCGCCGCCGACACCACCACGCCCGAAGGTGCCGCCTTGGCGATCGCCGCCTGCCAGGAAGCCCTCGGCGCCCCGCCCTCGCTGTTGGCCCATTGCGTGGGCAGCACCCTGATCGCGCCGCTGCACCGCACCCGGCTCGATGCCTACCGGGAGGTGATGCGCATCAACCTCGACAGCGCGGTATTCATGCTGCAGGCCTGGATCGCAGCGCTGCAAGGCGGGCCCGGCGCGGCCGTGCTGGCGAGTTCCGTGGTGGCGCGCATCGGCGTGGCGAATCACGAAGCCATCGCCGCGGCCAAAGGCGGTGTCGAGGCCCTGGTGCGCAGCGCAGCCGCCACCTATGCGGCACAGGGCCTGCGCATCAACGCCGTGGCCCCGGGCATGACCGACACGCCGATGACGGCCGGCATGCTGAAGATGCCCGCCATGCGCGAAGGTGCCGCGCGCCAGTACCCGCTGGGCGGCGTGCAGACAGCCGAGCAGGTGGCTTCAGTGATGGCCTGGCTGCTCGGCGACGGCGCGGCGCGACTGACCGGCCAGGTGATCGCGGTGGACGGCGGTTTCACCACCGTGCGGCCCTTGGTCAAGTGACCGGGCCTGCCGCGCTGGTGTGGTTCAAGCGCGACCTGCGGGTGCGCGATCACGCCCCGCTGGCCGAGGCGATGCACTTCGACAGCGCGCTCGGCCTGGTGGTGATCGAGCCGCCATGGCTCGCCAGCCCCGAATGCGATCCGCGCCACGTCGGATTCCTGCTGGACTGCGTGGCCGAACTGCAAACCGATCTGGCACAGCGCGGTCTGCCGCTGATCGTGCGGATCGGCACGATGCCGCAGGTGTTGCAGGACCTGCGATGCGAGTTCCCCTTCACCCACCTGTTCAGCCACGAAGAAACCGGCCCGGGCTGGAGCTACGCACGCGATCTGGCCGTGGCGACGTGGTGTCGCAGCCAGGGCGTGCCCTGGACCGAAGCGCCGCAGACCGGCGTGGTGCGGCGCCTGCGCTCGCGCTCCGGATGGGCCGGCCGATGGGCAGTGCGGATGAATGCGTCCGAGGCAGCGCCGGCCTGCGGCTTCAAGGCGGCAGCCGGCCTGCAACCCTCGGCGGTGCCTACGCTGCGCCAACTGGGCCTGCCCACGCCGGGCACACCCTTGCCGCCAGGCGGCGAACGCACCGCGTGGGCCTTGCTCGACAGCTTCCTCGCCGGCCGCGGGCGCGACTACCGCAGCGCGATGTCGAGCCCGCTCACGGCCGCCGACGCCTGCAGCCGACTGAGCGCGCACCTGGCTTTCGGCACAATCTCGATGCGCTGCGTGCACCAGGCCACCGAGGCGCACATCGCCACCACGTCAGATCGCGGCCTGGCCTACGCGCTGCGCGGTTTTGCCGGCCGCCTGCGCTGGCACTGCCACTTCATGCAAAAGCTAGAAGACGAGCCGGCCATCGAGTGGCGCAATGTGGCGCGTTCGGTCGACGGGCAGCGCCCGGGTGACGGCCTCCACGAAGGCCCGCTCGACACCGAACGATTTGAGGCCTGGTGCGAGGGCCGCACCGGCTACCCGATGGTCGATGCCTGCATGCGCCAGCTGCGCGCCACAGGCTGGCTGAACTTTCGCATGCGGGCCATGCTGGTCAGCTTTGCCGCCTACCACCTGTGGCTGCACTGGCGCGAGCCGGGGCTCTTTCTGGCGCGGCAGTTCCTCGATTTCGAACCCGGCATCCACTGGAGCCAGATGCAGATGCAGTCGGGCACGACCGGCATCAACACGCTGCGCATCTACTCACCGGCCAAGCAGGCCCGCGATCACGACCCTCAGGGCCGGTACATCCGGCAATGGCTACCGGAAATCGGCACAGCGGCTTATCCCCCGCCGATCGTTGACGAACGCGCCGCGGTGGCGGCCGCGAAACTGAAGCTCTACAGCCTGCGCCAGACCCAGGCCGCACACGCCGAGGCCGACGCCATCCAGCTCAAGCATGGTTCGCGCAAGAGCGGCTTGCCACCTTCGGGCATGAAGAGAAAACCCGCTGCGAAGAGCAAAGCGCCCAGCCCGCAGAGCGAGTTGTTCTGATGCCCAACTTCAAAGGCAACAAAGCCGCGTTACCCAGCAAACCCTGCGTGGTGTGCGGCAGA
>JANMAS010000013.1:0-5052 GCA_031359975.1 Burkholderiales bacterium
GCAGCGTTGGACGACGGCACGTTCCAGGTGGCGAACGCGCCGCGTTGAGCGCCGGGGCCGTGTGGTGAAGTTCGCCGCCACTTTCGCCGTCAACGTCGCCGGTGTTGTGTTGGCTTGCAACGCAGGCCTGGCTTGGGGCGCCAACGCCTTGCCCACCGGCGCTGCGCCGCCGTCCATCAAGGCGCCTCGTCAGGGCTTTGTCGCGCCGGCGGCGGGCAGCTACGAGCTACCGGTGATCCAGGCGCCGACGAATGGGCGTGTGCTCGATCTCGATGGCCGTGTGCATGAGCTGGCCGAATACACCCGTGGGAAGGTGACGCTGCTGAGCTTCATGTACACCTACTGCGTCGATCCGATCGGCTGCCCGCTGGCCTACAAGACGCTGGCGGCTGTGCGCGAGCGTGTGCTGGCGCAGGCTTCCCTGGCGCGCGAGGTGCGATTTGTGAGCCTCTCGTTCGACCCGGTGAACGACACACCCGATGCGATGAAGCTCTACGGCGGCCCCCTGGCCTCGCCAGCCAGCCCGATGCGCTGGCACTTTCTCACCACCCGATCGGTGGCGGAGTTGAAGCCGATGCTCGACGACCTCGGGCAGGACGTGACCGTGCAACTCGGCGCCGATGGCCAGCCCACCCGCGTCTTCAACCACATGCTCAAGCTCTTCCTGCTCGATGCCGAAGGGCGGGTGCGCGAGATCTACAGCACCGCTTTCCTGATGCCGGATGTGCTGTTCAACGACATCCTCACGCTCAGCCTCGCCAGCCGCCGTGGCGGGTAGCGTGGGCCGGTGCGCGTGGCGATGCGCGGCGGCGGCCGCGTGCGGTGTGGCGATCATGTCTGTGCCGGTTCTTGTGGGGCCTGCGCTGGGTGCGTCACCCAGCGCGATCACGGCGCCCTTGGGCCTGCCACCGGTGCCGACGCCGCCCGACAACCTGCCCACAGCGCGCAAGCTCGCCCTCGGCCAGAAGCTTTTCTTCGACCGGCGGCTGTCGTTCAACGGCAGCCTGTCGTGCGCGATGTGTCATGTGCCGGAGCAGGGCTTCACCTCGAACGAACTCGCCACCTCGGTCGGCTTCGAAGGCGCGAGCCTGCGGCGCAACGCGCCCACCTTGCTGAACGTGGCCTACCACCCGATGCTCTTTCACGATGGCCGCGACGATGCGCTGGAGACGCAGGTGTGGGGGCCGCTACTGGCGGGTGACGAGATGGGCAATCCGTCGGTGGGCCATGTGCTGGCGGCCCTGCGCGCGCTGCCGGATTACGCCGGCCTGTTCCAGGCGGCATTCGGCGGACACGGGCCGAGCGCCGACACGGTGGGGCAGGCGCTGGCAAGCTACGAGCGGGCGTTGGTGTCGGGCCGCTCGCGCTTCGATCGTTTTCGCTACGGCGCCGATGCCAAGGCCCTCGACCGCGTCGAACAGCAAGGCCTGGCGCTGTTCACCGGCAAGGCCGGCTGCACGAGCTGCCATGTGATCGGCGAGCGCTTCGCGCTGCTGTCGGACTTTCGCTTCCACAACACCGGCATCGGTTGGCTGCGCGAGCAGCGGCGGGGGCGAGAGTCTGCGGTGGAGTTGGTGCCTGGATTGAAGCCCACGCTCGATGCGCAGGCGCTGGCGGATTTGTCCAACCCGCCGGTGGCCGATCTCGGCCGCTTCGAGATCACCCAGGTCAGCGGCGATCACCACGCCTACAAGACGCCCATGCTGCGCAACGTGGCGCGCACCGCGCCCTACATGCACGACGGCTCACTCGCCACGCTCGACGCGGTGGTGGCCTACTACGACCGAGGTGGCGCCGGGGCGCCCGGCCAATCGCCGCTCATCAAGCCGCTGGGGCTGAGCGCGCAGGAAAGGCTGGCCTTGGTGGCCTTTCTTCGCACGCTCGATGGCGAGACGGGCGCGATCGCCCGCAGGCCGACCGCGCCGCGTTGACGTTCACCCGAGCATGTCGGCCCAAATGTTGTGGGCCCAGGACATCGCGTACGTGGCCTCGAGCTCCGAGCGTGCGGCCGACACCCCGCCGGAGCCGGCGATCGTCTTGAAGGTCTTCTCGGCCGCCACATACTCGTGCACGCTGGCCACATGGATCACCTCGGTGGCCGAGACGTAGCTGTAGCAGGTGTTGGTGAGCATCGGTTTGGCATTCACTTCCCAGCCCATCAGCTCGGAGACGATGGCTGCCGCCGCCACCTTGGCATGGCTGTTGGCCATGTGGCCGGACTTCGGCATCAGCGGCGCCACCTGGATCGAATCGCCCACCACGTGGATGTCCTTGGCGGCGGTGGATTCGAAGGTCTGGTAGTTCACCTGGCACCAGCGGCCGTTGGCATTGGCCAGGCCGGTTTGCACCGCGAGCAGGCCGGCGCGCATCGGCGGCAGCACGTTCAGCACATCGGCTTTGACGTCGTCGTGCACTTCGAATTTCACCGTGCCGGTGGCGCCGTCGACGCCGGAGACACGATGCTGCCCGCGGTACTCCACCATGCCGCCGTACAACTCGGCCCAGGCCTTCTTGAACAGCGGGCCCTTGGAGGTGACATCGGCATTGGCATCGAGGATCAGCACCTTCGAGGCGGGTTTGTTTTTCTTCAGATAGGCCGCCACCACGCTGGCGCGCTCGTAGGGGCCGGGCGGGCAGCGATAGGGCGCCTCGGGAATCGTGATCGCAAACACACCGCCATCGCGCATCGCCGCGATCTGCTTGTGCAGCGCCACGGTCTCGGCACCGGCTTTCCAGGCCTGCAGGATGCGGCCGTCGGCGTGGGCCTGCCTGAGGCCGGGCACGTCGTCGAACATCAGATCAACGCCGGGCGAGAGCACCAGCTTGTCGTAGCGGATCTCGGCGCCGCCGGCGAGCTTGACCGTCTTCTTCGCGGCATCGATGGCGGCCACGCGGTCTTGCACGATCGTCACGCCGTGCTTGCCGCGCAGCGCGTCGTACGACACCGTCAGATCGGCGAGTGGCCGGGTGCCGCCCACCACCAGGTTGGACATCGGGCACGACACCAATTCGGTATTCGGCTCGACCAGCACCACATCGATCGCGCCTTGCGACAGCAGCCGCACGTACTTGGCCGCCGTGGCACCGCCGTAGCCGCCGCCGATCACCAGTACCTTGGCGCTCGACGGCGTTTTCGCACCGGTGGCGCAGCCACCGAGGGCGGCGAGGGCGCCACCGGCCAGCAGGCCTTGCATGAGTTCGCGTCGTTGCATCATCGCGGCCTCACTTCTGGGCGGCGAAATACGCCGCGACCGACTGCATCTGTTCGTCGGTGTAGCCCTTGGCGATCTGGTGCATCACCGTGGCCGGGCGCTTGCCGTCGCGGAAGGCCTGCAGCTGGGCGACGATGGTTTCCTTGCTCATGCCCGCCAACGCCACCATCGCCTCTCCGGGCACCGCCTTGCCATCGGTGCCGTGGCAGTTGGCGCAGGTGGCGGCGAGGGAGCGGGTTTGCATCGCTTGCGCGGATTGCGCTTGTGCGGTGCTCGCGAAGCCTAGGGCGATGGTCGTGAGGCTTGTCAGGGCCCAGGCCGCGAGCGCCGGGCCCGCGCCGCGCGACTTCGCATGATGTTGATTCGTCACCGCAAAACTCCTGTGCACGCACGCCACGAATCAGTGGCTGGCCAGTCTAGCAGCGCAGGGTGCGCGTGGGGCCGCGCCCGACACGGCCGGCCAAGGGCACCGGCCGTGGTGATGGCTCAGAAGTTGTGGCTGATGCCCACCCCGAACGCCACCGTCCTGGCATCCGGGAACGAACCACCCGAGATGATGGTGGTGCGGGCCGTGGCGCCCGCGTCGGCATCCGCATAGGCGAGCTGGGCGTACAGCGTGCTGCGCTTGGACAAGGCGTAGTCGTCGCTCAGCACCAGCGTGGTGGTCTTGTCGCTGGGGTTTTCCTTGTCCTTGTTGCGATACACCGCCAGCGTGGCGGTGTGGGCGCCGCCCCAGGCCAGATCGACACCGGCACTGAGCGTATCGACCTTCGAGATCTTCAGGCCCGCCACCTGCTGCTGGGCGCCCATGTAGAGCGCCTTGATCGTGAAGGCGCCGAGTGGGAACGCGGCACCCAGGCCGATGTGCCGCGTGCCATCGGAGGTGGAGGTGATGTCGTTGATCTTCTGGTACGACAGCGACAGCGTCACCGGGCCGCCATAGGTGGCACCGATGGCGATGGCCTGGCCAGCCCGCAGGCCGATCGTCTGCTCGCCGAACGAATACGCCACATTGAGATTCACCGGCCCCAGCGCATTGGCATACGAGATCGCATTGCCGACGAACACGCCGACGTCGTTGGTCGGGTTGTTGCCGTTCTGGTTCAGCGCATACGGGTACAGGCCCGAAAACTGCTCCCTGAATGCACGCGGCTCGGTACCGATGTGCGCGAGCAGCGCCGGGCTGTACTGGCGGCCGAGCGTGACGGTGCCCCACGGGCCCCTGAGGCCGACATTGGCCTGGCGCCGAAACGATTGCCCCTCGCGCGCGCTCGCGCCGGTGTCGGCGAACAGGTGTGCTTCGAGGTTGAAGAAGGCACTCAGGTCACCGCCCAGCGGCTCCACACCCTTCAGGCCCCAGATGCTCGGCCGGACGCCGCCGTTGTACAGCTCGGCGGCATGGTTGTCGGAGGCGCCGGTCTTGTTGCTGTACTGAATGCCGAGGTCGACGCGGCCATACAGCGTGACCGATTGGGCCGCAGCCATGTTGGCCGCGCTGGCAAGCGCCGACAGCAAGAACATGGCGCGCAGGGGATATCGAGAGAGGTTCATAGGTCTCCGTTCGGTGGTCTTGTGGGGGTGAAGCCGCCATGCCGCCGCCGTGAGGCGCGCTGTGGCGACGAGCCCATCGCGCAATCGCCATGCCATGCGAGCCCAAGCGCTTTGCCCGTGTCAAACAGCCAGCGGCGCGAGGGTTTCTACGGCAGGTGTAGCGCCGCTATCGAACACCGAACCCCGGCGGTGACACAACGGCCGTGGCCCGCTGTAGCGCCGTGGGACGACGAAGCCTTGAGCTGTTTATGCGTGCCCGGCGTCACGCCGAAAGTGGCGCGGGCGATCT
>JANMAS010000067.1:0-12909 GCA_031359975.1 Burkholderiales bacterium
GGGCAGCGAGCCGCCGTCGAAACTCGCTTCGCCGCCGAGCAACCGGGCGCGCCCGTCGGTGACGGCAAAGCCGCGCTCAGTGAAATCGACGCGGCCTCGCGCACCGGCCAGCACGGGTGTGTCGGCACGCACGCGGATGTCGTTGCCGTTTAGCGCCACGCTGCCCTTCACCGTGGCCACGCCAGCGCCATGCAGCGGCAGGCTCAGGGCCAGGGTGAGATCGATGTTGCCGGTGCCCGTTGTGTTGTCGAGCTGGTGGTCGATCCAGCCGCCGATCGGCGACGTTTTCACCAGGCGCAAGCCATCGCTCAGTGGCCCTTGCGCGCGGCCGTGAATATCGAGCACCGGCCGCTGGTTCAGCTCGGCGATGCCGCCCTGTACCTGGTTCAGCGCGAGGCCGAAGACCCGCGCGCGCGCATTGCGAATGGCCATCGAGCCGCGATCGAACTGCAGCTCGCCGTTCAGCTCGGTAAACGTGGGCCAGGGGGTCGGCAGGGCGGCGGGTGTGGCGCCGGGCATGGCGAGGGCGGTGTCGGCGCTGCCGTCCACCACCGATTCCGGCACTGCCAGCAAGGTGGCGTTTTCTACCCGGCCTGCGATGTGGAAATCGCCATCGCGGGCGTTGTGGAAGGGGAAATCCCACAGGTCGCCCCGGACCCGGAATTCCACGTCGTGCAGCGTGCCGGCGAGCACCGCGTCGCGCACGTAGTCGCGGGTTTCCTGCGGCAGCCCGAGAGGCAGGTAACGCGCCACGCGGGTGGCCAGGCCCTGGTGCACCAGGCCTGTCATTTCCAGCACGCCGGGCAGGTAGGCGTTGCGACCGGGCCCTGGCGTCGGTCGGCTGCCACCGCTGTTGCCGAGGTTGCCACCGTGGCCGCCTTGGCCACTGTCGCCGGTATGCCAGATTGCCTTCAGCTCGCCGGTGACGTCGGCGTTGCGGAAGCGGGCGTCTTCCACGCGCAGTTCGATGCCAGGCGGCTGGCCGGTGCCCGCGGTCTGCAGACGCCAGCGCAACGAGGCCGCGAAATCGGTCAGCGGGACCACCGGCTCCTCGAACACCCCGGGCAGATCGAGTGCGCCATCGACGATGGCCAGTTGGGCGCTGCCGCCCTGTTCGGTGGCGGTGAGATCCACCGAGGCATTGCGCCACCCTGGTCGCCCCACCGCGCCGGGCCGTGGTGAGGCGGCCGCCACGATCGACGCGCCTTCGAGGCGCATGGCGATTCGGTAGCTGGCTGGTTTGTCGAGCGGGCCGTCCCAACGCGCCTGCAGTTGCCGGGCCTGACCCTCCGGCGCCGTATCGGCCAACAACGTACGCAGCGCAGCGCCCAGCGGCAGCCGTGTTGCGATCTGTGCCGCCACCGACAGGTCGATGCGGTCGGCACTGAGTTCACCACCCGTCACCGGCGAGTCGGACAGTGCCAGGCGGTTCAGATCCTGGGGTTGCTTCAGGGTCAGGGTGATGGTTCCGGCAGGCCAGCGCAAGCCGTCGCCGGTTACGAACCCGAATTGCCGGGTGGCCAGGCTGATGGATTGGCCATCCCGCTTGGCCAGCACGCGACCGCCGGCCTGGGCGATGCGCAAGGGCTGTGCACCACCGCCCAGGGTGAGGTCGACATCGGCCAGGGCCACGTCGAGCGTGAGGCCACTGGCATGGCCGGCGTTGACGTCGAGCCAGGCGCGCAGGGCGCCGCGTCCGTCGTTCAATTCAAACGGGAGCGCGGCGTGGCGTCGCAGACGTTGCACGTCCACCGCCGGCAGGTCGGCAAACAAGGTGCCGCTCCAGCGTGTCCAGTCGGCGGGCGCCGCAAACAGCGGCTGGGTGAAGCTGCCCTGCACAGAAAAGCGCTGGCCCCATTCGGGCGGCGGCGTGGCATCCAGGCGAAGCTCGTGGCTGCGCAAGCCGTTGCGCAGCACCAGCTGCACATCATCCAGATCCAGGGCGGGCCGGGCGAGGGTGTCGTCCTGCCAGTGCACCCGCGTGCCGCGGATGACGATCTCATGCTGGCGGAACAACCAGTCAGCGGCCGCGTTATCCGAGCGCTCGTCGCGGCGCACCACCTCGATGCCGGCGACAAATATCCGGCCCTGCGCATCGCGGCGCACGTCGAGAACGGCGTTTTCGATCAGCAGCTGCTCGAATCGCAGCTCCAGGGCCAGCAACGAGCGGCCCGATATCGCCGCATGCACGGCGGGCAGGCGCAAGGCTTCGCGGCCCTGGGCATCGGCCACCACCACATCACGCAGCGAAATCGTGGGCACCCAGCCGCTGGAGCGCACCGTGATGGCGCCAATGCGCAACGGAACACCCAGCGCTTGCGAAAGGCGTTGTTCGATTTGCGGGCGAAAGCTGTCGATGCGCGGCAGAATCCCCCAGTGAAGGATCAGCCACGCTGTCAAGACCAAGATCCAGAGTCCGACAACGAGGCCAGCAGCCACGCGAAGCAGCGTGAGCCAGGCGGGGCGGCCGAGCACCCCGACGGGCTCCTGGAGATTCGAATTGACCGATGACATGTGGGGTGTTTCCGGGACGATGGCGCTTCGCCGAGCGAGGCACGCCCCGTTCACGTTCACCCCGATTTTGGCCCGGCTGCGAGCTTCGGCCCGCCGGGCTCGCTGAGACCATGGGCCCGGCTGGCATCACCGAACGGCTCCAACCCGGGATTTCCGAGGTTCTCAACGTGTCGGCCCAGCCCGTGGCACCCGACACCGATCTTGCCCTCACAGCCCAGGCTTCGCACAGCCGCTTCGTGCAGCGGGTGCACCGACGTTGGCCCCGCGAGATCTCGTTGCTGCCCGCGGGCCTGCCCGATGCAAACGCGATCAATGCCCTGATCGACGCCCTGCTGGGTGAAGGGCGTGCCCTGGGCAGCGCCATGCGCCTGGCGCGCAATGTGGTGATCGAGCGCCTGGCCGTGCTCGACATCGAACGTGGTGCCCAGCTCGGCGAGGTCACCGGGGCGATGACCCTCCTGGCCGAAGTGACGCTCGAGCGCGCGCTGGCGCAGGCTCGTGTGGAAGCGGATGCGCGCCATGGGCCACCGCTGACCAGCACCGGCGAGCCGATCGAGTTGTGGATCGTGGGCATGGGCAAGCTCGGTGCGCGCGAGTTGAACGTGTCGTCCGACATCGACCTGGTCTATGTCTACGAGCAGGACGGCCACACCGGCGGCTTGCAGCCGGTGTCGGTGCAGGAGTACTTTGCCAATGTGGTGCGGCGCCTGCACGGCCTCATCGGCGAGACCACCGAAGACGGGTTTGTCTTTCGTGTCGACCTCGCCCTGCGCCCCAACGGCGATTCCGGCCCGCCGGCGGTGAGCCTGGCGATGCTGCGCGAATATTTTCTCGTGCAGGGGCGTGAGTGGGAGCGCTTTGCGTGGCTCAAAAGCCGGGTGGTGGCGCCGCGGGCGGGTGTCACCAGTGGCCGCGCGCAGGCGCTGGGCGCATTGGTGGTGCCGTTTGTCTACCGTCGTTACCTCGATTACGGCGTGTTCGAAGGCATGCGTCAACTGCTTCGCAAGATCCGCGACGTGGCTCAGCGCCGCGCCGCCGGGCGGCCCGAGCGCGCCAACGATGTCAAGCTCTCGCGCGGCGGCATCCGCGAGATCGAGTTCATCGTGCAGCTGCTGCTGGTGGTGCGCGGCGGGCAATTTCCGGAGATCCGTACCCGCTCCACCGTCAAGGGCCTGCATCGTCTGGCCGCCGCCGGCCTGATGCGCCCGGCCAATGCCACGGCGCTGGCCGATGGCTACGAATTCCTGCGCCGGCTGGAACACCGCATCCAGTATCTCGACGATCAACAAACCCACCTGCTGCCCTCGAACGACAGCGATCTGGGCTGGATCGCCCGCAGCATGG
Source organism: Burkholderiales bacterium (assembly GCA_031359975.1). GTDB lineage: Bacteria > Pseudomonadota > Gammaproteobacteria > Burkholderiales > Burkholderiaceae_C > JANMAS01. The sequence continues at coordinate 3,859 of JANMAS010000067.1, forward strand.
GCCTGGTCTGCAACCCGGATACCTGCGCACTGCTCGACCGCCTGCTGGCGGTGCGCGAGCTGGTGGCCAGCGAGTTCGATGCGCTGTTGCACGACGGCCGTGCGCCGTCGCCCTCGGGCATCGAAGGCTGCCGCAATTGCGGCCCCGGCCCGTTGCCGGTGGACAGCGACGAGCTGCTCGCCCAACTGCCCGCGGAGCTGGCCGAGCGGGTGCGGCCGTGGCGCGACCGCCGGGTGCTGGCGCTGCGCGACGAGAGCAAGGTGCGGCTGGGCCGTCTCATCAAGCGTGCGTCGGTGGCGGTCAATACCGGCGTGTGCACACTCGATGCGGCGTTGCACTTCGTCGATTGGCTGGAGCCGCTGCTGCGCCGCGAAAGCTACCTGGCCCTGCTGGTGGAGCGGCCCGAAGTGCAGACGCGCCTGTTGCGGCTGCTGGGCCTCGCGCGCTGGCCGATGCGCTACCTGATGCAGCACCCCGGCGTGATCGACGAGCTGGCCGACAACCAGTTGCTCGAACGCCGGTTCGATGCGCGCGCCTTCCTGTCGGAGCTGGCCGATCGGCACGAAGCCTGGGTGCGCTCCGGCGAAGCCAACGAAGAGGCCCTGCTCGACACGCTGCGCCGCGCCCACCACGCCGAAACCTTCCGCACGCTGGTGCGCGATGTGGAGGGCCGGATGGAAGTGGAGCAAGTCTCCGACGACCTCTCCGCGCTGGCCGATTCGGTGCTGCAGGCGGCGATGGAATGGGCCTGGGACCGGCTCAAGCATCGCCACCGCGAGGTGCCGCGTTTTGCCGTCATTGCTTACGGCAAGCTGGGCGGGCTGGAGCTGGGCTACGGCAGTGATCTGGATGTGGTGTTTCTCTACGACGACGACGATGAAGTCGACGCCGATGCGGCGCAGGAGGTCTACACCGCCTTCGTGCGCAAGCTGATCACCTGGCTCACCGTGCGCACCGCGGCCGGCGAGCTGTACGACATCGACACCGCCCTGCGACCCAACGGCAACTCGGGCATGCTCGTCACCTCCATCGCGGCGTTCGATCGTTACCAGCAAGGGCGCGGCAGCAACAGCGCCTGGACCTGGGAACACCAGGCCATCACCCGTGCCCGCTTCAGCGCGGGTGATCGCGCACTGGGCGAGCGCTTCGAGCGCACGCGCCGCGCCGTGCTGGGCGCCGACCGCGACATGGCGGCCGTGCGCGGCGAGGTCACCGCCATGCGACGCCGGGTGCGTGACGCGCATCGCGCCAAAGAAGGCCGCTTCGATGTCAAACACGATGAAGGCGGGATGATGGATGTCGAGTTCGCGGTGCAATACCTGGTGCTCGCTCACGCCGCCAAGCATCCCGCGCTGCTCGACAACGCCGGCAATATCGCATTGCTCACCCGGTGTGAAGCGGTGGGCCTGATCGGTGAAGGCGTGGGCCGCGCGGCCGCCGATGCCTACCGCGAGCTGCGTCGCGCCCAGCACCGCGCCCGTCTCGACGAACGCCCCACATCGTTCGAAGGCACCGAATTCAGCGCCGAGCGCGCCGCTGTGCGCGAACTGTGGCGATCGGTGCTGGGCTGAGCTCGGAACAGCCCGCAAGACGGCGCGGGCCATCCTCGCGGGCCTGGCTCGTCGCCTGCGCCGCGATGGCCGGCGGCTCGCTGCTGGCCTGGTTGGCGCCGGCACAGGCGCTCGATTGGCAACCCGATCGGGTGGCCAGCCAGTGGTGGCGTTTGCTGACCGCGGCCGGCGTGCATGGATCGGTGTTGCACCTCGGGATGAATCTGGTGGGCTTGTCGCTGGTGGCTTGGCTGGGGGTGGCGCTGCGGGTGGATCGCGTGGCCACGATGAGCTGGTTGGTGGCTTGGCCGCTCACCCATGCGACGCTGGTGTGGCGCCCCGAGATCGCGCACTACGGCGGGTTGTCCGGCGTGCTGCACGCCGGCGTGGCGGTGTGTGCGGTGTGGGCGTGCACGCGCTCTGATCGGGTGGTGCGCGGTGTGGGCTGGGGCCTGCTCGCGGGCCTGGCCGCCAAGATCGCGCTCGAACAACCCTGGGGCGCCGCGCTGCGCCCCAGCACCGGCGTGGATATGCTGGTGGCGCCGATTGCGCATGCGGCAGGTGCGTTCTGGGGTGTCCTGTGCGGCGTGGCGGGCGTTGGGCTGATCCGCCGCGGGATTTAACGCGCTGTTTGCGGCGCGGTGGTTTTGCCGGGCACGGCCAGCTTGGCCAAACGAGCGGTCACTTCCTTGCGATAGCGGTTGAGCTCCTGCACGCTGGCGAAGCTGCGCTCCATCAGCAGGCTCATGTTGTGCAGGATCCGCTCAACCACCTTGGTCTCCCACACCGAGTCGAAGTGGATCTGCTGATCGAGCCACCTCTCCAACCATTGCGGATCGGGCATGCGGCTTTGCACCGTGTCGCGCGGAAACAGCTTTTCATTCACATGCAGATTGGTCGGGTGCAGCGCCTGCGCGGTGCGGCGCGCGCTGGCCATCAGCACGCCTACCTTGGTGAACGCAGCGCGTGCCTCATCACCAAAACGCGCCAGCGCGCGCTTCATGTAGCGCAGGTACGCCCCGCCATGGCGGGCTTCGTCGCGGGCCAGCGTTTCGTAGATGTGCTGGATCACCGGCTCGGTGTGCCACTCGGCGGCGCGCCGGTACCAGTGATTGAGCCGGATCTCGCCGCAGAAGTGCAGCATCAGCGTCTCGAGGGCGGGTGCGGGGTCGAACTCGAATCGCACTTCGTGCAATTCCTGCTCGGTGGGCACCAGATTCGGGCGGAAGCGGCGCAGATATTCCATCAGCACCAGCGAGTGTTTCTGTTCTTCGAAGAACCACACGCTCATGAACGCGGAGAAGTCGCTGTCGTCGCGGTTGTCGCGCAAGAACATCTCGGTGGCCGGCAGGGCGGCCCACTCGGTGATGGCGTTCATCTTGATCGTGCGGGCTTGCTCGTCCGTCAACAAGGCGGTGTCGAACGAATCCCATGGAATGTCTGTCTCCATGTTCCATCGAACGGATTCGAGCTGTTTGAACAGTTCCGGGTAGAGCATCATTTTTCCCCTGCAAGGCGCAAATTCTAGTCGTCTGCACATGACAGGCGGCGTGCTGTCCGCGAAGCGTGCATGCAGGAATCGGGCGCTATCCGGGTGCTCAGCCCGGATGCTCCTCGCGCCAGCGCTTGAGGGCCGGGGCGATCAGCGGCAACGACGCGATGTGCATCACGTCTTCAGGCCGGCGTCGGTTCAGCGCCGGCGCCCGGCCGCCGGCCCACAGCGCCACATGCGCCGGCAGCTTGGACCGCAGTTCGCTCAGGCCGGCGGCCAGGTGGTTCGGCGTCAACACGCCGGTGAAACTCAGCGCCACGATGTCGGCATCATGGGCCTGGGCGGCGAGCACCAGATCCGACAACGGCGTTTGCGTGCCCAGAGACACGCAGTAGCAGCCGTCGAGCACCAGCAGCACTTCAGCCATCAGCAGGCCCAGGCCGTGGGCTTCGCCCGGAAAGGTGCTGAGCAACACGTGCGGCCGATTGTGCGGAGACGGCTGATGGATGTGGGCGAGCTGCTGGCGCAGCACCGCCTGCACCGACTCGGTGTACATGTGCTCCTGGAACACTTCGAGGCCGCCCGCCAGCCACGCATCACCCACCGCGCGCGTCATCGGTGCCACCAGCGTGGTGACAAACGCCTCCACGCCGAGCCGGGTGGCCAGCTGCGACAAGGTCTGGCGCAAGCCCTGCATGTCGTGCTGGGCCACCAGTCGCAGGCACAGGTCGATCGCCGCGGAGCGTTCGGCGGCCGGCGCTGTATCGCGTCGGCCGCGTTCGAGCAATGCCACCACGTCACGCAGATCGGCGGGAGGCAGGCCCACCACCTTGCCCGGGCGGTGGCCGGCGTCGAGCAGGCGCCTGAGCAGGCGCAACTTTTGCACCTGCTCCATCGGATAGGCACGCTCGCCGAGGTTGTCGCGCAAGGGGCGCGGAAAGCCGTATCGGCGTTCCCAGATGCGCAGAGTGTCCTTGCTCAGGCCGGTATCGCGCTCGACGGCGGCGATCGACAAGGTCGAATCGTCACCCGTGGATGCGGTGCTCTGCCGTAGCGCTGCCGCGCTGCGGCGTCGATCGGAAGCTGTGGACGGCAAATCGTTCACGAGGTGATTCGTCTATGTCAAAAACCCAATGATCGGGGGAAAACCCCGAAACAATAGCCGATCAGGGTCTTTCTGACCATGACAATATACCAATCAGTTCATTCGTCTACTATCCCGTTTCCATTGGATTGGCGACATGTTTCTTCTGCGAAATCAACCGACGATCGACATCTCGCTGTCAGGGGAGCGATCGACGGTTGTTGAAGGCGGAAGGTCGCAGTCCAATGGCCCGATTTTTCGCTGCCGCGCAGACTTTCAGTTTCGCTGGATGCCCCCCAAGAGCGCTTCTCCTCCTCCCTCCCTCCCTCCTTCGCTCTCGGACGCTGCGCAGCAGTCTTTCTTTTTCGGCGCTGTCGCGTCCGATCGGGCTTGCCGAAGGGGCGTGCGATGAAGCTCCGGCCCAGGGTGGCGGTTGTGGGTGCCGGCATTTCGGGGCTGGCGGCAGCCGACGTGTTGTCGCGCGATGCCGATGTCACCCTGTTCGAGGCTGACCCGCGGCTCGGTGGGCATGCGCACACCGTCGATATGCATGTCGACGGACGCACGTTTGGGGTGGACACCGGCTTTCTGGTGTTCAACCGCCGCACCTATCCTGAGCTGCTGCGGCTGTTTGCCGAACTCGGCGTGCCGACGGCTGACTCCGACATGTCGTTTTCGGTGCAGGTGCCGGCCAACGGCCTGGAGTGGAGCGGCTCGAACCTGAACGCGGTGTTCGGTCAACGCACGAATTTGTTGCGCCCGCGCTTCGTGGGCATGTTGGCCGACGTGCTGCGCTTCAACAAGCTCGCTACCGCGCTGGCCGAACAAGGGCTCGAGGCAGCGATGCGCGAGCCAACCGGCGACTTTCTCGATCGGCACCGATTTGGCGCCGCATTCCGGGCCTGGTATTTGTTGCCGATGGTGGCGTGCATCTGGTCTTGCCCGGCCCGGCAGATGCTCGATTTTCCGATCGCCACGCTCATCCGTTTTTGTCACAACCACGGCTTGCTGCAGGTGAGCGATCGGCCGCAGTGGATGACCGTGCGGGGCGGATCGCGCGAATACGTGTCGCGCATCTCGGCGCGCATCGCGGCGCATGCGGGCCACGTGCGCAAGGCGTGCGCGGTACGCGGCGTGCGGCGCATCCCGCCCGGCAGCGGCGAGGCCGGCGCGTGGCTGCGCACGGACGCGGGCGGTGAACGCTTCGACGACGTGGTGCTGGCCTGCCACGCCGACCAGAACCTGGCCTTGATCGACGACGCCAGCGCCGACGAACGCGAGTTGCTCGGCGCGATTGCCTACCAGCGCAGCCGCGCCGTGCTGCACACCGATACGCGCCTGCTGCCCCGGCGCCAGCGTGTATGGGCGGCGTGGAACTACGAACGTGCAGCCGATGAGCGGCGCGAGCGCGAAGGCGTGTGCCTGCACTACCTGATCAACCGCCTGCAGCCGCTGCCGGTGCCCACGCCGGTGATCGTCTCGCTCAACCCGTTGCGTGAGCCGGAAGGCCGGCTGGTGCACGGCGAGTTCGACTACGCGCACCCGGTTTTCGACCAGGCGGCGATCGATGCCCAGCAGCGTCTGCACGAGATTCAGGGTTCATCACACCTGTGGTTTTGCGGCGCCTGGACCGGCTACGGGTTTCATGAAGACGGCTTGCGCTCGGGGCTGGATGTGGCGCTTGCGTTGCGCGAACAGTGGCTGGCCACCCGCACACGGGCGATGGCGGCGTGATGAGGATGAGCGTTCCACTTCTGGGCATCGGCAGCGTTCGACACACGCGCCTGCGGCCGGCGCGCAACGCCTTCGGCTACCCCACCTACTTTCTGTTGCTGCCCTTGCGCACGATGCGCCGCCATGGCGACGGTGCGCTGGCCCGCAACCGGTTCGCGCCGATCGGGTTTCACGATTCGGATCACGGCGACGGCCGTGCCGACTGTCTCGGCTGGGTCGAAAGCTTGCTGGCCAGCCAAGGTATCACCGACGCCGACGGCGAGATCTGGCTGCACTGTTATCCGCGCGTGCTCGGATTCACCTTCAAGCCGGTGAGTTTTTGGTATTGCCACCGCGACGACGGCACGCTGGCGGCGATCGTGGTGGAGGTGAACAACACCTTCGGCGAGCGGCATTGCTACATCCTCGACGGGCAGGGCCTGGCATTCGGCGCCGAAATGCAGACGAGCAAGGTGTTTCACGTCTCGCCGTTCTGCCGCATCGAGGGCCGGTATCGCTTTCGCTTCATGCGCACCGATCTGACGAATGCTCTGGGCACCGGGCGCACGGTGGCACGCATCGAGCACGACGATGCCGACGGCCCCCTGATCGTCACCAGCATCAGCGGCGAACTGGCGCCGATCACGCCGCGGCGAATCCGGCAGGCGTTTTTCTGCGTACCTTTCATGACCTTCGGCCTCATGGCCCTCATTCACTGGCAGGCGATCAAGTTGTGGATCAAACGGGTGCCGTTTGTCCCCAAGCCGGCCCCACCCGACACGTTTGCGACACGCCCGAACCCATGACTGGACTAGCCACCTCGTCCGCCGCCTTCGTCCTGCCGCGCTCGGCACCGGCTGCGGCAAGAACCGCCTTCCGCCTGCTCGGAGGCCTGCGCATCGGCTCGCTCGACGTTCAATTGCCCGAAGGCGGCATGGCGCGATTCGGGCCTGGCACCGAAGGCGCACCCCGCGGCGCGGTGAGGCTGCGCAACTGGAAACCGTTGACTGCCACGCTGCGCTCGGGCGACATCGGCTTCGCCGAGAGCTTCATCGAGGGCCACTGGACGACGCCTGATCTGACCGCGCTGTTGAAGGTGCTGCTGGTCAATCGCGACGCGGTGGAATCGATGGTGTACGGCACCTGGTGGGGCGCCGCCCTGTACCGCATGCGGCATTGGTTGAATCGCAATTCGCGCCAGGGCAGCCGCAAGAACATTCACGCTCACTACGACATCGGGAACGCGTTCTACAGCCTGTGGCTCGATGAGACGATGAACTATTCGAGCGCGTGGTTCGAAGGCGACCTCACCCGCCCGATCGAGCTGGCACAGCAGGCCAAGGTGCGGCGAGCCTTGGCGCAATGCCGGGTCAAGCCTGGCGATCGGGTGCTCGAGCTGGGCTGCGGATGGGGTGCGCTGGCCGAATGCGGCGCACAGGAGTTTGGCGCCACCGTCACCGGCATCACCTTGTCGGACGAACAACTGGCCTTTGCGCAGCGCCGGCTCGCCGACAAAGGCTTGTCGGCACAAGCCGACCTGCGCAAACAGGACTACCGCGACGTTACCGATGCACCCTTCGATGCGATCGCTTCGATCGAGATGTTCGAGGCCGTGGGGCGCGAATACTGGCCGAGCTACTTCCGCACCTTGCGCGAACGCCTCAAGGTGGGTGGTCGGGCCTGCATCCAGTCGATCACGATTCGCGACGATCTCTTCGATCGCTACGTGAAATCCACCGATTTCATCCAGCAGTACGTGTTCCCGGGCGGCCTGCTGCCGAGCGCCAGCGCCTTTCGCGAACAGGCGCGCCTGGCTGGATTGCAGGTGGTCGACGAGCTGGCATTCGGGCCCGACTACGCTGAAACGCTGCGCCGCTGGCGGGCCAGCTTCATGGCTGGCGAACACAGGGTGCTGCGGCTGGGCTTCGATGCCCGCTTCATCCGCATCTGGGAGTTCTATCTCGCGTATTGCGAGGCAGCTTTCGACACGGGCAACACCAATGTCATGCAGTTCACGCTGGAACACGCGCCGGCGCGCTGAGGCTCATCGGCGCAGCCAGCCCTGCCGCTTGAAGTAGATGAGCGGCGCGGCCAGGGAGAGCACCATCAGGCCCAGCGCGAGCCAGTAGCCCCAGCTGTCGTTCAGACCAGGCATGTCGCGGAAGTTCATGCCGTAGACGCTGGCGATCAAGGTGGGCGGCAGCAAGGCCACCGAGGCCACCGAGAAGATCTTGATGATCTTGTTCTGGTTGATGTTGATGAAGCCGACGGTGGCATCGAGCAGAAAGTTGATCTTGTCGAACAGGAACGCGGTGTGCGAATCGAGTGATTCGATGTCGCGCAGGATCTGCCGCGCCTCTTCGAATTGCTCGGCGTTGAGCATGCGGCTGCGCATCATGAAACTCACCGCACGGCGCGTATCCATCACGTTGCGGCGGATGCGGCCGTTCAGATCTTCTTCCTTCGCGATGGCTGTCAGCGCCTCGCCGGCGCTGGCGTCATCGACGTCGTGCTTGAGCACGCGCACGCTCACCGCTTCGAGGTTGTCGTAGATGCCTTCCAGTGCATCGGCTGAATATTCGGCGTCGGCGTCGTAGAGCTTCAGCAGCACGTCTTTCGCGTCTTCGATCAACGAAGGCACACGCCGGGCGCGCAGGCGCAGCAGACGAAATACCGGCAGATCCTCGGCATGCACCGAGAAGAGCACGCCGTCCTTGAGGATGAAGCCGACCCGTGCATTGCGCGGCTCGTCGTCGGCGATCAGGAAATCGGTGCGGATGTGCAGTTCGCCGTTGTCTTCTTCGTAGAAGCGGGCGGATTCTTCGAGATCGTCATCGACGATATCGTCAGGCAGCGTGATGCCGAATCGTTCGCCGATCCAGCGCTTTTCTTCGACCGTGGGTGATTCGAGATCGACCCATATCGGACGCACCTCGGCCAGCGCGGCGGGCGCGTCGATTTCTTCCTGGAAGAGCCAGCCGCTGAGGCGGCCGTTCTCGAGGGTGAAGACGTTGAGCATCGGGATCTCCGGCGCGCGTTCGAATGCGCTTCGGCGGCGTATCCCTGTGGAGCGCTCCGAAACTGAGTGGCGGCGGATTATTGCACCGCCGGTCAGCCGTCACGGCGGCAGTTTCGACGTGGCCGGGGACCCCCCCGGCGGGCGCCCGCCCGGCCGTACATGATAAACAGAAAACAGGCGGTGAACGGCCCCC
>JANMAS010000080.1:0-3998 GCA_031359975.1 Burkholderiales bacterium
CACGGCGGCCATCATGTCGGCCGGCGAACCGCAGATCACCACGGCGCACTTGTCCGACGATTTCATCGAAGACACGCGCAAGGCTTCGATCGCGCCGCGCGGGGTACCGCCGGCCACCGCCCTGCCGGCGATGCCGCAGCCCACACCCGGCGACCCACCCGCCTGGGGCAGCGCCCCCGCCGACACCACCATGCTGGCCACACGCCACGCCGCGCCGCGCGAGCCCATCGCACCCCACACGCTGGAGCAGGCCGAGATCGCGATGATCCGGGCCGCGGTGGAGGCCGCCGGCGGCAACATCTCCGCCGCCTCCAAGCAGCTGGGCATCAGCCGCAACACGATCTACCGCAAGCTGCGCTGGAACCTGGCCGATCCGGCGCCCTGACGGTTCTCCTGCCCGCTTTTTGCCAGTTTCCCGCCCCTGATTCGACCCTGCCGCAGCGCGCCGGCAACACCGGATCGCGGAGGGAATTCCCTGTGCCACTGCTCCAGGCCGGTGCTCCCGGATGGAGCAACCCACACCCTGCGATGGCCGCCGCTTGCCTGATCTGACGGGGCGCCGCTGTGCCAAGGCCAGCGGCATGCGTATTGCAATCCAGCAGCCATCCGCCCGCCGCACCTGATGAGCCTCGCCAACAGATCCTCCCGCCCTTCCCGATGGCCCCCGCACGCATGAAGATCGTCGTGCCCGGTGCGCGCCGCTTCGCGCCGCTGCCCGAGCCCTTGTGGTTCGAATGGCTGGCGCTCGGCGGTGTGCTGGCCTTTGCCACCTGGCTGCTCGGCGCGCGCGGTGTGTGGGCCTTGCTGCTGCGCTCCGATCCCACCGGCATCACGCTGGTCATCATCGTCGTCTTCGCGGCGGCCACGCTGTGGTGCGGCGCCCGGGCGCGTGTGCTGCAAACCGAGCAACTGGCGTTGCGCGCCGCAACACCCGGCTGGTGGGCCGACTACGCGGCGGCGATCGACGGCCCCGGCGCCGACAGCGCCACCGCGCTGGATCTGCTGCTCGAACGCACGCACGGCCCGCATGGCACGGCGTGGTGGGTGAACGGCATCCAGCTCAAGCTCGGCCTGCTCGGCAAGGTAATCGGCTTTTCGATCCTCGCGCTGAACATCGGCAGCGCGCAGAGCTTCGATGCCTCGCAATCGCAGGAGCTGCTGCGCAGCCTCACCACCGGCCTGGGCGTGGCCTTGCTGACAACGATGGTGGGCCTCGTGGGCAACATCCTGCTGGGCCTGCAGCTGACACGGCTGGATCGCTTTGCCGATCGGCTTGTGGCCGATATCCAGCGCCTGGGCATGGCACAGCAGCGGGCCGGGTGGCGGGCCGTTACCCAGCCGGCAGAGCAGGCTTGACATGAGACGTCGCCGCACATCCCGCGAGCCCGAAGTCGATCCCTTCTACGACATGCTGTTCAACATGCTGATCGCGTTTGTCTTCTGCTTCATCGTGGCCCTGCTGGCGATGAATCCCAAGGCGCTCAAAGCCGGCGACATCCCGTCGAAGGCCGAATACATCATCAACGTGGCCTGGCCCGATCTCAACCCCAACGACATCGATACCTGGGTGCAGGATCCGGCCGGTAACCTGGTGTGGTTTCGTCAGCGAGAAGCGGGTTTGATGTTTCTCGACCGCGATGACCGCGGCGATGCCAACGACGCCATCATCGTCAACGGCCAGCGCATCGCCAGCCCGTTTCGGCAAGAGGTGGTCACGCTGCGCGGCATCGTGCCGGGCGAGTTCACCGTCAACGCGCAGTACTACCAATCGCGCGATGGCCAGCCGGTGGACGTCACCATCTCCATCATCAAGGTGAACCCGCGCGCCCAGGTGGTGTTCCACGGCCAGCTTCGGCTTTCGCGCCAGGGCGACGAAGCCACCGCCGCGCGCTTCACCTTGCTGGCCGATGGCCAGGTGGTCAACGTGAACACCCTGCCCAAGACCCTGGTGCAACGATCATGACCCTGCCCCTCACGCTGAGCTTTGCGGCGCTGCTTTTCATCGCCGCGCTGGCGCTGCTGTGGTCGCACTGGCCGGCCTGGATGAAGGGCCTGATGGTCACCGGCGTGACCGTGTTCTATTTTTTCGCCAACACGGTGGTGCACGAGATGTGGGGCTGGCCGAGCGGCGATGCCCTGCCGGCGCGCTTTGTGCTGCTGGCGGCGGTGATCGACGAGCCCACGGCGCAGCAACCCGGCGGCCTGTATGTGTGGGTGAACGCGCTCGACGAAGGCAAGCCCGGCGCGCGGCCGCGTGCCTATCAGTTGCCCTACAGCAAGGATCTGCATGCCTTGCTCAACGAGGGCATGAAGAAAGTGCGCGAGGGCGTGAGCCAGCTCGGCACCAGCGAGCCCAAGCCGGGCAAGGCCGGTGCGAGCTGGCTGCGGCCAGGCAGCGACGAACAAGTCGTCAAGCTGCGGGATCTGCCGGTGCCTCAGTTGCCGGAAAAGTGATGCGCGGCTTGCGACACAGCGGCCCGATGATCGTGGCCATGGTCATGCTGGCGGCGTGCCAGCAGCGCGAGCCGCCTGGCGAGGTGGACGCGCTGTTCCCGCTGGCCGGTGGCCACCACTGGACGTATCTCGTCACCACAGGTGCCACCGCTGAAGACGGCGAACGGGAAACGCTGACGCTGCAAACGCTGGGCGCCGAATCCTGGCCCGAGCTGGGCGATCGGCCCGCCTGGCGGCGGCGCAGCGACAGCGGTGTCGACTACTGGCTGCGCGCCGATGCCAGTGGCATCTACCGGGTGGGCAGCAAGAGCGATCTCGACGCCGCGCCCCGGCCCGACAAACCCACGCGCTTCGTGCTCAAGGCGCCTTACACCGAAGGCACGCAGTGGCAGGCCACCACCACCGCCTACCTGCTCATGCGCCAGAACGAATTCCCCCGCGAGATCCGGCACAGCCATCCGAGCATCCCGATGGCCTATGTGATCGAGCGCATCAACGAATCGGTGGATGTGGCGGCCGGCCACTTCGATCGCTGCGTGCGCGTCAAAGGCACCGCCAGCGTACGGATCTACGCCGATCCGGCCAGTGGCTGGCGCGACATGCCCTTGACCACGCTGGAGTGGTATTGCCCCGGCGTGGGCCTGGTGAAGATGTCGCGCAGCGAGCCGTCGTCATCGGCCTTCCTCAGCGGCGGCGTGCGCACGCTGGAACTGCAGGCGTGGGAGTGAGCCGGAACCGAGCCGGCACTGAACCACCCCTGAGCCGACACTACCCCGGCGCCTTCGCCCACACCTTGCACCAGCCTGCGTTGGCCACGTGCTTGCGGCCGAACATCGCGCAGCCGGCCCAGGCATCCTCGGGCTTGCCTTGCCAGAACGAACAGTTGCTGCAGCGCTGCGCGGCCGTGTGGGTGGCGAAGGCGGCGGCAGCCACCTTCGTCGTGTCGTGCCGATAAGCCAGCGTCACCGCCTGCTCATCGGCTTCATCGACATGCGCACCGGCCTGTGCCCCCGCGGTGGAGGCCGACACAGCGGCCCCCACCACAAGCAGCCGCCCCATGAATTGGCGACGTAAATTGCTCATCAGTTCACCTGCGCGACCTTGGCCGCCTTGGCGGGAGCCTCGACACCCGCCGTCTGCGGCCCGGCCTTGGGAATCTTGAACACCCACACCATGCCGCCCTGCTCCAGGAAGTTGACCTTCTTGGCCACATCGCCGCCCCACAGCGGCACGGCGCCGCCCCAGCCGGAGACCACGCTGATGAACTGCTCGCCGCCCTGCATCCAGGTGATCGGAGGCGCCACCACGCCGGAGCCGGTCTGGAACTCCCACACCACTTTGCCGGTCTTGGCGTCGGCGGCTTTCAGCAGGCCCTCCGGCGTGCCCCAGAACACCAGGTTGCCGCCGGTGGTGAGCACACCACCCCACAGCGGCGCGTTGTTCTTCACCTCCCACACGATCTTGCCGGTCTTCGGGTCGATCGCCCGCAGCGCGCCGATGTAGTCGTCGTTGAGGGTCTTGATCGTGAAGCCGGCGCCCATGTA
>JANMAS010000011.1:0-7377 GCA_031359975.1 Burkholderiales bacterium
GGCGCGGGCACATGGGCCTGGCCTACGAGATCGTCATCAACAGCAACCCCTGCATCAGCTACCTGATGGAGGAGAACACGATGGCCATGCAGGCCCTCGTGATCGCCCACGCCGCCTACGGTCACAACAGCTTCTTCAAGGGCAACTACCTCTTCAGGATGTGGACCGATGCGTCGTCGATCATCGACTACCTCGTCTACGCGAAGAACTACGTGCTCGAATGCGAGGAGCGCCACGGCCTCGAAGCGGTGGAGGAGTTCATCGACTCCTGCCATGCCTTGTCGAACCACGGCGTTGATCGGTATCGGCGGCCGAGCCGTAAATCGCTGGCGCAGGAGCTGGCCGATCGCAAGGAACGCGAGGCCTACGCACAGCAGCAGATCAACGATCTCTGGCGCACCTTGCCCAAGCGCCTGGACCGTGCCGAAGAGGCGCAGCAACTGAGGCGCTTTCCCGAGGAGCCGCAGGAAAACCTGCTGTACTTCATCGAGAAAAACGCGCCGCTGCTGGAGCCCTGGCAACGCGAGATCGTGCGCATCGTGCGCAAGGTGGCGCAGTACTTTTACCCGCAGCGCCAGAGCCAGGTGATGAACGAAGGCTGGGCGACGTTCTGGCACCACCGCATCCTGAACACCATGTACGACGACGGCTACCTCACCGACGGCGTGATGATAGAGTGGCTCAAGGCGCACACCAACGTGATCGCCCAGCCGCCGGTGGGCTCACGCGCCTACAGCGGCATCAATCCCTATGCGCTGGGCTTTGCGATGTACACCGACATCAAGCGCATCTGCGAAAAGCCCACCGATGAAGATCGGCAATGGTTCCCCGAGATCGCCGGTTCCGACTGGGTGCCCACGCTCGATCATGCGATGCGCAATTTCAAGGATGAGAGCTTCATCGGCCAGTACCTGAGCCCGAAGCTCATGCGCGACTTCCGCCTCTTCACGATCCTCGACGACGAAAGCGACAGCGAACTCGAGATCAGCGCGATCCACGATGACAGTGGATATAAAAAGGTGAGGGAGGCTCTATCCCACCAATACGATCTGGGCCAGCGCGAGCCGAACATCCAGGTCTGGAACGTCAACCTGCGCGGCGATCGCTCGCTCACCTTGCGTCACTTCCAGCACAACAATCGCCCGCTCGACGACAGCGCCGAAGAGGTGCTGCGGCATGTGAGCCGCCTGTGGGGATTCGACGTGCACCTGGAGAGCGTGAACGGCACGAACGATGTGACACGTCAGTGGTCGTCGCAAGCGGTTCAGGACTAGCGCGCAGGCGGCAGCCCCGCCGCCCACTCACATCGCGAAGATCTTGCCCGGATTCATGATGTTCTTCGGGTCAAGCGCCAGCTTGATCGCACGCATCATCCCCACCGCGCCGGCACCGGCTTCGTCGAGCAGGAACTGCTGCTTGTGCAGCCCGATGCCATGCTCGCCGGTGCAGGTGCCCTCCAGCCGCAGCGCGCGGGCCACGAGCAGGGTGTTCAACGATTCGGCGAGCGCGCGCTCCTCGGGTTTGGCGGGGTCGATCAGGTAGGCGACGTGAAAGTTGCCGTCGCCCACATGGCCGACGATGAAGTACGGCAAGCCGGAGGCTTCCACCTCGTTCACCGTCTCGCTGATGCATTCGGCAAGGCGCGAAATCGGCACGCAGGTATCGGTGGTCACGCTGCGGCAGCCGGGCTTCATCTGCAGGCCGGAGAGATAGGCGCGATGCCGCGCCGCCCACAGCCGGGTGCGCTTTTCCGGTGTGGTGGCCCACTGAAAGGCGTGGCCGCCGTTGTCGGCGGCGATCTCCTGCACGGTGGCGGCTTGTTCTTTCACGCCTTCGTCGCTGCCATGGAATTCCATCAACAGCATCGGCTGCTCGGCCAGACCGAGTTTGTCGGCCCGGTTCACCGCACGCACGGCATGCGCGTCGAGCAACTCGCAGCGGGCGATCGGCACACCCATCTGGATGATCTGGATGGTGGTGCGCACCGCGGCGTCGACATCTGAGAAATGGCACACCGCCGCCGATACCGCCGCCGGCAACGGATAGAGCTTGAGCGTCACCTCGGTGATCACGCCCAGCGTGCCTTCGCTGCCGACGAACAGGCGCGTCAGGTCATAACCGGCGCTTGACTTGCGTGCCCGCGTGCCGGTGGGTATCACCTCGCCGCTGGCGGTGACCACGGTGAGCGCGAGCACGTTGTCGCGCATCGTGCCGTAGCGCACCGCGTTCGTGCCGCTGGCACGGGTGGCGCTCATGCCGCCGAGGGAGGCGTTGGCGCCGGGGTCGATCGGGAAGAACAGGCCGCTGTCGCGAATCTCGCGATTGAGTTGCTCGCGGGTCACGCCGGCCTGCACGGTGACGGTGAGATCGTCTGCGTCCACACGCAGCACGCGGTCCATGCGCGACACATCGATGCTGATGCCGCCCTGAACGGCCAACAAGTGCCCCTCCAGCGATGAGCCGGCGCCGTAGGGGATCACCGGCACCGCATGTTGGCTGGCCAGCGTCACGACCTGAGCGACGTCTTCGGTGCTTTCGCAGAACACCACCGCGTCTGGCGGCGGCGCATCGAAGGGCGATTCATCGCGGCCGTGCTGCTCGCGCACCGCCGTGGCCACGGAACAGCGCTCCCCGAAGCGGGCGCGCAGGGCATCCAGCAGCGCGGCCGGTGCGTTGCGAGGTTCGAGTGCCGGTATCAAGTGGGTGGCCAAAGGGGCGTTCATGCGCGGAGCTCCTTGGCCGGCGATCACCCGACCACAAGCTGCAAATTGTAGGGAGCCGACGCGGGTTGTGCGGGCTTGCCACGCGGCGTCCAAGGTGACACGATCAAGCCTCGCTCGTCGACGGAGGTGCGCCATGACAGCCACTGATTTCGGATGGATCCTGTTGCTCGTGGTGGTGTCGCTGGCGATCGCCGCGTCGGTGCGATTCGATCTGCTGCGCGAGCTGTGGCGCTCGACCTGGTCGGCGCCGGAGAGCGAGCCCGCCCGTGAGCGACCTGCGCCGAGCGCACCAGAGTCACCTCCGCCGCATCACCACGCGGCCACCGCCCGCAAACCGGCGTTCCACCGCAGCGGCCGACGCGGGTAGGGCCCGGCTGTCGCACGGTCGTCGGCTTAACATGGCCACATGGCCAACCGACTTTCCCAGATTGCCACCCGCACCGGCGACGACGGCAGCACCGGCCTGGGCGACGGCACCCGCGTGGCCAAGGATCACCTGCGGGTGCAGGCGATGGGTGATGTGGACGAGCTCAATTCCGGGCTCGGCGTGCTCTTGTGCGAGCCGTTGCCCGACGACGTGCGCGAGCTGCTGGTGGTGATCCAGCACGAGCTGTTCAACCTGGGTGGTGAGCTGTCGATCCCCGGCTACACCTTGCTGAAGGCCGAGGCGGTGCTGCATCTGGATAACGCGCTGGCGCACTACAACGCCCAGCTGCCCCGGTTGGCCGAGTTCATCCTGCCGGCCGGCACGCGCAGCGCGGCGCTGGCGCATGTGAGCCGCACGGTGGCACGGCGTGCCGAGCGCGCCGTGGTGGCGTTGGCAGGCGCCGAGGCGGTGAACGAGGCACCCCGGCACTACCTGAATCGATTGTCTGATCTGATGTTTGTGCTGGCCCGCGTGCTCAACCGCGCCAACCTCGATGGCCTGGGTGGCGACGACGTGTACTGGCACAGCGAGCGGCTCAAGCGCAGCCAACAGGCCGACGCCGCCGACGCCGACAACTGAACTCGCGGCCCGGCTCAGCCACGCCGCGCCTTGACTGCCGCGCTGAGGATGTCGAGCACGGTCACCGAATCGTCCCAGCCGAGGCAGGCATCGGTGATGCTTTTGCCGTGTTCGAGCCGGGCGGGGTCATCCTTGCCGGGGCTGAACTTCTGCGCACCCGGCAGCAGATGGCTTTCGACCATCACGCCAAAGATGCTGCGGCTGCCCTGGGCTACCTGCTCGCCGATGGTGCGTGCCACGTCAACCTGCCGCTCGTAGCGCTTCTCGCTGTTGGCATGCGAGCAATCCACCATCAGCGTGGGGGCCAGCCTGGCGGCTTCGAGATCGGCGCAGGCGCTGGCCACGCTGGCCGCGTCGTAGTTCGGCGCCTTGCCGCCGCGCAGGATGACGTGGCAATCCGGATTGCCGCGCGTTTCGACGATCGCCACCTGGCCGTTTTTGTGTACGGAGAGAAAGTGATGCGGCCGGCGCGCGGCGTGGATCGCATCCACCGCGATCTTCAGGTTGCCATCGGTGCCATTCTTGAAGCCGATGGGAGCCGACAGGCCGGAGGCCAGTTCGCGGTGCACCTGGCTTTCGGTGGTGCGCGCGCCGATCGCGCCCCAGGCGATCAGGTCGCCGATGTATTGCGGGCTGATCACATCGAGAAACTCGCTGCCGGCCGGCACGCCGACGCGGTTGATGTCGAGCAGCAGCTGGCGCGCGATGCGCAGGCCCTCGTGGATGCGGAAGCTCTCGTCCAGGTACGGATCGTTGATCAGGCCCTTCCAGCCCACCGTGGTGCGCGGCTTTTCGAAGTACACGCGCATCACGATCTCCAGCGTGTCGGCATGCCGCGCGCGCTCGGCCTTCAGGCGGCGGGCGTATTCCATCGCCGCATCCGGATCGTGGATCGAGCACGGGCCGATGATCACCAGCAGGCGGTCGTCCTCGCCGGCCATGATCTGCCGCACGTTCAGGCGCGTCTGCGCGATCAGCGTTTCCATCGGCGTGCCAGCCACCGGAAAAAAACGGATCAGGTGTTCCGGCGGCGGCAGCGGCGTGACGTCGCGGATGCGCTCGTCGTCGGTGCGGCCCATCTTTTCGCTCAGGGCGTGGGCGTGGCCGGTGTCGGGGCCGGTGCCGGTACTGCTCGGTGATTTGGGGGCCATGGGTGCGTCTTTCGGAAGCGTCGCTGACAAGCAGCGGAGGGGGTCGGATCGGGGGGCGAAAAAAAACCGCCGGGTGAGCCGGCGGTTGGTCTGTCGTGGTGTTCGCTCGTTGTGGGGTTCACTTACGCGCGTTTGCCTCTCCAGCCGCCGGTGTGGGGCGAGAACCAAAAGCGCCAAAACGAGTATCGCAAAACAACCATCAAACGAGGGTAGCACACGTGAGCACGCGCTCGGCCAAAACGCCGGGAACTTGAGCCGGTAAAGCCCCCCTCCACGCCGCTTATTCGAGTCAAGCGGGCTCCCGCTTCAGCCGAAACCTTCTGTACGCGCTACCCAATTCGGGTGCGCCACAGATCCAGAGGTTTCGCTATGCACACCGGCCGCCAACGCTCACCCGCTACCCTTAGCGACTCTTTCAACCCGATCTCATCCAGGCCCGGTTTCATGTTGGCCCTGCTCTGTGCCGCCACCCTGACCGCCTGCGGAGGCGGAGGCGGGGGTACGGCTGCCGATCCGGTGTCGAAGCCGACGAACGAAAAGCCCGCCACCGCGCCTGTCGATTCCGGCGTGAGCACCGGCCCGGCGATGCGCACCGGTGCCGATGTGTTTTATTTCGCCCCTGAAGAGGCGCATGTGGCCGTCAGCGCGATCGAAGCGCAAACCGGCGGCAAGCTGTTCGCTTCGTGGAACCCGAACGATCCCCAGACTTCGCTGCAGCCCGGCATGAAGGTGATGTTCTTCGGCGCCGCGCAAGGTTGCCCGTCGGCGCACAACGGCACGTTGGTGCCCCTGTCGGACGACGCGCTGGGCCGTGTGGCTGCGTTGGCCGGCGTGGACGCCGCGGCGGCCAAGGGCACCACACGCTGGACACCCTCGGGCAACAGCGACGGCTGCGTTGATTCCGCCCGCGGCCGCGACGGGGCATCGGCGGTTTTTCTGAATCCCGCCAAGAGCGGCTCGGTGGCGCTGTTCACCACCTCCGGCCAGCAAGACGACGGCCAGGAAGCCTTCTTCGGCCCCTATGGCGCGGATGGCCAGAACGGCGTCGGCGCCAATGCGCACATCACCGGCAGCTTTGTGAATTTCCGCCAGGCCTGGGGGCGAGCAGACGCCATACGGCCGTGGGCAGGTAGCGCCAAGGCACGGGTGCGCTCGTTGCAAAGCCTCGGCGCGGCATCGGTGGATGCGGCCACCGGCGCCACGGCGCAGGGCAAACAGCAAATGATGGCCACGTTCATCAACCGCGAATGCGCCAGCACACTGCTGCCCACCGGCAAGCCTTGCCAGATCCAGTACCTGTTCAACACGGCCATCGTGCGCAGCGGTGTGTCGGATTGGTCTGCGGTGTCGTGGTTTCAGGCGGGCGGCGTGTGGTTCGATCCCGGCCAGGGCGGCATCCCGATCGTCGATGGCCCGATCAAGACGCCCGGCGTGGTGACGCTCGACGACACGACAAAGCTCGAACTCTTTCGTTCACAAGGCTCGGCCTCGCAGCACAAGAGCTTCAAGGGCCGCACCTTCGACGTGACGATCGACTTCGATCAGCTGATGAACGCTGTGCGCGCCACGGTGGCGCTGTCGATCAAGACCGATATCGCCAACGTGCGTGACAGCGACGTCGCGGCGATGTGGGGCAGCGCCTGGAGCAGCCGCGACGAGTGGGTGCTGCTGTCCAGCTTCGTGGGCCAGGAGGTCTACAACCCCGACAGCCTGCACCGCGTGCAGGTGGCCGGTGGCTTCAGGGACCTGTACGTGGGCGCCCAGTAAGCCGGATCGGACCGGGCGGCCTGCTCAGGCCGTGCCGCCGACGGTCAATCCGTCGATGCGCAAAGTGGGTTGCCCCACGCCCACCGGGACGCTCTGGCCTTCCTTGCCACAAGTGCCCACACCGGTATCCATTTCCAGATCGTTGCCGATCATCTTGACGCGTGTCAGCGCATCGGGGCCATTGCCGATGATGGTGGCGCCCTTGATCGGGTACTGGATGCGCCCGTTCTCCACCCAGAACGCTTCGTTGGCCGAGAATACAAACTTGCCGCTGGTGATGTCGACCTGCCCACCGCCAAAATTGGTGGCATAGACACCGCGTTTCAGGCTGGCGATGATCTCTTCCTTGGGGCGCTTGCCAGCGAGCATGTAGGTGTTGGTCATGCGCGGCATCGGCACGTGGGCGTAGCTTTCGCGGCGGCCGTTGCCGGTGGGTTTGACCTTCGACAGCCGGGCGTTGGTGGCATCCTGAATGTAGCCGCGCAGGATGCCGTCTTCGATCAGCACATTGCGTTGGGTGGGGTGGCCTTCGTCGTCGATGTTCAGCGAGCCGCGACGATCGGCGATCGTGCCGTCGTCGAGCACCGTCACGCCCTTGGCCGCCACCCGCTGGCCGATGCGGCCGGAGAAGGCGCTGGAGCCCTTGCGGTTGAAATCACCTTCCAGCCCGTGCCCCACCGCCTCGTGCAACAGCACGCCCGGCCAGCCCGGGCCCAACACCACATCCATC
>JANMAS010000110.1:0-4006 GCA_031359975.1 Burkholderiales bacterium
CGGCAGCCGCTTCAAGGTGCCCCAGATGGGCTGGAACGAGGTGTTACCGCGCACGCAAAGCGGTCGCATGCACCCGATCTGGGCGGGGGTGCCCCCCGCAACACGCTTTTATTTTGTGCACAGCTACTACGCCTGCCCCTCCGACGAGCGGCACGGCGCCGCCGAAACGGATTACGGCGAACGCTTTACCTGCGCGGTGGCACGCGATAATATTTTTGCTACTCAGTTCCACCCTGAAAAGAGTGCGGCACATGGTTTGACCCTGTACCGGAACTTCCTGCACTGGAACCCCTGAACCCGCTTCACGCCCGCTCGACCTGCCCCCGGCCTACTCCGATCCTCCCCTCATCGCCTCCTGGCCATGCTGCTCATCCCTGCAATCGATCTGAAAGACGGCAAGTGTGTTCGTCTTGAACAAGGCGACATGAAGGCCAGCACCGTTTTCGGCGAAGACCCGGCGGCCATGGCTCGCCGATGGCTGGACGCCGGTGCGCGCCGTCTGCATCTGGTGGATCTGAATGGCGCCTTCGCCGGCAAACCGGTGAACGAAGCGGCGGTGAAGGCGATCCTGCGTGAGGTGGCCGATGAGATCCCGGTGCAGCTCGGCGGTGGCCTGCGCGATCTCGACACCATCGAGCGCTATCTCGACGATGGCCTGAGCTACGTCATCATCGGCACCGCCGCCGTCAAGAACCCCGGTTTCCTGAAGGATGCCTGCAGCGCGTTCGGCGGCCACATCATCGTCGGCCTCGATGCCAAGGATGGCAAGGTGGCCACCGATGGCTGGAGCAAGCTCACCGGCCACGAAGTGATCGATCTGGCGAAGAAGTTCGAGGATTACGGTGTCGAGGGTGTGATCTACACCGATATCGGCCGCGACGGCATGCTCACCGGCATCAACATCGAGGCCACGGTGAAGCTGGCGCAGGCGCTGTCGATACCCGTCATTGCCTCCGGCGGCCTTGCCGGCATGCCCGATATCGAGCGCTTGTGCGAAGTGGAGTTCGAGGGCGTCGAAGCGGTGATCTGCGGTCGCTCGATCTACAACGGCGCGCTCGATTTCGCGGCGGCGCAGGCGCGAGCCGATGCCTTGTCCGAAGCGCAAGGCTGACGACCCCTCACCGCATGCTGGCCAAACGCATCATTCCCTGCCTCGATGTCACCGGCGGCCGTGTCGTCAAGGGCGTGAACTTCCTCGAGCTGCGTGATGCCGGTGATCCGGTGGAGATCGCGGCGCGCTACAACGAACAAGGTGCCGACGAACTCACCTTCCTCGACATCACCGCCACCAGCGACGGCCGCGACCTGATCCTGCACATCATCGAAGCGGTGGCCTCGCAGGTCTTCATCCCGCTCACCGTGGGTGGCGGCGTGCGCAGCGTCGAGGATGTGCGCCGACTGCTCAACGCTGGCGCCGACAAGGTGAGCTTCAACTCTGCCGCGGTGGCCGATCCGCAGGTGATTCGCGATGCGTCCAGCAAGTACGGCGCGCAGTGCATCGTGGTGGCCATCGATGCCAAGCGCCGGGTCGATCCAGCCGGCCACGCCTCGGCCTGCGGCTGGGATGTCTACACCCATGGTGGCCGCAAGAACACCGGGCTCGACGCGGTGCAATGGGCGCGCGACATGGCCGAAGCCGGTGCCGGCGAGATCCTGCTCACCAGCATGGACCGCGACGGCACCAAAAGCGGCTTCGATCTCGAACTCACCCGATCGGTGGCCGATGCCGTGCCGGTGCCGGTGATCGCTTCAGGCGGCGTGGGCACGCTCGAGCACCTGGCCGATGGCATCCAGCTCGGCCGCGCCGACGCGGTGCTGGCCGCCAGCTTCTTTCACTACGGCGAGTTCACCGTGGCGCAGGCCAAGGCGCTGATGGCCTCGCGTGGCATCACGGTGAGAACCTGACGCTTTGAGCCGTCGTCACCAGATCGGATCCCCCACGCTCGGGCGCCACATCGTCGGTACCGAGGCGATCGACAGCAGCACGCAGGGCAATGGCCGGGAGCGACAGGAGCGCCGTGGCGCCCCGGGTTCGCCGCCCAACGAGATTCGCATCATCGGCGGCCAGTGGAAGCGCAGCAAACTGCCGGTGGCCGACAGGCCCGGTTTGCGGCCCACGCCCGACCGCGTGCGTGAAACCCTGTTCAACTGGCTCGGCCAGGATCTGGCGGGTTGGCGTTGCCTGGACGCCTTTGCCGGCAGCGGTGCGCTGGGTTTCGAGGCCGGCTCGCGCGGCGCCAAGCGGGTGGTGCTGCTCGAAAGCGACGCCGAATTGGCGCGCAGCCTCGAAACCACGCGCGTGCGGCTTCGCGCCGATGCGCTGCATGTGGAGCGGGCGGATGCACTGGCCTGGATGGCGCGCGCCACGCTGGCGAGTTTTGACCTGATCTTTCTCGATCCGCCGTTTGGCGCGGGCCTCGGCGAGGCGGCGCTGGCCAGGTCGAAGCCGCTGGTCGTGCCGGGTGGATTCATCTACCTGGAGGCGCCAAAAGCCCTCACCCAGGTGCCTGAAGGCTGGCAGTTGCACCGGCATGGCCGCGCCGGCGCGGTGCACTTTCATCTGCTGATGCGCGAAAGCCCGGGCATCAACTCGCCCTAAACTCGGGCCGCGCCGGAAGAAGGAGCCCACCTTGCCCACCGCCAAGCCCAAGATCGCCGTTTACCCCGGCACATTCGATCCGATGACGCTGGGTCATGAGGATCTGATGAAGCGCGCCGCCAGCCTGTTCGACAAGCTGATCCTGGCGGTCGCCGCCGGCCATCACAAACGAACGATGTTCACGATTGCAGAACGCGTCGACATCGCGCGCGAGATCGCGGCGCCGTACGACGGCGTCGAAGTGGTGGCCTTCCGTGGGCTGCTGCGCGATTTTGTGGTGGGCGCCGGTGGCAACGTGGTGGTGCGCGGCCTGAGGGCGGTGAGCGATTTCGAGTACGAGTTCCAGATGGCCGGCATGAACCGGCAGCTCATGCCTGAAGTGGAAACCGTCTTCCTCACGCCATCCGATCAATACCAATTTGTCAGTGGCACCTTCGTGCGCGAGATTGCCGTGCTTGGCGGTGATGTTTCCAAGTTCGTGGCACCCTCGGTGCTTGAACGCCTGAAGGAGCGGGTGCGCGACGCCCGCGAATGACCGTGCACGCCCTCCCATGCCCGCGGCCGCTTCGTGATGAGAGATTGCCGTGGCCCTGCTGATCACCGACGAGTGCATCAACTGCGATGTGTGTGAGCCCGAGTGCCCGAACCAGGCGATCTCGATGGGCCCCGATTACTACCAGATCGATCCGTCGCGCTGCACCGAGTGCGTAGGCCATTTCGCCGAGCCGCAGTGTGTGCAGGTGTGCCCGGTGAGCTGCATCCCGATTCATCCCGAGCACATCGAAAGCCCGGATGACCTGATGGCCAAATACCGCCGGCTGGTGGGTTTGCCGGCGGCTGCGCCGGCTGTTTGATCAACCTGCTTGGCGCGGCGGCTTATCGGCCCGCCAGCGCGGGCGGCGCTTCACCGGGCTGCTGATGAATGCCACGTTGGCGATCCTTCGGGATATCAACGGTGTGAGGCCCCTGGCGCTTCTTCTTGCGCGGCACGGCGTCGTCATCGGCGGAGCGTTCCGGGCGCGGGTGAAATCCGGAAGCACCCGACGTCGGTTGTGATTCGCGCTGAACGCGCTGCGCGCGCAGGTCGGCCGCGAGGCGCGATTGCCGCGAGGCCACCTCCTGCGCAGCCTGCCGACGGTCGGCGTCGGGCAGGTCGGGTGTCACCCATTCGGCGCGGCCACCGGCGCAGGGCTTGTCCGAGAAGGTTTTGCCCTCAGGCCCGCAGCGAAAGACGGTGGTGGTGCCCGCCGGCGCTGTTTCAGCGGCCATCCCCGCCGGGCTGGCGGCCATTGTCGCGAGGCACAGCATCGGCATCGCGAAGCTCAGCAGGCGGTGCATCGCCCTCCCGGCGATCGTGTTTTGATAAGTCATCATCCCTCCCTGGGATGGGCGCCGCCGGCTTGATTG
>JANMAS010000122.1:0-8912 GCA_031359975.1 Burkholderiales bacterium
CGCCAGGGCGTCGCCATCGGCCATCGCCACGGCGCTGCGCAGCACGTGGCGCAACTGGCGCACATTGCCGGGCCAGCGGTATTGCATGAGCATGTCCCAGGCGGCCGGGCTCACGCGCGCATCGGGCGCTCCCTCCTGAGCCAGCACACCGCGGATCAGCTCGGCGCGATCGGTGCGATCGCGCAGGGCCGGCAGGTCGAGCTCGATACCGGCGATGCGGTAGTAGAGATCCTCGCGGAAACCGCCCTGAGCCACCAGTTGCAGCAGGTTGCGGTGGCTGGCGCTGAGCAGATGAAAATCCACCGGCTGGGATTCGTCGGTGCCCAGCGGGGTGACCATGCGTTCGTCGAGCACACGCAGCAGCCGCGCCTGCAGCATCAACGGCATATCGCCGATTTCGTCGAGGAACAGCGTGCCGCCGTGAGCCTGCGCGATCTTGCCGCGCCGGCCACGCCGCTCGGCGCCGGTAAAGGCCCCCGCCCGATAACCGAACAACTCGGCTTCGATCAGGCTCTCGGGCAGGCTGGCGCAGTTGATGGCCACGAACGGGCCGCTGGCTCGCGGGCCGGCGGCATGCACGGCACGGGCGAACACTTCCTTGCCGGCGCCGGTTTCGCCGCGCAGCAGCAGCGGTGTGCCGCGCGCGATCACGCGCCGCGCCGTGCCGAGGTGGGCTTGCAGCCTTGAATCCGAAAACGTGGGCGCCGACGCGCCTGCCAAGGCACCCGGCATCGCGCTGTTCGCCGGGCCGGCGGCGGGCGCGGTGAGGGGCTGGTACGCCGGGCTCGCGCTGGGCAGCACGCCGATGCCAGGCCCGCGCGCGGGCTGGCGGGCCACCGCAAAGAAGCGGTGCGCCGCGCTGGCGCGGTAGGTGACCACCGGATGGAACGATGCCCGCGCGCTGCGTTCGAGCATGTCGGACAGCGTCATCTGGAAAATCTCGTCGAGCCGACGGCCGCGAATATCGCGCGCCGAATTCAGGCCCAGTTGCAACAGCGCGCTGCGGTTGGCAGCCACCACCTGGCCTTCGCCGTCCACCGCCAGCTTGCCTTCGTGCAGGGTGTAGACAAACTCTGGCCGGCTATGAAACTGCACCGGGTGCGCATCGGGGAACTGCAGGTCGACCAGGCGGTTTTCGATCATGCGGGCGCTCATGCCCAGCAGCACCAGCAGGTGCTGCTGAGGCACCGGCGAGCGGCTGGTGACATCGAGCACCGCCACCATGTCGCCGGCGGGGTCGTAGACCGGCACGGCCGAGCAGGTGAGTTGGGTGTACTGGCTGAAAAAATGGTCGTCCAGGCGCACCGCGATCGGGCCGGCCGCGGCCACGCACGTGCCCATGCCGTTGGTGCCGGCGGCCTCTTCGCTCCACACCGCGCCCACCTCCAGGCCCAGCGGCTGCACTTCGCGCTCGAAGCCCTGCGAGGTGACCATGTGCAGGATCACACCGTCGGTATCGGTGATCACCACCGCCGATTCGGCGTCGCCGAGCTGCTGGAACAGCGTCGTCATCTCGTAACGCGCGCAATCGATCAAGGTGGCCAGGCGGGCCTGGCGCATGGAGGTTTGCGAGCGGTCGAGCACCGGCGGGCGGCACGGCTGGCTGGGATCGAGCCGATGCTGGTTGACACACCGCGCCCATGAATGCGCCACCACATCGCTGGTGAGATCGCGTGCGCCGCGTTTGACCACGTCGAGAATGCGGTGCGCGTGTTCGACCGGATCGTAGCTGGGCAGCGTTCGGGGCAGTGGCATGTTCATGGCGTTGGTGGTGTCCTTCATCCGATCATCCCTGCGCATTCACCGTGGGCATGGCGCCCACGCCAACCCGGATTGTGGACTCAGGCGAATACCACCGCCCACGCCTCGGATGGCGCATATGTTGCAGGAGCCCCCGGCAGACGACAATCAGGAAACTCCCGGGAGAATGTTTTGAGCGTGATGCGCACCACCGGCGCCGGCGATTCGGCCTCGCCAACCCCAACAGCCGCCTCGAGCGATGCCACCGGCCCCGCGCTCGATCTGATCTTCATCGAAGGCTTGGTCGGCCGCACGGTGATCGGCATCCACGAGTCCGAATTGCATCGCCCGCAGCCGCTGGTGATCGATGTGTGTGCCGGCGTGCCGCGCCCGCGCGCCTGCGATACGGATCAGATCGCCGACACCATCGACTATGGCGAGCTGCGCCTGCGCATCCATCGCCTGCTGGCCGAACACGGTGTGCAATTGCTCGAAGCGTTTGCCGAACAGATCGCACAGATTGCGCTGCATGAGTTCGGCGCGCATTGGGTGCGGGTGCGGGTGGCCAAGCCGAAGAAGTTCGACGATCTCGACGCCGTGGGCGTGCAGATCGAGCGGCGCCGCGACGTGGATAGCGCCCCCAGGGGCCAGCGCAACACCAACGTGCTTCAGCTCATCGGCGCCGGCATGGTGCCCGGGCAACGCTGAGAAGCCACCGCCAAAAGTAAACCGGGGCCTGTGAGAGCCCCGGTTTGCCGTGTTGCAACCCATGCGCCAAAGGCGCGAGGGGCTGCAAATCCCCTGATGAGAGGGTCAGTTAGCCGCGAACGGATGCGTGGCGCTGCCCTTCTTGGCCACCACTTCGGCGGCACTCGGTGAGCCCGATACAGCACGCTGGATCGACTCGCGAACGGCGCGGTAGTTGTAGTCCTGGATCTTCTTGTCGTCTTCGGCCAGCCAGTGGATGAACACGCCGACGCAGATGAAGAGGTTGTCGGCTTCGTCCTTGGGGATGGTGCCATCCTCGACGCTGTCGGCCACGGCCATCGCCACGCCGCGCTGGGCCGGTCCGAACATCTGCACAGCCTGCTTGGCGCCCTTGATCGTGACCTTGTTGAACATCACGGTTGCGGGTTTGGTCAGCAGGTTGGGCGCCACCACGGCCAGCAAGGAGGTGAAACCATCCTTGTTGTTGGTCAGCGCATTCGCGAACGCGCTTTCCACCGGGCTGCCGCGCGGGCCGATGATGAGATCGATGTGCGCGACTTCGTTGCCGTCGCCGATCAGCGACTCTCCGACCATCATGCGGTCAATTTTTGCCATTTGGGTCTCCGTTCAGTGTGAGCTTGCTCGAGATTTCCGCCACCTGATCCGCCCGACATACTGCCTCGGGTGATCTGGGTGCGGGGAACGATGCTACACATTCCATGCCAACCGGTGAAATGAAAGCTTCGGCTCATGCGCCGGCCGCCCGATCGAGCCGCATCGCAGGGTGCAGCCACGCGGCGATCAGGGCGCTGGCCACGCTCAGATCCGCGCTGGTGCCGGGGTTCAGGCCGCGTGCCTTGAGGGAGTCGTCCCACGCGGCGAAGGAAGCGTCGCGATCCAGATCGCCACCCGGCACACCGCAGAGCACCTGTTCCGCCCAGATGCGCGCTTCGTTCATGACAGTGTGCGCCACGGCTGCCCCGTGCTTTCGCTCAATGTGTGAATCGGGCCAGGCCGCCAGAAAGGCCAGGAACACACGCTGCATGGCGGCAATCGCCGCCTGGGGCGCGGCCGTACCGGCCTGGCGCGCGGCATGAAAGGCGCTCGCAAAGCGGCTCACGCCAAGTTCGAACACGTCGCGGTAGTCATGCGCAAACTGCGAGGCGATGCGATCTCGCGAGGCCGCCAGGGCCATCGCGGCACGCAAACCCACCGTGGGAGGCGCGGCCACATCCTGCGCCTGCACCGCACCGAGCCCCGCCGGCTGAGCCAGGGCGATGGCCGCGTAGGCATGCCGGGCGTCGGCCACATCCAGGGCGCCCAGCACCTGGGCCAGGCGCTGGCGCAACAGGGTTTCGCCATCGGCAGGCTGCCATCCCTGCCGCGCCACCGCCAGGGGCGCGCACAGCAGCACGATGCCCAGGTTGGTGTTGCAGCCCACCTCGGCCCAGGTGACCCGCATCGCCGCCTCGATGCGCTCGCCCACGGTCAAGGCACTGTCGAACAGCGGCGTGGCCGCCACATGGGCGCTGCGGGTGAAGAGCGCCGCCGACATGCCATGCCCTGGCGAGGCGAGGCTCACATTGCCCGGTTTACGCGCCTGCACATCGAGTTGGCAGGCCCACAGGAAAGCGGCCGCCCCGCTGTCGATGGCCGATTCAGGCACGGCGCGCCGAGGCCTGTTGCACGCGTTTGCGATCGAGCAGATCGGCCACCAGACGCTGCGCGATGTTGAACGGCGTCACCCGCTGCAGACCTTGCCATGCCGCCACACCATTCACCTCGATGACCTGGATGCCCAGCTCGCCGGGCATCAGGTCGACCCCGGCGTAGTCCATCGCCAGGGCCTGCGCCACCGCCTGCGCCAGCCGTGCCAGCTCGGGGCCCGGGCCGCTGTCCAGCGGCTGCGGTTCACAGCGGCCGCCTTGCGCGACGTTGTGCACCCAATGCTCGCTCACCCGCCGCATCGCTGTGGCGGCCACGCCGCCGATCACCAGCACGCGCCAGTCGTGGCCCGGCTGCGCCTGGGGCGGCACGAAGCGCTGCAGGTAAGCCAGATCGCCATAGGTGCCGCTGAGCGCCGGCAACGGCACGTGCTGCCCATCGACAAAGCCCACACGCCGCAGATCCTTGCCCTGCGAGCCGAACAGCGGCTTGAGCACCAGCGAACGGCCGGCGGCGCTTTCGCGCATCACCAGCCGCTGCGCCTCCTGGGCCGACTCGCTCACCCAGGTGGGCGGGCTGGGCAGGCCATGGGCGCGCAGCAGCAGGCTGGTCATCGACTTGTCGACACTGCGCTCGATCGCGCGGGCATCGTTGTAGACCGGCACGCCCAGCTCGCGCAGGGCATGCAGCACGCCCAGGCGTTTGGTCACCTGCTCGAAGCTGCCTGCGGCGATGCCGCGCACCAACGCCGCCCGCGGCAGATCGCGGCCGAATCCGGGGATCACCAGGCCGTGCCAGGCGGCGGCGGTATCGATGCGGCAATCGGCCAGATCGACACACCGGCCCTGGAACCCGCGCTCGCGCAGCGCAAGCTGCAACTGGCGGGTATGCCAGCCGGTTTCGTCGGTGAAGACCGCGATGTGCCGGTTCGGCGCGGATTCTTCGTTCACGCCTGCGCCAGCCACAGCGATGTGAGCAGTGCCATGTTCAGCGCGCCGGCATGCCAGGTCTGGCCGGAATCGAGGTGGCTCACCCACACTTCGGCGGGGGCGAACAGGGCGCCGTCGAGCTTGTAGAAATCGTAGCCGGCTTCGGTGAACAGATCAGCGAACGAGCGGCCGTAGTCGCGGGAGTTGGACGACGGCAACTTGAGCGCCAGCTCGCGTGCGGCCTCGGCGCTGCCGCGCACCGACAGGTGCACCTGGCCGCCATAAAGGATCGCGTCGTTCGTGCGGCCCATGGCCTGAACGCCATCGGCGGTGGGCGGAGGCAGCGGCGCGGTGGCGCTGCCTTCGACGATATGCGCGAGCTCGAAACCCAGCTCATGCGCCCGGTGCAACGCCACCTCCAGCACACGGGCCACCACCTGCGTGGTGCCGGCCAGGCTGGTGGTGGGGGTGAGCACGATGCTCAGGCCGTGCGGTGCCAGATGGCAATCGCGCAACAGCTTGTCGATCACCACACGCGGTGGCACTTTGTCCACCTCCAGCACGATCACGCCGTGGTCGTGCCGGTCGCGGTAGCCCAGTTCGGCGAACAGGTCTTCCTTGGCGGCGAGCGCACGCGCCGGCCCGGAGCCGAGCGCGAAAAACTTCTTGCCGCCGGTTTCTTCCTTCGTGGCGGCCAGGCTCCAGCCGGCGTACTGGCTGCCCAGGCAGGCCAGCACCGGCTGCGAGCTGCGCACCTGGATCCAGCTGGGCCAGCCGGCGCGCTCAGCCACGTTCAGCGTCACCTCACCCAGCCCGCCCAGACAGATCTCGCTGATCAACAGGCCGGCTTCCACACTGCCCTGCACGGCGATGCCTGCGTCGATCACCGTCACCCCGGGTTCCAGCACCGCAGGGGAAACCCGCAGGCGCTCGGCGCCATCGCGCAGCGCGCTCAAGGCCCGCTCCGCCCCTTGGTTGACGCTCAGATGGGCGAAGGCCTGGTTACCTGTCTCGCCCTGGTTTGCCTCATTCATCAAACACCCTTTTCATTCACCAACAAGGCTTGCACCGCCGCCAGCCTGTCGGCCAACGCGGCGCGCACCGCCACCACCGAATCACCCCGCGCACTCACGCTGCACACCGGATCGCCCGTGTCAAAACGTGTGGCCGCATGCGGCACATCATGACAGTCTGTCATCGCGGCCAGCGTGGCCAGCGCACCGGCATCGAGCCGGGAGGAGAACGGAGCAAAAAACGTCTCAAGCCCGCGCACGCCCTCTTGCCGCAGCAGGCTGGGCGGCTGGCCGGCCAGCGCCGCCAGATGGGCACGTATCAGGCCACCAGCTACCCGATCGCGGTAGATGTCGATGCTGGCGGGTGGCCTCGCGTTGATTTCGAGCACGCTGACGCGGCCCTTGTCGAACAGGAAATCGAGGCTGCCCAGGCCGCGCAATCCGAAGTGGCGGCACAGGCGCGAGGCGCTCTGGTGCACGGCGGCGTCCCGTACGGCATCCCCTGCCACCGCGCCGATCACACCGCGGTACACGTAGCGCCGACGACCGAGCGGCCCGACGGTGAGTTCGTTGCAGCCCAGTACCACCGCCTCATCGCCGGTGGCGATGAAGGTGGCCGACATCGGCGTGCCCGGCGCAGCCTGTTGCAGGTAGTGCCACGGCGAGCTCGAAGCGTCGCCGGCAGCGCCGGGGCGGCCCAGCGCGTGGATGTGCCAGCCACCGCTGCCCTGGGCATCCTTGTGCAACCAGCCGCGGCGATCGACCGGCGCATCAAAAGCCACCGGCGGATGGGCCACGCCCAGCGCATCCAGCGCGGCGAAGAATATGCGCGGCCGCCGAAACGCCTGCAGCGCCGGCGCCAGCCCGAGCAGCGGCAGGATCTCCGCCCCGGCCTCCAGCCAGTCAACACGCCCATCGAAGCCGCTGCCGGCGATCCAGCCGATCACCTCCGCATCCCCAGCCGCTTGCCGCAGGGTGGCCAACAAGGCTTGGGGGTCGATGGCGAAGCGGCCGGGCTGCCCGATGGCTTGCCACCGCACACTGGCGCGCCGCGTGTCGGCATCGCCAAACAGATCGAGCGCGATCACGTCGAAGCCATCGGCGGCCGCCGCTTGCGCCAGCGCACGCGCCGACAAGGCCGCCACCACCAGCGTGGCGCGGCGCGGCGAGCTGCCACTCAAAACCAGGCCTCAGGTGGACTCGGCAAGAAACGCCCGCGCGACCGCAAACGCCTGCTCGAAACTCTGCACCATGGCCTTCTCGGCGCTTTGCATCTGCACCAGCTGCCGATGCTGCGTCTGGTATTTGACGTTGCCCACGGCGAGCGCACCGATGCCCAGCGCCTGCGTGCCGGCAATCGGTTTGCCGTCGTCCATCACACCCACGCCGGCAATGCCTTCAGGCGGCACGGCGTTCACGTCGGCCGCCACGAGCAGGTGCTTGGCCAGCGCTTTATGCTCTGCCGATACGATGCGGACACCGGCGGCAGCAGCGGCAAAGATAACTTCCGCATTGGCGATAATGTCGCGCTTCTGATCTTCGGTTTCGCCGTTCACGGCCTGCAAATCGACGCCGAACCGTTCCTTAGAGATGGCCGCATTCTTGATGACGCGTTCGACGCCGCGATGAGCGACAAGTTGAACCTGCGCGCCTTCCAGCGCTGCAATGATCGACGACGCAAAGCCGACGACGCCGGTCGCGCCGAAAACCGCGATCCGCGTGCCCTTGAGCGTGCGATTGAACTTATTTTTGAGGACGCGCTCGACGCAGGCGACCATGGCGGCTGCCGTCGTGAACGAACCGGCCGGGTCGGCAAACACCGACACCTGAAACGGCGGCACCATCGCCTTGCGGGCGGCCTCCATCATATCGAGGGCAAGAATCGCATCCTTGCCGCCGATAAACATACCCGTGCGGACTCCGTCCTGCGGCGGACGCGAGAAAATGGCGTCCTGCACCAGTCCTGTCACTTCATCAACCGTCACATTAATGTAGGGGACAATGGTTTTGAAGCCAGCATCCGACGCCATGTTCACGTCGAAAGGGCTCATGTGCTTCTGGGGGGAAAGCATATGCAGGATAGGGATAGCGTCGCTCATGGGGGGCTCCGGCGGTGCGTCAGCTGGGAGAAGGTTTGCTAGCTGAAAATGCTCTCGACGCTGGCCCCGGCGTTGCGCCCGCGGACGATGAGCAGCTTCAGCCCGTCGGCCTTAGCCTCTCCTACGAAAGAATGATAGAGGCTTTTCGCCACGGTTTCGTCCCGGGTGAAGGCAAAACCTGTAGGTCCCCACGAACTCTGTCCAATTCCGACCGCGCCAGCCGCTTTCAGCTTGCCCGCCATCCGCCCTACAGCCGGGCTGGACCACGCTGATCCACCCTGCGCGGCGGCAAAGTGCGCACCCACGATTTCCTGAATTTCGGTGAGCGCTGCGCCGAATGCAGAGATGTCTTGTTCATGCAATGCAGGCGTCAACTGCATTAGCACGAGTTGACAAATATGCGCCGCCGACGATGTCGGAAACGCGGGTAAGCTGGCAAACGCAGCCGTCTCCCGGTCGCCATGCACACCCTCTGTTTTGTCATCGAGAATGAGGATGCAGCGCCAGTCTTCCGGGAAGACCGCCCGCATCAGGATTGGCGGCGGATGGCCAGCTTGCCCCGGCGCAATTGCCTTGCCTGCATCGACGATAAACCCGCCGGTTTCGAACGCACCGATACCGATGGAGGAGCGTGCGCCCCGCTCGGCCAGTGCACCGATTTCCGGCGCCGGGCGAACCTGCCCGGCCAGCTTCAAGACGCCGGCACCGACGATATCTGCGTCTGCGCCTTTGGCGACGGCACCGCCAACCGGGGCGAT
>JANMAS010000130.1:0-3500 GCA_031359975.1 Burkholderiales bacterium
ACGGTGGCTGTAGCTCAGTTGGTAGAGTCCCAGATTGTGATTCTGGTCGTCGTGGGTTCGAGTCCCATCAGCCACCCCAAAAAATATCCTTTGACATCAACAAGCTAGGCGTTCAGCGCCGTCACTTGGATAAATCGGGGATCAATCCGGTGCGAGAGCTGCTTCCAAGCGGTTGATCTCTGGCGCGTTCTGCCCACCGTCGATCCACTTCGCGTAGGTGCGAAGAATCATTTCCGCCGAGTGCTCGAGCTGCTTCGCGCAGAAGGCTGGCGTCGTGCTGACCATCAGCATCGTGGTCGCGTAGGTTTGGTGGTGGATGTGGGCGACCTGTAACGCATACACCAGCCGGCGCAGCGTCAGCTCCCATCGGGTTCCTCTCATGCGGCGCCGCGCCGGCCGATGGTCGCCCTCCAACGTAGTGCTACCATTGTGCTTACTGCACCGCGCCGGAGTCGATCGTGGAAGTGAGCATCCGCAAAATGGGAAATTCGCAGGGCGTCCTGATCCCCAAGCCCATCCTGAACCAGCTCGGCCTCGAAGGCACAGTCGATCTGCAGGTGCGCGCGGGTGTGATCGAGATCCGCCCTGTTCGTCGCAACCCGCGCGAGGGCTGGGCCGAAGACGCCCGCCGCCTTGCTGGGCAGAGTGACGACATATTGGTCTGGCCCGAGTTCGCGAACGAGGCTGACAACGAACTGGTCTGGTGATGAAGACCGGCGAGATCTGGCTGGCCCAACTCGATCCGACAGTGGGTAGCGAGATCCAGAAGACGCGCCCTTGCGTCGTGATCTCACCCGACGACATGAACGCACACTTGCGCACCGTCATCGTGGCACCCATGACCACCGGCTCACGGCCAGCACGCTTTCGCATTGCACTGAAGTTCCAGGGCAAGCACGGAGTGATCGTGCTGGACCAGATCCGAACGCTGGACCGCGCGCGCCTGGTCAAGCGCTTGGGCGCGTTGCGCCCAGCCACCCTTGGCGCGACGCTGCAGACCTTGCAAGCCATGTTCGCGCCCTGACGACAATTGACCTTGCCGCGCCGCCATTTGTTCAACCGCGCGAACTCGAGGCCGCCAGCCTGGCGCTGGAACGCGACGAGGACAACACCGCTGCGCAGGGTGATCAGTGGCTGCGCATGCTGATCGCGCCGGGTGGGTCGTTGGGTGGTACGCGGCCCAAGGCAAACGTTGTCGATCCTGATGGGCACCTGTGGATCGCCAAGTTTCCCAGCGTGCGCGACGAGCATGACGTGGGTGCCTGGGAAATGGTGGTGCAGACACTGGCGCGTGGCTGCGGGCTGCAGGTTCCCGACAGCTTGGCGCGCCGGTTCGCCAACCCGCACAACACTTTTCTCGTGAAGCGATTTGATCGGACAGGTTCCGGGCGGCGGCTGCACTTCGCGTCGGCGATGACACTCACCGGGCGCCAGGACGGCGACGATGCTTCAACAGGCGCGAGCTACCTCGAGATCGCGCGTGTCCTGATCGATCACGGCGCGCAGACCGACATCGACCTTCAGGAACTGTGGTCGCGGATCGTTTTCAACCTGATGGTTTCGAACACTGACGACCACCTGCGAAACCACGGCTTCATCCTGGTGCCCGGCAAGGGGTGGCGCCTCTCGCCGGCCTTCGACATGAACCCGGTGCCGCACGCCCAGGGGCTGAAGCTGAACCTCAGTCAGGCCGACAACGCACTGGACCTCGATCTCGCTCGCGCCGTGGCACCATACTTTCGTGTATCCGTTCGTGATGCAGAAGGGATCATCGGCCGTTGCCTGACGGTCGTGCGGCAGTGGCGAACGATCGCCACGCACGTCGGCGTGCGAGCCCGAAGGCAGGATGCCATGGCCGCGGCGTTTCGGTTGGCGTCTGCGTAAACGCGGCCATGGTGACGGTCAAGGAACGGTCGCTTGAGCCGGCAGTTCAAGGAACGGCGGCTTCGTGACCGGACAGCTCTTCCAGGATGGGGCAATCCGGGCGGTGGTCACCCTGGCAGCAGTCGGCAAGGTGCTTCAGTGAATCGCGCATTTCAGCCATCGCCGCCATGCGGCGCTCCAGGTCGGCCACATGCCGCTGGGCGATGCGCTTCACGTCGGCGCTGGCGCGGCGGCGGTTCTGCCAGAGCTTCAACAACTCGGCAATCTCGGCCATGCTGAAACCCAGATCGCGCGCGCGACGGATGAAACGCAGCGTGTGCACTTCCTTGTCGCTGTAGCGCCGGTATCCCGAGTCGGTGCGCGCCACCGTCGGCAGCAGGCCGAGCGACTCGTAGTGCCGCACCATCTTGGCCGAGACGCCCGAACGAGCGGCGGCCTCGCCGATGTTGAATTGCTCAGCGCCGTTCACCGCGGGGCTCCCTTCCAGCGCCGCAGCAGCAGCGCGTTGCTGACCACACTGACACTGCTGAAAGCCATTGCCGCGCCAGCGATCACCGGGTTCAGCAATCCAAACGCGGCCAGCGGTATGCCCACCACGTTGTAGATGAAAGCCCAGAACAGGTTCTGCCGGATCTTGGCGTAGGTGCGGCGCGAGATGTCGATGGCGTCGGCCACCAGGCCTACGTCGCCGCGCATCAGCGTGATGCCGGCCGTGTGCATGGCCACGTCGGTGCCGGTGGACATGGCGATGCCGACGTCGGCAATCGCCAGCGCGGGCGCGTCGTTGATGCCGTCGCCGACCATCGCGACGCGTTCGCCACCGGCTTTCAACTTCGCCACGATGTCGGCCTTGTGCTCCGGCAATATGTCGGCATGCACATCGGTGATGCTCAGCGCCTGTGCCACCCCTTTGGCACTGCCCGCGTTGTCGCCGGTGATGAGCGCCGAACGGATGCCCATCTTCTGCAATGCATTGACGGCCGCTGCGGCGCTGGCCTTCGGGGCGTCGCCGAAAGCCAGCAGGCCCAGCAAGCGTGGCAGGGCCGGCGCCTCTGCCGATGCGGTTGTTGGCGGATCAGATGGCACCTCGGCCAGCCAAGACACCGTGCAGCCGCGCGCCTGCCATTCAGCCGCCGCGTCGGCGAGCGCCGTCACATCAACCTTCAGCTCCTGCATGAAACGGCTGCTGCCCAGCCGCAGTTCGCGGCCCTCCACGAGTGCCGCGACACCGCGGCCCGACACGGCGCGCACGGCTGTTGCGGGCGCGATCACAAGCCCTTCGCGTGTCGCCGTGTTCATCACGGCCGAAGCCAGCGGATGCTCGCTGCCGGCCTGCACCGCAGCGCTGGCCGACAGCAGCGCCGCCCGGTCCATGGACGCTGCGGGCACGGCCGCCATGAGTTCCGGCTTGCCCGCGGTCAAGGTGCCGGTCTTGTCGAAGGCCACCACCGTCACGCCATGCGCCACTTCCAAAGCCTCGGCGTCCTTGATGAGGATGCCCAGCTTGGCGGCCGCACCGGTGCCCACCATGATGGCCGTCGGCGTGGCCAAGCCCAGAGCGCAGGGGCAGGCGATCACCAGCACCGCCACGGCGTTCAGGATGGCCGCTTCCCAGT
>JANMAS010000142.1:0-3873 GCA_031359975.1 Burkholderiales bacterium
TCGTAGCCGACGCTGCGGCAGAAACGAATCACCGTGGGCTTGCTCACATGCGAGCGCTCGGCCAGCTCGCTCACGGGCAGGCTGGCGAAGCTGCGCGCATCGGCCAGCACCAGCTTGGCCACTCGCTGTTCCGCCGGCGGCAGAGCCGGTATTGAGGCGCGGATGCGGTCTAGCATGGCGCGCGCACTGGAGTACCTTCGGGCTTCGCCCTCCGGTATTCGCCCTTGGGGCGGCCCGGCGTGCTTACTGGAGTACCTCCGTGCTTCGCACTACGGTATTCGCCCTTGGGGCGGCCCGGCGTGCTCATGGCCGCTGTGCCCGGGCCGCCGCGCCGGGCCGCTCCCAAGCAAGGCCCGATCCCCTCGGGGGATCGCACCATGTACCCATGGGGCGAGGGGCTGACATCATTGCTCCTCATCCCAGGCAAATCCGTCGCGGGCCACCATCGCGCTCGATGCCGCCGGGCCCCAGGTGCCGGCGGCATAGGGCCGCGGGCCGTTCGGATCCTTGGCCCAGGCGTCGAGGATCGGCTCCACCCAGCGCCAGGCCTGCTCTTGTTCGTCGCTGCGCACGAACAGGTTCAGGCGGCCGGCGATGGCGTCGAGCAACAGGCGCTCGTAGGCGCCCACACGCTCGCTCGAAAAGGCCTTGTCGAAATCGAGGTCGAGGAACACCGGCGAGAGCTGTTCGCTGACGCCCGAGCCCTTCATCGCCAGCAAGTGCAACTCCAGGCCGTCTTCCGGCTGCAGGTTGATCACCAGCTTGTTGGCGGTGGCCGCGCCGGGAAAGATCGGGTGCGGCACTTCGCGGAAATTGACGACGATCTGCGCATGGCGCGATGCGAGGCGCTTGCCGGTGCGCAGGTAGAAGGGCACGCCGGCCCAGCGCCAGTTCTGCACCTCGGCGCGCAGCGCGACGAAGGTTTCGGTGGTGCTCTCCGCGGGCACCTTCACTTCTTCGAGGTAGCCCACAGCGCGTTTGCCGTCCACCGTGCCGGCCTTGTATTGGCCGCGCACCACGTCGCGCGACACCGAGGCGGCATCGAAGGGCTTGAGCGACTTCAGCACCTTGAGCTTTTCGTCGCGGATCGCGTCGGCATTGTTGGTTGACGGTGGCTCCATGGCCACCATCGTGAGCAACTGCAGCGCATGGTTTTGCACCATGTCGCGCAGGCAGCCGGTGGAATCGTAGAAATCGCCCCGCGTGCCCACACCAATGCCTTCGGCCAGCGTGATCTGGATGTTGGCGATGCATTCGCGGCGCCAAAGCGGCTCGAACAGCGCGTTGCCAAAGCGCAGCGCCATCAGGTTCTGCACCGATGCCTTGCCGAGATAGTGGTCGATGCGAAAGGCCTGGCTTTCGGTAAACACCGAGCTCACCACGCGATTGATTTCCTGTGCGCTTTCGAGATCGTGGCCCAGGGGTTTTTCGAGCACCACGCGTACCTTCGGGCCGTTGATGCCGGCGGCGCCAAGCTGCTCGCAGATCACCGGAAAGAGATGCGGGCTGGTGGCCAAAAACAACACCGTGATGTCGGCGTTGCGATCGTCGATCCAGCGTTTCAGGCCTTCGTAGTGCTCGGGCTTGGATAGATCCATGCGCCGGTACTGCAGCAACTCGGCAAAGGGCGCAAATTCCTCATCGCGCGGCCGCTTGGCGCTTTCCACGTCGACAAACCGCTCCTTGATGAAAGCGCGGTAGTCGGCGTCGCTGCGTTCATCGCGCGCCACCGCCAGGATGCGGCCGCCTTCGGGCAACTTGCCGTGGCGAAAGGCCTGAAAGAGCGCGGGCATCAGCTTGCGCCAGGTGAGATCGCCGGTGCCGCCGAACAAGACAAGATCGAATGACATGACTGTGGCCGAGAGTTTCGGCTGTAACTTTATTACAGAAACGATGATGCACGAGTTTCGGCGGCCGGTCAACGCCGGGGTCAAAACGCTTCGGACGCCGCCGATTCCGCCACCCGGCGCGCCTGGGCCGCCGCCGCTGTAACTCGATTGGTCCTGGTGCGAGCCGCCTTGGCGTTCTAATCTGGTCATGCAGGCGTGTGTTTGGCGCCTGTGGTTGTTCGCCCCGCCCCGCCAACTCCCACTTAGCGCCATCGGCCACCATGAACCAACTCGATCAACTCAAGCAGCACACGGTCGTCGTCGCCGATACCGGCAACTTCAACGATCTGGCGCAGTATTCGCCGCGCGATGCCACCACCAACCCCTCGTTGATCCTCAAGGCGGTGCAACAACCGGCGTATGCGCCGTTGCTCATGCAAACCGTGGCCGAGCACAAGGGCCGCCCGCTGACCGAGGTGGTCGATGCGGTGCTGGTGCGTTTCGGGCTGGAGATCCTGAAGATCGTGCCCGGCCGGGTGAGCACCGAGGTGGATGCCCGGCTGTCTTTCGACATGCACGGCACCTTGCAGCGTGCGCGCACCGTCATGGCCAGCTACGAAAGCGCCGGCATCGGCCGTGATCGGGTGCTGATCAAGATGGCCTCCACCTGGGAGGGCATCCAGGCGGCCCGCCAGCTGGAGGCCGAAGGCATCCATTGCAACCTGACGCTGCTGTTTGCGTTTTCGCAAGCGGTGGCCTGCGGCGACGCCAAGGTGACGCTGATCTCGCCGTTTGTCGGCCGCATCTACGACTGGTACAAGAAATCTGCCGGTGCGCAGTGGGACGAAGCCGCGAATGCGGGCGCCAAGGATCCCGGTGTGCAATCGGTGGCAAGCATCCACGCCTATTACAAACAGCAGGGCATCGCCACCGAGGTGATGGGCGCGAGCTTTCGCAACGTGGGCCAGATCCTGGCGCTGGCGGGCTGCGATCTGCTCACCATCAGCCCCGATCTGCTGGCGAAACTGCAGCAATCGAACGAGCCTGTGGCCCGCCGCCTGAGTGGCGAAGCGTCGAACGCGCCTGCGATGCCCGTTGTCACCTACGATGGCGTGGGTGGCGAAGCCGCCTTCCGCTTTGCGCTCAACGACGATGCCATGGCCACCGACAAGCTCGCCGAAGGCATCCGCCAATTCGCGGCCGACGCGATCAAGCTCGATCGCATGATTGAGGATCTCCAAAAATGAGCGTGACTCAAAAGTCTCCCCGTTGCGATCACACCGTGGCCTGGGCGGCCTTGCGCGGCCACTATGAAGCCCACGGTCGCGATCTGGATCTGCGCGAAGCCTTTGCGCGCGACGCCGGCCGCTTCGAGGCCTTTGGCGTGCGGGCGCCGGGCGTGTTTGCCGATCTGTCGAAAAACCGCTGGGACATCGCCACCCGCAAACTGCTGACGGATCTGGCCGTCGAGTGCCGCATCGCCGAGCGGCGCGATGCGATGTTTGCCGGCGAGCCGATCAATCCCACCGAGGGCCGCGCGGTGCTGCACACCGCGTTGCGCGCGCCCAAGGGCAAAGGCCCTTTCAGCGACGACGTGCACGGCGTGCTTGATTCGATGCTGGCGTATGTGGAGCAGGTGCGCGACG
This sequence comes from Burkholderiales bacterium, assembly GCA_031359975.1. GTDB lineage: Bacteria > Pseudomonadota > Gammaproteobacteria > Burkholderiales > Burkholderiaceae_C > JANMAS01. Next base: position 3,476 of record JANMAS010000142.1, read on the forward strand.
TATCCAACAGCGGCATCACCGACGTGGTGAACATCGGCATCGGTGGCTCCGATCTGGGCCCGCAGATGGTGGTGCCGGCACTGGATGCCTTTGTGCACCCGGACATCCGCTTCCACTTCGTCTCCAACGTCGACGGCCACGACATCACGCCGGTGCTGCGCCGCCTCGATGCCCGCAAGACGCTGTTCATCATCGCTTCCAAGACCTTCACCACCCAGGAGACGATGGCCAATGCGCAGGTGGCGCGCGCCTGGTTCCTGGCCGAGGGCGGCACCGACATCGCACGCCACTTCGTCGGCACCACCACGAACCTCGAAGCCGCCGCCAAGTTCGGCATCAGCACCACCTTCGGCTTTTGGGATTGGGTGGGCGGGCGCTATTCGATGTGGAGTGCGATC
>JANMAS010000170.1:0-6204 GCA_031359975.1 Burkholderiales bacterium
GGCCAGGCTCATGCCCATGATCGTGTCACCCGGTTGCAGCAGGGCAAAAAACGCGGCCTGGTTGGCCTGCGAGCCGGAGTTGGGCTGCACGTTGGCGTGTTCGGCGCCGAACAGTTGTTTAACCCGATCGATGGCCAGCTGCACGACCACGTCGACGTATTAGCAGCCGCCGTAGTAGCGCTTGCCGGGGTAGCCCTCGGCGTACTTGTTGGTGAGTTGTGAGCCTTGCGCCGCCATCACGGCGGGTGACGCGTAGTTTTCCGACGCGATCAGCTCGATGTGCTCTTCCTGGCGCCGGTCTTCCGACTGGATCGCCGCCCAGATGTCGGGGTCGACCTGGGCGATGGTGGATTGGTCGCGCTGGAACATGATGGCAGTCCTCGTTTTGACGATGAGGGCCCTGGCTGCGCAGCAAGGGCTGCGGGTGGGTCAGGGTCTGCCCAGGCGAACGGCGGTCTGGCGCCAGGTGGCATGGCCTGTGCGCCGTCACACTCCACGGTGGTGTCCCACCTCAGGGCGGCCCAAGTCGGCTGCCGCCCGTTCATCGCCAGTTGCGTGACGGCGGCAGTTTAACCGTGCGAACCGCTGGCGCCGGAGCGTGCCGCTGGCAACGATCAGCGCAGCAGGGCGAGTTGCTCGGCGTGGACGGCCGCGGGCGGCGTGTCGGCGGGAGACGGCTCGGGCGCAGCCGCCGGCGCCATGGCCGGTTGCGATGCGCCGGCCGCCGGCATGGTGGCCGAGGTGGGCACGATCACCGGCGCGGTGGTGGATGCCGTCACCGCGGACGAGGGCGGTGCAATCATCGGGGCCGTGGTGGCCACATTGCGGCCGGCGGCCACGTTGTTGAGATTTTGCTGCTCGGCCAACACCTTGCCGGCGTAGCCGCCATCGTCGTCGAGGCTGGCCGCCCCCACGTAGTGACGCAGGCCCTGCTCCAGGCTGCCGGCGCGGGCGATGCACTCCTTCAGCACCTGCACCCCAACCCGCAGGTTGGTCACCGGATCGAACGCGGTGAACGTGCCGCCAAACGACTGGTATTTGTCGGTGTGAACCTTCGTCATCACCTGCATCAACCCTTGCGCGCCGACGGGGCTCTGCGCAAACGGGTTGAAGCTGGATTCGACGGCGATGATCGACAGGATCAGCGTGGGTTGCAGGCCGGTCAGGCGGCCCACTTCCCAAGCCTCCTGCACCAGCCGGCTTATCGGTTCCGGCGCCACGTGATAGCGGCGCGAAATCCACGATGCCACGGCGGCCTGCTGGCGGTCGAGGTCCGAGGGGTTGATCGCCGTGGCACGCGCGAGTGCCGAGATCTCGTCAGCCCCGTGGCTGAGATCGCCGCGCTCGAGAGCGCGCACATCCTGGCGCTGCTGCAGCCACTGATACATCTGCGTTTCGGCGGCGTCGCGCAACTCGGCCTTGCCAAACGCAAATGCCGCGAGGGCGATCACCGCCACGCCGATCAGCGCGAGCATGTTGTGACTGACTTCCAACATGCCCTGGCCGACATCGGCGACGAACACGCCCATCGAACTTCGAAACTGCTGGAGTGCGATCCTCGAATCGCTGGCGATTGCTGCCATGATGCCTTTCCTGCCGGAGCACTCCGATGCCTGCCGCAAAGCGGGGTCATCGAAGTCGGTGACGATAATGAGTGGCTGCTTGACGGAACCGCGCCAGTTGCAAACGCGGGCCAACAGCCACAGGAGGGTCACCGCCGGAGGTGAGACTTGATCTCACAGACACGGGTTAACCCTTGTTTATTGAGCTTCGATTTTAGATCGAACAAATAACCAGTCAAGACTAATTCATTGATACTTAATTACTTCTTTGTATGAAGTACCGAGACCTGCGCAGCTTTCTCGACGGTCTCCAGCAGGCCGGCGACCTGATTCACGTCACCGAACCGGTCAGCACGCATCTCGAAATGACGGCACTGTGCGACCGCGTGCTGCGCGCCGACGGCCCGGCTCTGCTTTTCGACAGGCCCACCTCCGGCCAGGGCCACACGCCCAGCCCGATTCCGGTGCTCGCCAATTTGTTCGGCTCGACACGACGTGTGGCGATGGGCATGGGCGCCGACGACATCTCGCAGCTGCGCGATGTGGGCCGGCTGCTGGCGGCGCTCAAGGAGCCGGATCCGCCCAAGTCGTTGAAAGACGGCGGTCGGCTGTTGCAGATGGTCAAGGCGCTGTGGGACATGAAACCCCAGCGGGTGAGCGATCCGCCTTGCCAGCAGCTGATCCAGCAAGGCGACGAGATCGACCTGGCCGAGTGGCCGATCCAGACCTGCTGGCCCGGTGATGCCGGCCCGCTCATCACCTGGGGCCTGGTGATCACCCGGGGCCCGCAGAACGTGCCGCAACCCCGCGCTCGTCAGAACCTGGGCATCTATCGCCAGCAGGTGATAGGCCGGCGCGAGGTGATCATGCGCTGGCTTGCCCACCGCGGCGGCGCGCTGGACTTTCGTGAGTTCGCCCGCGCCCAACCGGGAAAGCCCTTCTCGATCGCCGTGGCGCTCGGTGCCGATCCGGCGACCACCCTGGGCGCCGTGACGCCGGTGCCGGATCATTTGTCCGAGTACCAGTTCGCCGGCTTGCTGCGCGGCTCGCGCACGGAACTCGCCGACGCCAGCGTGGGCGACGGCGGCTTGGTGCTGCAAGTGCCGGCACGCGCCGAGATCGTGCTCGAAGGGCACATCCCGGTGGCTGAACCGGGCTGGACGGGCCGCAGCGATCACAACGTGCCGCTGGCCGAGCGAGGCGGTTACCTGCATGCGCTCGAGGGGCCGTTTGGCGATCACACGGGTTACTACAACGAGACCGACTGGTTCCCGGTGTTTCGCATCGATCGGCTCACCCATCGCCGTGATCCGATCTACCACTCCACCTACACCGGCAAGCCGCCCGACGAGCCTGCCATCCTGGGCCTGGCGCTGAATGAGGTGTTCGTGCCGATCCTGCAAAAGCAGTTTCCCGAGATCACCGATTTCTATCTCCCGCCCGAGGGCTGCAGCTACCGGATGGCGGTGATCGCCATGCGCAAGAGTTACCCCGGCCACGCCAAGCGCCTGATGTTCGGGCTCTGGAGCTTCTTGCGGCAGTTCATGTACACCAAGTTCATCGTGGTGACCGACGAAGACATCGACATCCGCGACTGGAAAGAAGTGGTGTGGGCCATCACCACCCGGGCCGATCCGGTGCGCGACAGCACGCTGGTGCACGACACCCCGATCGACTACCTCGATTTCGCCTCGCCGGTGAGCGGCCTGGGCGGCAAGCTGGGCCTCGATGCCACCAACAAATGGCCCGGTGAAACCAGCCGCGAATGGGGCCGCCCGATCACGATGGATGCCGATGTCGACCAACGCATGAAGGCGCTGTTCGACACCTTGATGGCCTCTCGGCGCGGATAAGGCCCCCAGGCCCGACGTGATGTGTCGTCCGCCCCCAAGCGCCCATTCCCTGACTCACGAGACGCCGGCGCCGGAATCGCCCTTGAAACTGCGCTGCGCGTGGCCTAGACTTGAAAAGCCTCGAGGAAGAGGCGTTCCCCCAAAAGCGCATTCTTGCGCGTTCGGAGCCCTGAACAAATTCGCTTCAGATCTCCACCGTGGCTTCGGCCGCCGGCCCCTCGGAATCGTCACGATTCCGAGGGGCTTTGTCATTGGGGCGCCACCTGGCGAGGCCCGGGTGTTTCGCCTGGATACCGACTGCTCGACTGATTCCACGCGGGAACGCGCCGTGGACGCGGGATACTGCGCGCGGATCTGTCGGCGAACCCGCCGGCAGGCACTGCCCCCTGTTCCGCGCTGATCGACGACTCAACATGACCTTGTCTCCCCGCACGCTGCGCATCACCGCCTGGACGGCCGTGGTCACGTTGACGCTGATGCTCGTGATCTGGTTCACCGGGCCCTACATCGTGTCCCGTGTCGGGCAGGCGCAACTCACCAAGTTGCTCGGGCGAACCGTCACCTTCGGTTCGGTGCGCATCGAGCCTTGGGATCTGGCGCTGTCGATCGAGGATTTCCGCATGGCACGCGCCGCCGGAGACGCCGCGCAGGGGCCGCAATTGCAGATCCGCCATCTGCGGGTGAATATGGACGCCCGATCGATCGTGCGCCTGGCGCCGATCGTTGAAGGCGTGGTGATCGATGATCCGGCGCTGCACCTGGCGCGCACCGGCGTGGGCCGCTACGACGTGGAAGACATCATCACCCGGCTCGGTGCGCCGCCGCCGGCCGATGCGCCGCCTGCGCAGCCACAACGCTTTGCGCTGTTCAACCTCAAGTTGCGCGGCGGCATGGTGGCCATCGACGACAGGCCGGTGAACCGCAAACACGAGCTGCGCGACCTGTTGATCGACCTGCCGTTCCTGTCGAACCTGCCCGCCGATGTGGAGGTCAAGGTCCAGCCCCGGTTGGCCTTTTCGATCGACGGCACCAAGGTCGACAGCGGCGCCGAGACCACGCCCTTTGCGGTGACGCAGGCATCCACGCTCGACTTGAAAGTGGGCGATGTGGACCTCGCCGAATGGACGGCCTATTGGCCTGCCAACCTGCCCGTACGGCCGAAGGCGGGGCATCTGTCTGTCGACATTCAAGCCAGGTTCGAGCTCCACAAGGAGAAGGGCCCGCGCCTGTCGCTGCACGGCGCGGTGCGCAGCCGCGACGTGGCCCTCACCGACACCCACGACGGCGCGTTGCTCGATTGGCGAGCGCTGGAAATACGCCTCGGCGAGGTGCGCCCGCTGGAGCGGGTGGCGGCACTCGAGGGCATTCGCCTCGAAGGGCCGCTGCTGTCGCTGGCGCGCGATGCCAAGGGTGATCTCAACGTGCTGAAGCTGGCGGCGCCGGCCGACCCTGCCGTCAGGGCGAAGCCGGTCGCCGCGGCGACCGCGTCCGCTCCCGCGGCGGCGCCCGCCGCCGCCTCGGCGCCCCCGCCGCCGCCCGATGCGTGGCGGGTGTCGTTGAAGCAGGTCGAGCTGACCGACGGCCGCGTGAAGTGGGACGACGCCAGCACGCGGCCCGCCGCGGCACTGGCCTTGCACGATCTGGCGATAAGGGCCCAGGCGGTGGCCTGGCCCATGGCAGGGCCGGTGCCGTGGACTGTCGAGGCTACGCTGGCCGACGGCGAACAGGATGCCGGGCACTTCGCCGTCAGCGGTGAAGCCACCGTCGACGCGATTCGTGCCGAAACCCAGCTCGACGGCCTCGGTCTGGCTGCGCTCGACCCCTACCTCACCACGGTGTTGCGCCGCCGGCTCGAAGGTGCGGTGACCGCGCGCGTGCAGTGGCAGATGTCGCAGCCCTTCGGCGAGCCCCAACAATCGTTGGCGATCAGCGCCTTGCAGGCGACGAACCTGCGGCTCGTGGCACGCGGCGCGGCACCGCGCAAGGTGGTTGTGGTGGGCAAGCAGGCCGCCAAGGCTGCCAATGCAGCCATGGGGTCGGGCTCGCCCAGCCTGCGCAAGCTCGAAATCACCGATGCCAAGCTTCAGCTCGACACACGTCGCCTGAGCATCGCCAAGGTGGCGCTCACCGAGCCATCGATCGAGCTGGCGCGTGATGCCAAGGGCGAACTCAACCTGCGGGAATGGCTGGTGATGCCCGAGCGCGAAGGCCAGGTGGTGCCAACCGTCGAGCCCGCACCCGTCGATGCCAAACCCTGGGCCATCAGCGTCGCCGAGGTGGCGCTGGAGGGTGGCCGAGGCCGCTGGCGTGATGCCGCGGCGCCGGCGTCCGAGGCCAACCCGGCCTATCTGGAGCTCGAAGCGCTGAAGGTCAACCTCAAGAGCGTGTCGTGGCCCAGCACCGGCACCAGCCGGCTCGCGGTATCGACTCGTCTGCGGCAGGTGGTTGCCGCCGAGCCCAATCCTGGCGACACCGAAGGCACCCGCCGGCAGTCGCAACCGGGCCGCATCGAATGGACGGGCGATGTGACGCCCGAGCCGCTCGCCGCACGCGGCCGGCTCGTCGCGGAGCGCGTGCCGGTGCATGCGCTGGAGCCCTACCTGCATGCCTCGGTGCCCTTTGATCTGCGCCGCGCCGATGCGGGATTCAAAGGCACGGTGGACGTCAAATTGCTCGCCGGCGGCTTGCAGGCACGTGTCGACGGCGTTGCCCGTGTGACCGACATGCCGGGGTTCGCGCGCTCCTCCATGCCGGATGCGGCCCGGGGTGAGCTGCTCGGGTGGGAGGCG
>JANMAS010000205.1:0-19063 GCA_031359975.1 Burkholderiales bacterium
GCCGCCGTGCCTGGCCGATGGTCGAGATGCTCAAGCGATCCCAGGCCGCGAACGAGCCGATCGTCTGGGGTGTTTGAGCAGCATGCCCCTCACCGAACCGACCCGCGTGATCGCCATTCGCCATGGCGAAACCGATTGGAACGCCAGCGCCCGCATGCAGGGCCAGACCGATATCCCGCTCAACGCCCGAGGCCTCGAACAGGCCCGCCGTGTGGCGGCCGCACTGCGCGACGAGACCCTGGCGGCCATCTACAGCAGCGATCTGGCGCGTGCCGCGCAGACAGCCGCCGCGATCGGCGCCGCAGTGGGCCAGCCGGTGCGGCACGATGCCGGCCTGCGCGAGCGCGGGTTTGGCATCTTCGAGGGGTTCACGCCCGATGAAGTGAGCTTGCGCTGGCCGCTCGAGAACCAACGCTGGCGTGGCCGCGATGTGGACTACGGGCCCGAAGGCGGGGAAGTACTTCGTGAGTTTCACGCCCGCAGTGTCGAAGCCGCCGAGCGCCTGGCTGCCAGGCATCCGGGGCAGACCATCGTGCTGGTGGCGCACGGCGGTGTGCTCGACAGCCTGTACCGCGCCGCCGCGCGCATCGACCTGGCCGCACCGCGCACCTGGCGTGTGGGTAACGCCACCATCAATCGCCTGCTGCACACCGCCAGCGGCTTCTCGCTGGTGGGGTGGAGCGACGATTTCCATCTGGAGGATGAAGGGCCGGACGAACTGCGCTGAGGCTGCTGCTGCCCGCCGGGCCGGCTGGGCAAGCTTGGCCGGCGGATCAGGATTCGAACAAGTCGCCAGCCCGCTTTGGCGCCGCCAAGCCGAGATGCCGGTAAGCCGCCAGCGTGGCGATGCGGCCGCGTGGGGTGCGCTGCAGATAGCCCTGCTGGATCAGGTAGGGCTCGATCACATCTTCGATCGTGCCGGCTTCTTCGCCGATGGCGGCGGCCACGTTATCGAGGCCCACCGGGCCGCCGTCGAATCGATGCACGATGGCTTCGAGCAGCTTGCGATCCATCACGTCGAAACCCAGCGGGTCGACATCCAGCATCACCAGGGCGGCGTCGGCGATGGCTGCGCTGATGTGGCCCTGGGCCTTGACATCGGCGTAGTCGCGCTCACGGCGCAGCAGCCGGTTGGCCTCGCGCGGCGTGCCGCGGGCACGGCGGGCGATCTCGATGGCGCCGTCGGCATCGATGGGCGCCTTCAGCAACGCCGCCGAGCGGGTGACGATGCGGGTGAGTTCTTCGGGGGTATAGAACTCCAGCCGCGCCACGATGCCGAAGCGGTCGCGCAGCGGATTGGTGAGCATGCCGGCGCGCGTGGTGGCGCCCACCAGCGTGAACGGTTGCAGCTCCAGTTGGATCGAGCGGGCCGCCGGGCCCTCGCCGATCATGATGTCGATCCGGTAGTCTTCGAGCGCGGGATACAGGATCTCCTCGACCACCGGCGACAGGCGATGGATCTCGTCGATGAACAGCACATCGTCGCGTTCGAGATTCGTCAGGATGGCGGCGAGATCCTTGGGCTTTTCGAGCACCGGGCCGGAGGTCTGGCGCAGGTTCACGCCCAGCTCGGCGGCGATGATGTGCGACAGCGTCGTCTTGCCCAGGCCGGGCGGGCCGAACAGCAGCACATGATCCATCGCCTCGCCGCGCTTCTTGGCGGCGCCGATGAAGATTTCGAGCTGCTCGCGGGCTTTGGTCTGGCCGATGTAGTCGGCCAGCGCCTTGGGCCGCAGCGCGCGTTCGAGGGCTTCTTCCTGGGGCGACGAAGGCGCCGCGCTGACCACCCGCGCCGGGGCGTTGGAAGTCAGCGCATCTGTGTGGATCACCATGCGCCGGATTATCGGCGCATGGTGGGGCGGCGTCATTCCACGCGGGTCTGCCGACGCTCCTGCGCATTTTCGGCAGCCACGCAGGTGCCGGCAAAGTTGTCGAGCCGGATCTGCGACAAGCTGGCGTTGCCGGACGAACTGGTACGAGTGATCGCCGCCTCGATCCAGTAGGTGTAGTTGGCAAAGTCCATCGTCTGCAGAGTGCAGTCGCGGGCGGCCCAAGCGAACTGCGGGGAGGCCGAAGGGGCGAACAAGTCGCTGTCCCAGGTGGCGAGGTCGGTGGCCACGGTGTCGGCGGGGCCGAGTCGGCGCAGCGTCAGCAGGATGCGGCTGCTGGTGCCGTTGTCGCTGAATCGGGCACCGATCCAGGTGGGTGCGGGGTTGGCGCCCCAGACGTCCACCACCGGATAGCGCACGGTCACCGTGCGGGGATAGGTGGTGCCGGCGAGAAAGTTGATGCCGGCCCCACCCATGCTGACCACGCTGGTGCTGCCTTCGTCCACGGTGCCGGTGGATCCAACAGTGCTCCAGGCCTGGAACGGGCCGAGTGCATGGGCCGGCGTCGCGATGCCGGCGGCAAGCGCCACGGCGACGAGCGCGGCACGACACACGGGGGGCAGAGGCAGATTCGAAAGGGCTGAGCGGTACATGGGGTGATCCTCCAGAAGTGAGGACTCAACCGTATGCGGATGGGCTCAGCGCGGCATCAATACCTCTGAGGGCGAAACTCGCTAGCGGGACAAGGCCTTCAGCGCCAGCTTGATGCCGTCGCTCACGCCCACGTCCGCCGGCAGGCTCTTCAGCGCCACGCCGGCCTCACGCTCGTTGTAGCCCAGTGCGATCAAGGCCTGCACGATGTCGGCCTGCGCGTCGTTGGCCACGGTGGCGGTGCCGGGCAGCGCCGGCGCCAGTTTGTCTTTCAGCTCCAGCAGCAGGCGCTCGGCGGTCTTCTTGCCGATGCCCGGCACTTTCTGCAGACGCGCGGCTTGCTGCTGCGCCACGGCAGAGGCCAGATCGCTCACCGACAGGCCCGACAGGATCGACAAGGCCGTGCGGGGGCCGATGCCTGAAATCTTGATCAGCAGGCGGAACGCGGCACGCTCTTCGTGGGTGAGAAAGCCGTACAGCAACTGCGCGTCTTCGCGCACCACGAAGTGGGTGAGCAGGCTCACACGCTGGCCCAACGCCGGCAGGTTGTAGAAAGTGCTCATGGGCACATCCACTTCGTAGGCCACGCCGCCCACGTCGATCAACACCAGCGGGGGCGATTTTTCAGCGAGCAGGCCTTCGAGACGTCCGATCATGGGTGGATTATCCTTGCGCCCCGATTCCGGTTGCCCTCCCATCAGGAGATCGCTTGATCCTTCAGCACAGTTTTGCCGCCGCCGACAACCTGCATCTGTCTCATCTGTGCGGGCCGATGGATGCGCACCTGAGGGCCATCGAAGAAGGGCTGCAGGTGCACATCACGCGTCGTGCGGAATCGTTCCGCATCGAGGGCATGAAGGCGGCGGCCCAGGCGGCTGTCTCGGTGCTCGAGGCCTTGATGCGGCGTGCGGCGCGGGCCATCACGCCCGAAGCGGTGCGGCTGGCAGTCATCGAGGCCGGTGGGGGCCGGGAGGTGGTGGGCATCGATGGTGCCGCGGAGCCGGGCGAGCCTGGGCGCGTGGTGCTGCATACCCGCCGTGCCGACCTGACCGGCCGCACGCCCAACCAGGAACGCTATCTCAACGACATCCTCAGCCACGACCTCACCTTCGGCATCGGCCCGGCCGGCACCGGCAAGACGTTTCTCGCCGTGGCTTGCGCGGTGGATGCCCTGGAGCGCAACACCGTGCAGCGCATCGTGCTCACCCGGCCGGCGGTGGAGGCCGGCGAGCGCCTGGGCTTCCTGCCTGGCGATCTGTCGCAGAAGGTCGATCCCTATCTGCGGCCGCTGTACGACGCGCTGTACGACCTGATGGGCTTTGAGCGGGTGACCAAGGCCTTCGAGAAGGCGACGCTGGAGATCGCGCCGCTGGCGTTCATGCGCGGACGCACGCTCAACCATGCGTTCGTGATCCTCGACGAAGCGCAGAACACCACGCCCGAGCAGATGAAGATGTTCCTCACGCGGGTGGGCTTCGGCTCCAAGGCGGTGATCACCGGTGACGTGAGCCAGATCGACCTGCCCAAGGGCGCGGCCAGCGGGCTCGTCGATGCGCAGCAGGTGCTGGCCGGCGTGAAGGGCATCGCGTTCACGCCGTTCACCTCGGCCGACGTGGTGCGCCATCCGATGGTGGCGCGCATCGTCGAGGCCTACGACGCGGCGCGCGCGCAGCCCGCCGCGCCGCGCAAGAGTCGCCAGCCATGACATCGGCGGCGCGGCCGGCGCTGAAGCTCTCGTTGCAGTTTGCCGATCGCTCGCCGCGCGACCAGTTGCCTCGCCATCATGTGGCGCGCTGGATCCGCGCCGCCTTGCTACGGCCGGCGGAGATCACGGTGCGCATCGTCGATGCCGCTGAAGGGCTGGCCTTGAACCGGGACTATCGCGCCCAGGCGCACGCCACCAACGTGCTCACCTTCGATTACGCCCATGAGCCGGTGGTGCAGGCCGATCTGATCCTGTGCGCCCCGGTGATCGCGCGTGAGGCCCGTGCGGCACGCCGCGATCTGGCGGCGCACTACGCCCACCTGCTGGTGCACGGCGCGCTGCATGCGCAGGGCTTTGATCATGGGGGTGACGCGCAGGCCAGCGTGATGGAAGCGCGAGAAACGGCAGTGATGCTCGCGCTCGGCTTTGCCGACCCCTACCGCGCCCGCAGCAGACGCGCCGCATCCAGCGCGAAGTAGCTCAGCACGCCATCGGCGCCGGCGCGCCGGAAGGCCAGCAGCGCTTCCATCATCGCGGCGTCGTGGTCGAGCCAGCCGTTGGCTGCCGCCGCCTTGATCATCGCGTACTCGCCGCTCACCTGGTAGGCGAAGGTGGGCATGCCGAATTCGTCTTTCACCCGGCGCACGATGTCGAGGTAGGGCATGCCGGGTTTGACCATCACCATGTCGGCGCCTTCGGCGAAGTTGAGCGCCACTTCGCGCAAGGCCTCGTTGCTGTTGCCGGGGTCCCTCTGGTAGGCCTTCTTGTCGCTCTTGCCGAGGTTGCCCTTGGTGCCCACCGCATCGCGAAACGGGCCGTAGAACGCGCTCGCGTACTTGGCGCTGTAGGCCATGATGCGGGTGTGGATGTGGCCCTTGGACTCGAGCGCGTCGCGGATGGCGCCGATGCGGCCATCCATCATGTCGCTGGGGGCGACGATGTCCACGCCGGCCTCCGCCTGCACCAGGGCTTGCTGGCGCAGCACCGCCACCGTCTCGTCGTTGAGGATGTAGCCGGTGTCGTCGATGAGGCCATCCTGCCCGTGCGTGGTGAAGGGGTCGAGCGCCACATCGGTGAGCAGGCCGAGTTCGGGGAAGCGTGCTTTGAGCTCGCGCACCGCGCGCGGCACCAGGCCGTCGGGGTTGATCGCCTCGCGGCCGTCGGGCGTTTTCTGGCTCGGATCGAGCACCGGAAACAACGCCATCACCGGCACGCCCAGCTTCACGCACTCCTCGGCCACGGCGAACAGCCCGTCAACGCTGCGCCTGAGCACGCCCGGCATGCTGGCCACCTCTTGCGAGCGCCCCTGGCCGTCGAGCACGAACACCGGCAGGATCAGATCTTCGGGTGCCAGACGGTGCTCGCGAACGAGCGCACGGGTGAAGGCGTCGCGACGAAGGCGGCGGGGGCGGCTGGAGGGAAAAGTGGGTTGCATGAGACTACCAAATGTTGGCCGGTTGAAACGGTTGCTGCCGGGCGTCAGTGTGATGGGTTGGCCTGCGCCATGGAGGTCGTCAAGAATGTGACGCAATGTTGCATTGCGCGCGTTTGGTGCATGTTAGCGCTGCAACAAACCTGTTAAAGTTCCCACTGGGCGATGGCTGCAAGGTCGTTGCTCCCTGCTTTTCCTCCCTGAGCAGGTGCCTTACCGTGATGACAGCGTTAAGGCTTTTCAGCCCCGGCCTCATGGTCGGGGCTCTTTCATTTTGGGGCTATCCGGCGCTTGCGTGGGGCCCCTCATAATCCGCCATGACGTCGGGTTTCCTCTGGGTCAAGGCCTTTCACATCGTGTTGGTGGCGAGCTGGTTTGCCGGCTTGTTCTACTTGCCGCGGATTTTCATCAATCTGGTGGCGGTGCCGCGCGAAAGCCATGCCGAGCGCGAGCGTTTGCTGGTGATGGGGCGGCGCTTGCTGCGCTTTTCCACCATCCTCATGGTGCCGGCGTTGGCGCTGGGCCTGTGGATGTGGCTGGGCTATGGCGTGGGCCGTGGCGAGGGTTCCGGCTGGCTGCATGCCAAGCTGGCCCTGGTGGTGCTGGTGATGGTTTATCACCACGCCTGCGCGCGGCTGCTGCGCTCGTTCGAGCGCATGGTGGTGCCGCGCAGCGATCGCTGGCTGCGGGTGTTCAACGAATCCGCGGTGCTGCTGTTTGCGGCGATCGTGGTGCTCGTGGTCGTCAAGCCCTTCTGATCCGTGGCGGCGGTGCATCGCAGTTCGGCGTGGCCTTTGGCCGCGGCCATGGTGGGGCTGATCGTCTATGCCAGCCTGTATCCCTTCACCGACTGGCGAGCGCCGGTGGTGCCGGCTACCGAGTCGGTGCTGCGCCTGCCCTGGCCACGCTATCGCGACGCCTTCGACATGGTGTCGAACCTGCTCGCCTACCTGCCGCTGGGGCTGCTGCTGTACGGCGCGATGGTGCGCAGCGGGCGCAGCCTGGGATCGGCCGCCGTAGTGGGTTTCGCTGGCCCGTCGCTGCTGTCGTACGCGATGGAGTTGACACAGTACCTGCTGCCGCAGCGGGTGCCTTCGATGCTCGATTGGCTGCTCAATTCGGCGGGCGCCACGCTGGGTGTTCTATTGGCTTCGACGGTGCAGGCGGCCGGGCTGGTCGAACGCTGGCAGGGCGCGCGCGATCGCTGGCTGATCCGGCGCAGCGGCGCCGCGCTGGCGCTGTTGCTGCTGTGGCCGTTTGGTTTGTTGTTCCCCGCGCCGATACCGTTCGGCCTCGGGCCACCATGGGATCGGTTGCTCGATGGCGTGAGCGGGCTGATCGAGGACGTGCCGTGGCTTGCGCCTTTGTACGAGCGCATCGAACTGCGGGTGCCTGTGATCGAGATCCATCCGGCCAGCGAATGGCTGGCCATCGTGCTGGGCATGCTGGCGCCTATCCTGGTGGCCTACAGCGTGGCGCGGCCGGGCTGGCGACGGCTGGTGCTGGCCTTGGGCGCGGTGGCGATCGGCTTCGGCGTCACCACGCTCTCGGCCGCGCTCAACTTCGGCCCCACCCATGCGCTGGCCTGGATGAGCGCTTCGGTCGGCCCCGCGGCGGCGGTAGCCTTGGCTGTGGCGGCGCTGCTGGTGCCGGCTTCCGCTGCGCTGGCCACGGCCCTCGGGCTGGTGGTGCTGGCGGCGTTGTCGGCGCTGGTGATGCAAGCCCCTGCCGACGCCTACTTCACCCAGAGCCTGCTGGCCTGGGAGCAGGGCCGCTTCATCCGCTTCAACGGCCTGGCGCAATGGGTGGGCTGGCTGTGGCCGATGGTGACGATCGCCTGGCTGCTGTCGCGCATCGCCTCACCGCCGCCGCGGGAATGATCTCCCTGAGCAGGGTCCCTACAATTCGCGCAATGAGCTATTACCGCCACCATGTTTTCTTCTGCCTGAACGCGCGCGACAACGGTGAAGCGGCTTGTGCGCAACATGATCCGCAGAGCGCTCTCGACCACTGCAAGAAGCGCGTCAAGGCCGAAGGCCTGGCCGGGCCTGGTGGCGTGCGCATCAACAAGGCGGGCTGCCTCGACCGTTGCGCTGGCGGGCCGGTGGTGGTGGTGTATCCGCAGGCCATCTGGTACACCTATGTGGATCGCCACGATATCGATGAGATCGTCGACGAGCACCTCAAGCACGGCCGCATCGTCGAGCGCCTGCAACTGCCGGCGAATGTCGGCCGCTGAGCCTGCCCAAGTTCGCGCCGACATCCCCCACATCCCACGCGATCAGGCCGACCGCCCTCGGTCGGCGTTGACCATTCCCACTCTCTCCTGCTGCCCATCCATCCATGAATCGTCTGCTCGCCTTTGTCCTTTCAATCGGCCTCAGCGTGGGCGTTTTTGCCCAGGTACCCCAGCCGCCGCAAATCGCGGCCAAGGGCTATCTGCTCGTCGATCTGTCGTCCGACCAGGTGCTGGCCGAACAGAACGCCGATGCCCCCGCCGATCCGGCATCGCTCACCAAGCTGATGACGGCCTACCTCGTGTTCACCGCGCTGCGGGACAAGAAGCTCACCGTCGAGCAGCGCCTGCCGGTATCCGAGCGTGCCTGGGCCGAGCGCAAGGGTGGCGGCTCGCTGATGTTCATCGACACCACGATGTCGCCCACGGTGGACGAACTGATGAAGGGCATGATCGTGCAGTCGGGCAACGATGCCTCGGTGGCGCTGGCCGAAGGGGTGTCGGGCTCGCTCGACGTGTTCGTGGCTTCGATGAACAAGCAGGCCCAGGCCTGGGGCCTGAAGAACACCAGTTTCCGCAACGTGACCGGCCTCACCGAGCCCGGCCATCGCACCACCGCGCGCGATCTCGCAACGATCGCCACCCGCATCATTCGCGACTTCCCGCAGTACTTTCCGATGTACTCGATCAAGGAGTACGCCTACAACAACATCAAGCAGGACAACCGCAATCTGCTGCTGCGCCGCGATCCCACGGTCGATGGCATGAAGACCGGCTTCACCGAGGCGGCGGGTTATTGCCTCATCGCCACTGCGCAGCGCGACTTTCCCAATGGCAAGCGCCGCCTGCTCTCGGTGGTGATGGGTGCCGAATCGATGCAAGGCCGCGCGAATGAGAGCCAGAAGCTGCTGAACTGGGGCTACACCGCGTTCGACGCGGTAAAGCTGTTCAGCGAAGGCCAGCCGATGGCCACCGTGCCGGTATGGAAAGGCACCGAGCCGCAGGCCAAGCTGGGCAGCGCGGGGCCGGTCTTCGTGTCGGTGCCGCGCGGCGAGGCCGACCGGCTCAAAACGACGATCGAGCGCACCGATCCCCTGGTGGCTCCCCTGGAGAAGGGCCAGCGTGTGGGCACCCTGAAAGTGACGACCCTTGCCGGCGCCTCGGTGGCCAATGTGCCCCTGGTGGTGATGGAGCCGGTGCCGCTGGCCGGCATTTTCGGCCGCGCCTGGGATGCCATCCGGCTGTGGATCAAGTAACCTGCACGATCCGCTTTGCGGCCTGACGGAGGCACCGATGACCGAGCTGCCCGCTACCTTGTGCTTTCTCAATGGCGAGGTGCTGCCGCTGCGCGACGCCAGGGTGTCTGTGCTCGATCGGGGTTTTGTGTTCGGCGACGGCATCTACGAGGTGGTGCCGGTCTACGGGCGGCGGTTGTTCCGTTTCGATGAACACATGGCGCGCCTGCAGCGCAACCTGGCCAAGGTGCGCATCGACAATCCGGCCACGACGCCCGTGTGGCTGGAGCGGTCGCGCCGGCTTGTCGCCGCGCATCCGGCCGCCGACCAGCTGCTCTACATCCAGATCACCCGCGGTGTGGCCCTGCGCGACCATGTGATGCCCCAGGGCATCGAGCCCACGGTGTTCATGAGCAGTTCGGCCATGTCGCCGGTCAGCGCCGAGGCGCGGCATGGCGGTGTGGCCTGCGTGACGGCGCGCGACTTTCGCTGGGAGCGGGGTGACATCAAGAGCATTTCGCTGCTCGGCAACGTGATGGCGCGGCAGATGTCGGCTGACCAGGGCGCGGTCGAGACGGTGCT
This sequence comes from Burkholderiales bacterium, assembly GCA_031359975.1. Taxonomy (GTDB): domain Bacteria; phylum Pseudomonadota; class Gammaproteobacteria; order Burkholderiales; family Burkholderiaceae_C; genus JANMAS01. The sequence continues at coordinate 9,671 of JANMAS010000205.1, forward strand.
GTTGCGCGACGGCGCCGGCGGCCCGTGGCTCACCGAGGCCTCGGCCAGCAACGTGTGGATCGTGCACGAAGCCGCGTTGCTCGGCCCCCCGAAGAGCGAGCACCTGCTCGAAGGCATCCGCGTCGAGCTGCTGCGTGAGCTGTGCGAAGAGGTGGGCGTGCCCTTCAACCTGCGGCCCATCTCCGAGAGCGACTTGCGCGCGGCCGATGAAGTGCTGCTCAGTTCGGCCACCAAGGAAGTGCTCGCGGTAACCCGGCTCGATGGCGAACTGGTGGGCCATGGCGCGCTGCGTGGCAAGCCCGGGCCGGTGTATGCGCGGCTCTACGAGGCCTACCAGCAAGCCAAGCTGACCCAATCGATTTGAAGGCCGCCATGGTGGACATTCCCGATCAACCCGATCCACTCGGTACTGCGCCAGCTGTGTCGCCGCAGGCCGCCGAGCGCATTGCCGAGCAGGCTTCACTGATCGACTATCCGAGCGCGTTTCCGATCAAGGTGATGGGGCGCCAAGGCGAAGGCTTTGTCGATGCCATCGCCCACATCGCGCGCCAGTTCGACCCCACATTCGATGCGGCGACTATCGAGACGCGCCCCAGCAAGGCCGGCAACTACCTCGGCGTGACCATCACCATCACCGCCACCAGCCGCACCCAGCTCGACGAGCTGTACCGCACGCTGTCCACACACCCGATGGTGAAGGTGGTGCTGTAGCGGGGCTCACGAGCCGCGCAGCTGGGCGTCCATCGCATCGCGCTTGAAGGATGCGGCGTCGTCGCCGTTGCGGGCGGCAATGTCGTACCAGTAGAGCGCCAGCCGCAGATCCTGCCCCACGCCGTCGCCGTGTTCGTACATCGAGGCCAGGATGTACTGGGCGCCGACGTCGCCTCCCTTGGCCGCTTCGCGGTACCAGTGCGCGGCTTCGCGCTCGTCCTTGGCCGCACCGCGGCCGAGAAAGTAGGCGGTAGCCAACGCCACCTGGGCGTCGACATGGCCGTGCCGCGCCGCCAGCTCGAACCAGCGGTTGGACAACGCCAGATCGCGAGGTTCACCGGCCAGGCCTTGTTCGTGCACTTCGCCCAACGCGTGCTCGGCCCGCACAAAGCCACCCGACGCGGCGCGCTCCAGCAGCTTGACGGCATCACGGCGGTCGTTGCGCGGCAGTTCATCACGCAGCATCATCATCGCCAGATTGAACTCGGCCAGCGGCACCCGCTGGTCGGCCAGCGCGCGAAACCGGCGTTCGGCCTCGGGCAGGTTGCCGGCCTCATAGGCCGCAAGCGCCGATTCGACCGCTGCTTCCTGCGCGCTGGGTTGTGGCTCGGCTTGCGCCGGCGGGGCAGGATCGTCGGCCCTCACGCCAGCAGGCCAGGCGGCGAGCGCCACCCACACAAGCAGCGCGAACGACGCGGCGAACGGCGCCATTGAGCGTTGAACGAGACGATGATTCATGGCGCCAACTCCCGCCACGCACCGGGCGCGGCTACGATCGCGCCATGGCAGGCGCTCCTACGATTGTGAAGCTTGGTCGCACCGAGTACCTGTTGGCTTACAGCCGCATGAGGGCATTCAACGATGCGCGTGGCCCGGATACGCCCGATGAGGTATGGCTTGTCGAGCACGAGCCGGTTTATACGCAGGGGCTGGGTGGTCGCGCCGAGCATGTGCTCAATCCCGGCGCCATCCCGGTGGTGCAGAGCAATCGGGGCGGGCAGGTCACCTTTCACGGCCCCGGGCAGGTGGTGGCCTACCCGTTGATCGATTTGCGGCACCTGGGCATCTACGTCAAGGAGTATGTGTACCGGCTCGAAGAGGCGGTGATCCGTACCCTGGCCGGCGAGGGCGTCACAGGCCACCGCGTGCCCGGCGCGCCGGGCATCTATGTACGGCTGGACGATCCTTTCGGCCATGCGGTGCTGGATCGAACCGGCGCGCCCACGGATGTTTTTCGCGGCTTGGGCAAGATCGCGGCGCTGGGGGTGAAGGTGAGCCGACACTGCACGTATCACGGCGTGGCGTTGAACGTGGCCATGGATCTGTCGCCCTTCGACGGCATCAACCCCTGCGGCTACCCGGGGCTGCGCACGGTTGATCTCGCTACACTTGGCGTGACGACGGCATGGGCGCCCGTCGCGGATCGCCTTGGCACCGAGCTCGGCCGGTTGATGTCGCCCTGACAGCTCGACGAGCCCGTGTGTTGCGGGCTCGATGCTCCGCACGACACGCTGAAAAGCCACCCAAACCATGTCCACAGAAAACGTTGTGCACCAGGCGCGAACAGGCACCGACTACGACGCCGCCGCCAAGCAGAAGGCGCAGGCCAAGACGGCGCGCATCCCGATCAAGGTGGTCAGCGCCGAAACGCTGAAAAAGCCGGAATGGATCCGGGTGAAAGCGGGCAGCACCAACACCCGCTTCTACGAGATCAAGCAGATCCTGCGCGAGCACAAGCTGCATACCGTGTGCGAAGAAGCCTCGTGCCCGAACATCGGCGAGTGTTTTGGCAAGGGCACCGCCACCTTCATGATCATGGGCGACAAGTGCACCCGGCGCTGTCCGTTCTGCGACGTAGGCCACGGGCGGCCCGATCCGCTCGATGCCGATGAGCCGGTGAATCTGGGCAAGACGATCGCCGCCCTCAAGCTCAACTACGTGGTGATCACCAGCGTCGATCGGGATGATCTGCGCGATGGCGGCGCCCAGCACTTCGTCGATTGCATCCGCCAGGTGCGCGAGCTGTCTCCGCGCACCCAGATCGAGATCCTCACGCCGGATTTCCGCGGCCGCATGGATCGTGCGCTGAGCATCCTCACCAGCGCGCCGCCGGATGTGATGAACCACAACCTCGAAACCGCGCCGCGCCTGTACAAGCAGGCTCGGCCCGGCTCTGATTACCAGTTCAGCCTGACGCTGTTGCAGCGTTTCAAGCAAGCCGTGCCCGGCGTGCCCACCAAGAGCGGCATCATGGTGGGCCTGGGCGAGACCGACGAAGAAGTGCTTCAGGTGATGCGCGACATGCGCGCGCACCAGATCGACATGCTCACCATCGGCCAATATCTGGCGCCTTCCGGCCACCACTTGCCGGTGCTGCGCTATGTGCATCCGGATACCTTCGCGATGTTTGAGGCCAAGGCCTACGAGATGGGCTTCAGCCACGCCGCAGTGGGCGCGATGGTGCGCTCGAGCTACCACGCCGATCAGCAAGCGCACGCGGCCGGAGTGGTGCCATCCGCTTGATGCAAAGGCACTCTGGCCACAGGCCCGCGACACCGCCGGCGCGGGCGAATTCGGGAGTCACGGATGTTGGCTAACGTCGCGTGGCTCTCGTTTGTGCTCAGCTCGGCCATCTTTTTTTCGTACGAGGGTTATGCGTTCTGGCTGAGTCGTCTGCACCCGGAGCGGGTGGCGAGGTCGGCCCATGCGCGCATGCGGGCCACCTGGGTGGCGGAGTTGAGTCGCCAGCCGGGCTTTGAGATCGTCGCGGTGCAGTCGCTGCGCAATTCGCTGATGTCGGCCACCATTGCCGCATCCACCGCGGCGTTGGCATTGATGGGATCGATCAGCCTGGCCGGCATCAGCGTGGCCACGGGCATGCGCCAGATCGACTCGCTCGAACTCGTGGGTGTGCGATTGCTGCTGGAGGGGTTGCTGATCCTGGCGCTGTTTGCCTCGTACGTATCCTCGGCGATGGCGATGCGCTACTTCAATCATGCGAGTTTCGTGATGTCGATTCCGGCCATGTCGCCCGAACGCGCACGGTTCAATCCGATGGCGGTGGAATACGTGGAGCGCGCCGGCTTGCTCTACAGCTGGGGGTTGCGATTTTTCCTGATGATCGCGCCCCTGGTGGCCGGCATCGTGAACCCGTTGGCCATGCCGCCGATCACGATCGCCCTGGTGGTAGTGCTGTGGAAGTTCGACCGACCGGCCAAGATCGCCGTGGTGGTGGCCTGACCGGGGCAGGGCAGCGTGATAACGAGGCGGTCTCAGGCCTGCGCGAGAAGCTTTTCGATGAGGGCCTGCAAGGCGGCAAAATCCGGCGCGCCGACGTAGCGTTTGACGACGCGACCGCTGCGATCGATGAGGTAGCTGGTGGGTGTCGCTTGCACATCGCCAAAGCTTCGCGATATGGCGCCGGTGTTGTCGATCGCCACACCAAAGGGCAGCCGGCGGTTTTCGGCGAAGCGCGCCACGTTGGCCGGCGCGTCATAGCTCATCGATACGGCCAGCGTGTCGTAGCCGCGCTGCTTGAATCGCTCGTGTGTGGCCACGATTTGCGGCATCTCGGCCACGCAGGTGGTGCAACTGGTAGCCCAGAAATTCACCAGCACCACCTTGCCTCGCAGCTTGGCGATGTTTCCGTTCGAGCCATCCAGCAAGGTGTAACCAACCGCCGGCGCATCGTACGAGGCACCGCGCACGGCTACGAACATGCCGACCCCGATTGCCAAGGCCGCGGCGGCCAGTGCAAGATAGCGGGATCGAAAAGACATTTTTGGAGGGTACCCAGTGAGACGAAGGCAGTTTACGGCACGCGCACTTTTCACCCCTGCAGCGGCAGGCTTGTCACTGAGCCTGTGGACGCCGGCGTGGGCGTTCGAGCTCAATCAGGCGGATGCGGCGGGCGGTATCCGCACGGCACTCGAGCGCGGCGCCTCAGCGGCGGTGAGCTTGCTGTCGAAACCCGGCGGTTACCTCGACAACCCGAAAGTGCATATTCCCCTTCCCGGATTTCTCGAAGATGGCGCCAAACTACTGCGCGTGATGGGGCAGCAAGCCAAGGTGGATGAGCTGGTGACGGCGATGAACCGAGCGGCCGAGGCTGCTGCGCCGCAAGCGCAGACCTTGCTCGTGAACGCCGTCAAGGCGATGAGCGTGCAAGACGCGCTGAAGCTCGTGCGTGGCAGCGAGACGGCGGTCACCGATTATTTCGCCGGCAAGACGCGCAAGCCGCTGTCCAAGACCTTTCTGCCGATCGTCACGAAGGCGACCGAGGATGTCTCGCTGGCTCAGAAGTACAACGGCGTGGCCGGCAAGGCGGCGGGCTTCGGGCTGGTGAAGAAAGAAGACGCCAATATCGAACAGTACGTGACGCGCAAGGCGCTCGACGGCCTGTTCCTGATGATCGGCGAAGAGGAAAAGAAGATTCGCAAGGATCCGATCGGCACCGGCAGCGACATCCTCAAGCGCGTTTTTGGTTCCTGAGGCGACTGCGCCCGAGCGCCCTCGAGGCCAAACCCGTCAGGCGGGCGCGGCCAGTTCGAAGAGCAAGGCGGTCGGCAGCGATTCGAGGATCGCGTCGCGGCCGATGCGTGTACGGCCATCAACGGCCTGGCTGCGCAGCTCGAGGGCGCGGCCTTCTTCTTCGATCTCGATGAACACAAAGCCGGGCAGCTCCGCAACGATACCCGCGCGCAGCTTGTCGTAGCGGTGCCCGTGCAGAACCGCCTCGCAGATGATGGCGTGCGGCAGGCCATCGCGGCAGAATTCTTCGGCCTCTTCGATGTTGGGCACAAAGTCGAGCACCAGGCCCATGTGGCGCACCGCATCGCGGACCAGCGTGCGCACATCGCGCCGCGAGGCGATGACCAGCACTTGCGAGCCCGCCAGCGGCAGCGAGCTCATGGTGCTGCCGAATCCGGTTTCGGGCTCTTGGGCGGCGATCGCAGCCAGCTTTTCCTGCAGCGAGGCAGGGAACATGAGCGTGATGGCGCTGTACCCGCCGGCTTCGTCGCGGGCCAGAGGCAGGGTCAATATGGCGGCGATCTGTTCAACCAGGCGCCAGGCGAGTGCATCGGCGTCGGCGCTGGCCAGCGGGCGGGAGCCCGGGGAGAACCGGCCTTCGTCGCGTGCGCCCTCGACGGCGAAGCGCATGCTCCAGCGCGCTTGCCCCGACGCGCCATCCGCTTCGAGCCGGCATTCGATCGGCGAGCGTGCCACGTCGAGCATCCAATCGAGCAGGGCCTGAACCAGCGTGTACAACAACGCCGGATCGACCATCACGGTGGTCGCCTTGAGCACCTGAGAAAACCCCACCTGCCGCGCTGCCGCTTCGCGGGCGCGCTGGGCCAGCGCTTCGCGCAGCATCAGCGTGAGATCGACACTTTCGGGTTGCAGGCGAACGCGTCGCGAGGCAAAACGGGCCAGTTGCTGGCTCACCATCGCCACCCGTCGCGCGCTTTCGATTTCGTCGCGCAGCGCCCGCACACCATCGCGGTCGATGCGGCCTGTGGTGGCCAGTGCGTTGACACGTTCCAGGGCGGCTGACAGCGGCAGCGCGACCGCACTGCCGATCTGGGCAACGACCTCGCGCCACGCGTTGCCGTCCACCAGTCGGCCAGCGGCGGTCGAGCTGCCCGGCGGGCTGGATTCGGATTCGGCGGGCAGAGGTTCGACCATGTGATGTTTTGGGGCGTCGACGTCGGGATTCTAGGTGCGGGCCGCCGGATGGCCGGTCGTTTGGATAATGCAGCGATGGTTCGAACCGAATGGTCAAGGTGGTTGAGGTTGGCTTGCGCAGGGTGCGCGTGGCTCGGTGCACTGGCAGGCATGCCCGGATGCGCGCCAGAGCTCAACTGGCGCGATACCGCGCTGGCGGGAACCTCCTTGCATTTGGTGATGCCTTGCAAACCGACGCGGTTCGCCAGACCGGTCCGGTTGGCTTCGGCGGAGGTTTCGTTCGACATGCTGGTGTGCGACGCGGGGGGTGCCACCTGGGCCGTGGCGCACGCCGATGTGCGCGATCCGGCGCAGGTCGGCGAGGCCACGTCGCAACTGCTGCAGGCGGCCCGAGCGAATATCGGCGCCGAGCCCACCTCGCGGCAGTTGATCGAGGTGCCGGGTATGACACCGAATTCGCAGGCTGGCCGCGCCGTGATGCAAGGGCACCGGCCCGATGGCACGGCGGTGCGCCAGGATGTGGCGGCCTTCAGCCACGGCGCGCAGGTGTTCCAGGCCACGGTGGTGAGCGCACCGGGGCAGGCTCTGTTGGTCGAGCCGTTCTTCGAGTCGCTTCGGTTCGCGCCAGCGCCCGGCGCGCATTCCGGACCATAATTCCGCCCGCAGTCACTCGTTTTCACACGCATGGCAGGGTTGTTGATCATCGCGCATGAGCCACTGGCCAGCGCGCTGCGCGACGTGGCGTCGCATGTCTATCGAGAGCGCGCCGATCGCGTGGCATCGCTGGATATTCCGGCCGACGCTCAGCCCGAGGTCATGGCCGCCCATGCGCGAACGCTGCTCCAGAGTCTGCGTCAGGATGAGGTACTGGTGTTGGTGGATGTTCCCAACGCCACACCGGGTAACGTGGCGCGCCGATTGGCCTTTCCGCCCGGGGTGCGCGTTCTGGCCGGCGTGAATGTGCCCATGCTCTGGCGCGTGCTGTGTTACCTCGACGAGCCCCTCGATTCGCTGGTGGCCAAGGCCATGGAAGGCGCGGCAAAGGGGGTGGTGCAGCTGAGTGAGGACCCGCCCGCATCCACAACAACCCAACCATGATTACCTCGACGATCGTCATCGCCAACAAGCTCGGGCTGCATGCGCGTGCGTCGGCCAAGCTCACCAAGCTGGTGAGCGGGTTCAAGTCTGAAGTGCACATGGAGCGCAATGGGCGTCGGGTGAATGCCAAGAGCATCATGGGCGTGATGATGCTCGCCGCCGGGCTTGGCGCGAGGATCGAAATCGAGGTTGAAGGGCCGGACGAAAACGAAGCCCTGGCGGCGTTGACTCAGCTGATTGCCGACAAATTCGGCGAAGGCGAGTGATCGGCTGCGGATCGCCCGCGTTCACCTCGCCAGCCGGTTACCACCCTGTTATCGAGCGGCGTCACGCGCGTTCCAGAGCGTCGCGCATGGCGTCGCCGATGAGGTAGCAGCGGCGTGCCCGTCATCGACAGATGGAGGCCGCGGATTCCGGGGTTGATGCGTGAGTCGGGCGAGATCAAGGTCATGAAGTCGTTCAGCGATGCCGCCGTACTTTCAGATGGTGCGCGCCGCGCATGTCGAGCTGATGAAGGCGATGTGTCGCACCCATGACCGCGCGCAGCGGCCGCCCGGCTTGCGACGAGCGATCTCCAGGGCGATGTAACGCCTTACCGATGAGACACACAGCGCCGTGAGGTGCCTGCTAAAGTGAATCGCATGAGCATCCAGGTCTTCGGTCTGCCGGTGTCGCGCGGCGTGGCAATTGGCCGCGCTGTGCTGATCGCATCCAGTCGACTGGATGTGGCTCACTACTACGTCGATGCCGGACAGGTGGATGCCGAGATCGAGCGCCTGCGCGACGCGCGAGACACGGTCGCCGACGAGTTCGCGGCCTTGAAGGGCGGCCTGCCCGAGAACACACACGACGAGCTGTCTGCCCTGCTCGACGTGCACCTGATGCTGTTGCACGACGAGGCGCTCACCGGAGCCACCAAACAGTGGATCCGCGAGCGGCACTACAACGCCGAGTGGGCACTTTCCGCCCAGCTCGAAGTGCTCGCGCGCCAGTTCGACGAAATGGAAGATGACTACCTGCGCGAGCGCAAGGCCGACCTGGAGCAGGTGGTGGAGCGATTGCTGCGCACCCTCACGCGCCAAGGTTCGCTGACCGGCGGCGCGTCGTTGGTGCGTGATTTTGGTGGCGAAGATCCGTTGGTGCTGGTGGCAAGCGACATCGCGCCCGCCGACATGTTGCAGTTCAAGCACGGCGTGTTCACGGGTTTCGTGACCGACGTTGGCGGCCGCACGTCGCACACTGCGATCGTGGCGCGCAGCATGGACATCCCGGCCGTCGTCGGCGCGCGCGAAGCGAGTCGCATCACGCGCCAGGACGACTGGGTCGTCATCGATGGCGACAACGGCGTCATGATCATCGATCCCTCGCCGATCATGCTGGAGGAATATCGATTCCGTCAGCGCCAGGGCGAGCTGGAACGCGCGAGGCTGGATCGCCTGCGTCACACCCCGTCGGTCACACTCGATGGCCAGTCCGTCGAACTGCTGGCCAACATCGAAATGCCCGGTGACGCGGTGGTGGCGTTGGAGGCCGGCGCGGTCGGTGTCGGCCTGTTCCGCAGCGAGTTCCTGTTCATGAACCGGGAGGGCGAACTTCCCGGCGAGGATGAGCAGTTCGAGGCCTACCGGGCGGCTGTTGAGACGATGAAAGGGCTGCCGGTCACCATCCGTACCGTGGACATCGGCGCCGACAAGCCGTTCGACCGCATGTCGGCCAGCGAACTGCGGCACGAACACGCGATGAATCCGGCGCTTGGCTTGCGGGCGATCCGCTGGAGCCTGTCCGAGCCCGCGATGTTCCGCCAGCAGCTGCGGGCGATCCTGCGCGCCAGCGCTTTCGGCAAGGTGCGGCTGCTGATCCCGATGGTGGCGCACCTGAGCGAGGTGCGGTCGACGCTGG
>JANMAS010000267.1:0-3267 GCA_031359975.1 Burkholderiales bacterium
GCGCTCGACGGCGTTGCCGACGGTGTGGGCCAGTGACAGCTCCAGCAGCTCCGGCCGGAAGTCGGTTCGTTCTCTGCCCCAATTGCGGAAGGTGCTGCGCATGCCGTGCACGACAGCTGGTCGTCCGGGCGCGTCCGAGGGCACTGCCTCGCGCCCATGAAGCCGCTTGATCACCTCGTTGAGCGTGTTCTCGCTCAGGCGACCAAGCTTGCCGGAACCGGGAAACACGTGCCCGTTATCGACGACGTGCGGCAGCGACTTCAGCAGCTTCAGCGCTCGCGGAGATAGAGGCACTCGATGAGCCCGCCCAGCCTTCATGCGATCGGCTGGAATCGTCCAGACGCCGTTGGCGATATCGATTTCCGTCCACGTGGCACCCCGAACCTCGCCATCGCGTGCGGCGGTCAGGATGGCAAACTCCAGGGCCTTGGCGGCCAGGTCCTTTTGTTCGCGATGAAGGCGAGAGATAAAGGTACCAATGGCGCTGACGGGCAGTGCGGGTTGATGCCTTCGGCTCTTCACCTTGGTTGGCGCTGCCAGTGCATGTTCGAGGTGGCCTCGCCACTCTGCAGGGTTTTCGCCCTCACGCAGACCGTGTGCCTTGGCCCAGCTCAGCACCAACTTGATCCGATCCCGTACCCGGTTCGCAGTCTCGGTCTTTGCTGCCCAGATCGGCTTGATGATCTTCAGCACCATTGCCTTGTCGATTTCGGCAACCTGCACGTTCTCGATGACCGGGTACGCATACGTCTTCAGAGTGTTCTCCCACTGCTGGACGTGCTTGATGTTCTTCCAGCTCTGGCGGCGTTCTTCGATGTACTGTTCGGCAGCCTGCCGGAAACTCATCGAACGTGCTGCCGCTGCGGCCGTTTTCGCCCGCTCCTGGCGTTTCAGCACCAGTGGGTCCCGGTTCTCGCGGATGTCACGGTGGAGCGCTTCAGCCTTCTCTCTCGCCGCAGCGAGGGAGACCGCAGGGTATGGCCCAAGACCGAGGGCGCGGCGGCGACCACCTACCATGGCGCGCAAGACCCATGATCTGGCAGCCTGGTTGCCTGCCGTTTGTGTGACCTGCAAGGCCAACCCGGGCGCGGGACCGCCGACCGAATGCAGGCCAACGATGCGCAGATTCCGCACCTGTTTGTCGGTCAAGAACGCGGCTCGCTTGGGCATTGTCTATCCACCAACCTATATCCTAACGGATTGCGGATATTGTGGTTTTAGTTGGATTCTTATGGGACTCTCGCAAGCCGAAAAATCATGTAACTGTTTGATTTATAAATACTTTATGGGACACCTCGGGACAATTCGGGATTCGAACTCACCGGACTTCGTCTCCGCCATCGATCGCCTTGACTGCGGTCGAGGCGTATCGGAGTGCGACGGCTATGCTCTCGCCATGCCCAACGTCCTGTCGATTTCGAACCTCTCCAAAACCTACGCCTCGGGCTTTCATGCGCTGCACGAAGTCAGCCTGGATATCGAACGCGGCGAGATCCTGGCCTTGTTGGGCCCCAACGGCGCCGGCAAGACGACGCTGATCAGCATCGTCTGCGGCATCGTCAGGGCCAGCGGCGGCGCGGTGACAGTGGACGGGCACGACATCGTGCGCGACTACCGCGCCGCGCGCTCGATGATCGGCCTGGTGCCGCAGGAACTGACCACCGACGCCTTCGAGACTGTTCTCGCCACCGTGTCGTTCAGCCGCGGCCTGTTCGGCAAGGCCGCGAACGCGGCGCACATCGAGCGGGTGCTGCGCGATCTGTCGCTGTGGGACAAGAAGGACAGCAAGATCATGACGCTGTCCGGCGGCATGAAGCGCCGGGTGATGATCGCCAAGGCCTTGTCGCACGAGCCGCAGATCCTGTTCCTGGACGAGCCCACGGCCGGGGTGGACGTGGAACTGCGGCGCGACATGTGGGCGTTGGTGCGAGGCCTGCGCGACACCGGCGTCACCGTGATCCTGACCACCCACTACATCGAGGAAGCCGAAGAGATGGCCGACCGCATCGGCGTCATCAGCAAAGGCCGGCTGATCCTGGTCGAGGAGAAGGCCGAGCTGATGCGCAAGCTGGGCAAGAAGCAATTGACGCTGGCGCTGCAGGCGCCCTTGTCGGCCGTGCCGCAGGCCCTGGTGGGCTATGGCTTGACGCTGGATGAAGGCGGCCATGCGCTCACCTACAGCTACGACGCGAAGAGCGGCCCCAACGGTGCCGGCCACATCACCGAGTTGCTCAGGCACTTGGCCGACGCCGGCATCGCCTTCAAGGATCTGCAAACCACGCAGAGCTCGCTGGAGGACATCTTCGTCAGCCTGGTGCACGATGGGAGCAAGCCGTGATGAACGTGCAGGCGGTTCGCGCCATCTACCGCTTCGAAATGGCGCGGGCGCTGCGCACGCTGATGCAGAGCATCGTCTCGCCGGTGCTGTCGACATCGCTGTACTTCGTGGTCTTCGGCGCGGCTATCGGCTCGCGCATCCCCGAGGTGGGCGGCATCAGCTACGGCGCCTTCATCGTGCCCGGGCTGGTGATGCTCTCGCTGCTCACGCAGAGCGTGGCCAACGCGTCGTTCGGCATCTACTTTCCGCGCTTCACCGGCACCATCTACGAGTTGCTGTCGGCGCCAGTGTCGCCGCTGGAGATCGTGCTGGCTTACGTGGGCGCGGCGGCCACCAAGTCGGTGGTGCTGGGGCTCATCATTCTGGCCACCGCTTGGCTGTTCGTGCCGCTGCAGGTGTTGCACCCGGCGTGGATGCTGCTGTTCCTGGTGCTCACCGCGGTGACCTTCAGCCTGCTGGGCTTTGCCATCGGCCTGTGGGCCGACGGCTTCGAGAAGCTGCAGGCGGTGCCGATGCTGGTGATCACGCCGCTCACCTTTCTCGGCGGCAGCTTCTACTCGATCGACATGCTGCCCGGCGTGTGGCAGACCGTGGCGCTGTTCAACCCGGTGGTCTACCTGATCAGCGGCTTTCGCTGGAGCTTTTTCGGCCAGGCCGACGTTCACCTGGGCCTGAGCCTGGGCATGACAGCGCTGTTCCTGGCCGCGTCGCTGGGCGCGGTGGCATGGATGCTGAAGACTGGGTATCGCCTGAAGGCCTGAACATCACCGGGCCTCGGAGATCGACAGACTTCGCCTGCGGCAGTTGATCAGTCAACACCGGCCCTGAGGGTGTCGGCCTCGCCGCGGCGCGGCAGCAGGTCGAAAAGAAACACGTCGACTGCACAGACATCCAGGAAGCGACCGCAGCGAAAGCAGTCGGCGCACGTT
>JANMAS010000280.1:0-12405 GCA_031359975.1 Burkholderiales bacterium
GCGGCGACCTGTACTTCACCAAGGACATGCTGCTGGCTGTGGGCGACCGCTACGAAACCGAGATCGCCGCGGCGAAGGAGGCCGACGCCAAGTACCGCTGAGCCTCGGCTCCAGCGGGTGACCGGCCCGGCACCATATGAATACAACAAGCGCGCTCTTCTATCTCTTCTCCGCGGTGCTGCTGTTTGCATCGTTCCGCGTGATCACCGTGCGCAGCACGGTGCATGCGGCGCTGTTCCTCGTGCTCGCCTTTGCCAGCGCCGCGTGCGTGTGGATGCTGCTGCAGGCGGAGTTTCTCGCCATCGCGCTGGTGCTGGTGTATGTGGGCGCGGTGATGGTGTTGTTCCTGTTCGTGGTGATGATGCTCGATACCGGCCGCGAGGGCGTGCGCGAGGGTTTCTGGAACAACCTGCCGCTGGCCTTGCTGATCGGCGCGGTGATTGCGCTGGAGATGGCGCTGGTGCTGATGGGCGGCTTCCAGCTCACCGAGGCGGCACCGCTCACCGCCGAGGCGCTGGCCAAGGGCAATACGCGCATGCTCGGCATCGAGATCTTCACGCAGTACCTCTATCCGCTGCAGGTGGCGGCGGTGCTGCTGCTGGTGGCGATCATCGCGGCAATCGCGCTCACGCTGCGCCGCCGCAAGGACAGCCGGCAGATGGATGCCTCCGAGCAGGTCAAGGCGCGTAAATCGGATCGCCTGCGCATCGTGAAGATGAAGCCGGTGATCGAGGCGGCTTCGGTGCCTCCCGCCGCGGGCGCGGACGCCGCCACCAAGGAGGGAAAGGCATGACCACCGGGTCGATCACGCTGGGCCACTTCCTGTCTCTGGGTGGCATCCTCTTTGCGCTCTCGGTGGTGGGCATCTTCCTCAACCGGCGCAACCTCATCGTGCTGTTGATGGCGATCGAGTTGATGCTGCTGGCCGTCAACCTGAACTTCATCGCGTTTTCGCACTACCTGGGCGACATGGCCGGCCAGGTGTTCGTCTTTTTCATCCTCACCGTGGCGGCCGCCGAATCGGCCATCGGCCTGGCGATCCTGGTGGTGTTGTTCCGCAACCGGGCGACGATCAGCGTCGACGAACTCGACACCCTCAAGGGCTGAAGGCCAGGAGAGCCCAAGAACATGACTGCCACGATTTCGCAGAACCTGCTGCTCACGGCCGTGCTGGCGCCGCTGGTGGGCGCGCTCGTCGCCGGGCTGGCCGGCAAGGCGGTGGGGCGGCGCGGTTCGCACATCGTCACCATCCTCGGTGTGTTTCTGTCGTTTGTCTGTTCGGCCTATGTGCTGATGCAGGTGCTGGATGGCGCACGGTTCAATGCCACCGTGTACGAGTGGATGGTCGTCGGCGGCCTGAAGATGGAGGTGGGCTTTCTCATCGATGGCTTGTCCGCGATGATGATGTGCGTCGTCACCTTCGTTTCGCTGATGGTGCACATCTACACCATCGGCTACATGGAAGAGGATCCCGGCTACCAGCGCTTTTTCGCCTACATCTCGCTGTTCACCTTCTCGATGATGATGCTGGTGACGAGCAACAACTTCCTGCAGTTGTTCTTCGGCTGGGAGGCGGTGGGCTTGGTGTCGTACCTGCTGATCGGCTTCTGGTTCACCCGCCCCACGGCGATTTTCGCCAACATGAAGGCCTTTCTCGTCAACCGGGTGGGCGACTTCGGTTTCATCCTCGGCATCGGCCTCATCGTGGCCTACGCCGGCACGCTCAACTATGCCGAAGCATTTGCCAAGGGCGGCGAACTGGCGCAGATGAAGTTCCCAGGCACCGAGTGGATGCTGATCACCGTCACCTGCATCTGCCTGTTCATCGGCGCGATGGGCAAGAGCGCGCAGTTCACGCTTCATGTTTGGCTACCCGATTCGATGGAAGGCCCGACGCCGATCTCCGCGCTGATCCACGCCGCCACGATGGTGACGGCCGGCATCTTCATGGTGGCGCGCATGTCGCCGCTGTTCGAGCTGTCGGATACCGCGCTCAGCTTCGTGCTGGTGATCGGCTCGATCACTGCGCTGTTCATGGGCTTCCTCGGCGTGATCCAGAACGACATCAAGCGCGTGGTGGCGTACTCCACGCTGTCGCAGCTGGGCTACATGACAGTGGCCCTCGGTGTGTCGGCCTACTCGGTGGGCGTGTTCCACCTGATGACTCACGCGTTTTTCAAGGCGCTGCTGTTTCTTGCCGCCGGCTCGGTGATCATCGGCATGCACCACGATCAGGACATCCGCAACATGGGTGGCCTGCGCAAGTACATGCCGATCACCTGGATCACCTCGCTGCTGGGTTCGCTGGCGCTGATCGGCACACCGCTTTTTTCCGGCTTCTACTCGAAAGACAGCATCATCGAAGCGGTACACGCGAGCCATTTGCCAGGCTCCGGGTTTGCCTATTTCGCTGTGGTCGCGGGTGTGTTCATCACCGCGTTCTATTCGTTCCGCATGTACTTCCTCGTGTTTCACGGCGAAGAGCGGTTCCGCCACAAGCCGTTTCCTCCCGAGGACAGCGACCATGACCACCACGACGACCACGGCGATCACGGCCATGCCCACGTGCATGTGCCGCACGAGTCGCCCTGGGTGGTCACGCTGCCGCTGGTGTTGCTGGCCATCCCTTCGGTGGTGATCGGCTTCTTCACCATCGGCCCGATGCTGCATGGCGAGTTCTTCAAGGATTCGATCTTCGTCAATCTCGAGCGGCATCCGGCGATGGAAGAACTGGCGGCGGAATTCCATGGCGCGCTGGCGATGGCGCTGCACGCGCTCACCTCGCTGCCTTTTGGCCTGGCGCTGGCGGGTGTGGTGGTGTCGTGGTGGTTCTACATGAAACAGCCCGCCATTTCGGCGGCGATCAAGCGCACGTTCCATCCTGTCTATCAGCTGCTCGAGAACAAGTACTACATGGACTGGTTCAACGAGCATGTGCTGGCCGCCGGTGCCCGCATGCTGGGGCGCGGCCTGTGGAAGGGCGGCGATGAAACGGTGATCGACGGCATGTTCGTCAACGGCTCGGCGCAGACGGTGGGCAAGATGGCCACGATGATCCGGCACGTGCAAAGCGGCTACCTGTCGTGGTACGCACTGGCGATGACGCTGGGCGTGTTCGGTTTGATGACCTGGCAGCTATGGCCCACGATCATCGGCGCATTGCGCAGCCTGATGACGCAGCACGGATAACGCAACACCGAGGGCGGAGAACAATTCAAATGGGGCTTCTGAGTGTTGCGATCTGGTTGCCGGTGGCCATCGGCTGCGTCTTGCTGGGCCTTGGCCGCGGCGAGCAGGCCGGCATGGCGCGTTGGCTCGCGCTGATCGGGTCGATCGCGTCGTTCATCGTCACCATCCCGCTCATCACCGGCTTCAAGCTCGGTACGGCGGCGATGCAGTTCAGCGAGAACGAGCCGTGGATCGAGCGGTTCAATGTCAACTATCACCTCGGTGTCGATGGCATCTCGGTGTGGCTGGTGCTGCTTACCGCCTTCATCACGGTGATCGTGGTGATCGCCGGCTGGGAGGTGATCGAAAAGCGCGTGAACCAGTACATGGGCGCTTTCCTGATCCTCTCCGGCCTGATGATCGGCGTGTTCAGCGCGCTCGACGGCTTGCTGTTCTATGTGTTCTTCGAGGCCACGCTGATCCCGATGTACATCATCATCGGCGTCTGGGGCGGCCCGCGGCGGGTGTATGCGGCGTTCAAGTTCTTCCTGTACACGCTGCTCGGCTCGCTGCTGATGCTGATCGCGCTGATCTACCTGTACTACCAGTCAGGCGGCAGCTTCGAGATCCTGCGCTGGCACCAGCTGCCTTTGTCGTCGACCGCACAGACCCTCCTGTTCTTCGCGTTTTTCGCCGCGTTTTCGGTGAAGGTTCCGATGTGGCCGGTGCACACCTGGCTGCCCGATGCCCACGTCGAGGCGCCCACCGGCGGCTCGGTGGTGCTGGCGGCGATCATGCTGAAGCTCGGCGCGTACGGCTTCCTGCGTTTTTCGATGCCCATCGCGCCGGATGCGAGCCACGAATGGGCCTGGTTCATCATCACCTTGAGCCTGATCGCGGTGGTCTACATCGGCCTCGTGGCGATGGTGCAGCAAGACATGAAAAAGCTGGTCGCCTATTCGTCGATCGCGCACATGGGCTTTGTCACCTTCGGCTTTTTCATCTTCGACCCGCTCGGCGCGTCCGGTGCGATCGTGCAGATGATCTCGCACGGTTTTGTCTCGGGCGCGATGTTCCTGTGCATCGGCGTGCTCTACGACCGGATGCACTCGCGTGAGATCGCGTCGTATGGCGGTGTGGTGAACACGATGCCGAAGTTCGCCTCGTTCGCGGTGCTGTTTGCGATGGCCAACTGCGGCTTGCCGGGCACCGCGGGATTCGTGGGCGAGTGGATGGTGATCCTGGGTGCGGTGAAGTACAACTTCTGGCTCGCGGCGATCGCCTCCTCCACCTTGATCTTCGGCGCGGCCTACACGCTGTGGATGGTCAAGCGGGTGTATTTCGGCGCGGTGGCCAATGATCACGTCAAGGTTCTGAAGGACATCAACGCCCGCGAGTTCACCGCACTGGCCTTGCTGGCGGTGGCCGTGATGGCGATGGGCCTGTATCCGAAGCCGTTCACCGATGTGATGGATGCCTCGGTGACCGAATTGCTGCGGCATGTCGCGGTCTCGAAACTGAACTGACGCAGCGCGGAAAATTTCATGACAACGTTGAATTGGCTCGTCGTCTATCCCGAGATCGTGCTGTTGGTGATGGCCTGCGTGGTGGCGCTCGTCGATCTGGCGAGCCACGACCCTCGCCGGCGCACCACGTTCTGGCTCACCCAGCTCACGCTCGCCGTCGTGGCCGCGATGCACTTCTGGCTGCTGGACCAGGGCCGCACGCTCTACGGCATGCAAGGCATGGTGGTCACCGATCCGATGGGCCATCTGCTGGCGGGCTTTGCCGCGCTGGCGATGCTGGTGACGGTGGCGTATTCGCAGGCCTACATCACCTCGCGCGACATGCTCAAGGGCGAGTTTTTCACCCTGGCGCTGTTCTGCCTGCTGGGCATCTCGGTGATGGCCTCGGCGAACAACTTCCTGGTCATGTACACCGGCCTCGAATTGATGAGCCTGTCGCTGTATGCGCTCGTGGCGCTGCGGCGCGATCATGCGTCGGCCACCGAAGCGGCGATGAAATACTTCGTGCTCGGCGCGCTGGCCAGCGGCTTCCTGCTCTACGGCCTGTCGATGATGTATGGCGCCACCGGCTCGCTCGATCTGCCGGAGGTCTTCAAGGCGATCCAGACCGGCCGTATCAATGCCGATGTGCTCACGCTGGGCATCGTGTTCGTCGTCGCCGGCTTGTCGTTCAAGCTCGGCGTGGCGCCGTTTCACATGTGGGTGCCCGATGTCTATCACGGCGCGCCAACCGCGGTCACGCTGATGATCGCCACAGCGCCCAAGCTCGGTGCCTTCGCGATGACGATGCGCCTGCTGGTGGAGGCGTTCAGCGGGCTGGCTGCCGACTGGCAGCAGATGCTCATCGTGGCCTCGGTGGCCTCGATGGTGATCGGCAACTTCGCGGCGATCGCGCAGACCAACCTCAAACGCATGCTGGCCTACTCGGCCATCGCGCAGATGGGTTTCATGCTGCTCGGCCTCACGCCCACCGTGATCGGCAGCAACACGATTTCGGCGGCCAACGGCTACAGCTCGGCGATGTTCTACATCGTCACCTACCTGATCACCACGCTGGGCACCTTCGGCCTCATCCTGCTGCTGGCGCGGCAGGGGCACGAGTGCGAAGAAGTGAGCGACCTGTCGGGCCTGGCGCAGCGCAGCCCGTGGATGGCCGCGGTGATGGCAGCCTTCATGTTCTCGTTGGCTGGTGTGCCGCCGCTGATGGGTTTTTACGGCAAGTTCGCGGTGCTGCAGTCGCTGATCACCACCAATGTGCCGGGCTATATCTGGCTGGCGGTGATCGCGGTGCTGCTGTCCTTGGTGGGCGCCTTCTACTACCTGCGCATCGTCAAGGTGATGTACTTCGAGGAGCCCGCCGATCCGTCGCCCCTGCCGGCGATTGCGGGTGGCGCCGCGGCGCTGATGGCGATCAACGGCCTGGCCACGCTGGTGCTGGGCGTGTTGCCGGATGGCTTGATGGCAATGTGCCGTGATGCCATCCTGAAGACCTTGGCCACATGAACCGCGGCGCGGCACGCCTCGCCCGATCCGCATCGATGTGATGGCGACCGACCCGCGCCTCGGCGAAACCGTTGTCCATGGCGAACGGGTGTTTCGCGGCGGGTTTCTCTCAGTGCAACGCGATACGGTGCGCTTGCCGGACGGCAGCGAAGCCACGCGCGAGTTCATCGTGCATCCGGGCGCTGTGATGGTGGTGCCTATCCTCGACGATGGCCGGCTTGTCATGGAGCGCCAGCACCGCCATCCCATGGGCCGGGTGATGATCGAGTTTCCGGCCGGCAAGATCGATCCGGGTGAGGCGCCATTTCGCTGCGCGGTGCGCGAGTTGGCCGAAGAGACCGGCTACCGCGCCGCCGAGTGGGCGCGGGCGGGTGTGCTGCACAACGCGGCGGCCTATTCCACCGAAGGCATCGAGATCTGGTTTGCCCGTGGCCTGGTGAAGGGCGCCGCCAGCCTGGATGTGGGCGAGTTCCTCGATGTGTTCGAAACCGACGACGCCACGCTCGACGCCCAGATCGCCCGCGGCGAGGTCACCGATGCCAAGACGCTCATCGGCCTGATGTGGTTGCAGAAGTCTCGCCGTGGCGAATGGCCGCTGGTCTGGCGCTCTGAAGCCGCGGTCGGCTGAGCCGATAATCACCCCATGAAAGTGCTCAACCTTCGCTGCGCCGGAGGTCACGTGTTCGAAGGCTGGTTCTCTTCTGACGATGATTTCATCGACCAGAACGGGCGCGGGGTGATCGAATGCCCGATGTGCGGTGATCGCATCATCGCCCGCATGCCGGGTGCGCCCAGGCTCAATCTCTCCGGCGGCAAGGATCCGGCCGCTCAAGTGGCCACCGTGCCGGCTGCCGACATGCAGGCCCGCTGGCTGCAGCTGGCCCGGCAGGTGATCCAGAACACCGAAGACGTCGGCGAGCGCTTTGCCGAAGAGGCGCGCCGCATGCACTACGGCGAGATCGACGAGCGCGGTATCCGGGGCCAGGCCACGGCCGAAGAGCGCCGGTCACTGCTCGACGAGGGCATCGAGGTGGTGCCGTTGCCGCTGCCGGTGAGCCTGAAGGGCCCGATCCAGTAGGCACGGGCCCGGCGGCGCTCGGTCGCCTCCAGCCTTAGAGCACCCGGCCGGGATTCAACAGCCCATCCGGATCCAGCGCCGCCTTGATGCGCCGCATCAGGCCCAGCGCCACCGGCGACTTGCGGCTGGCCAATTCATCGCGCTTGAGCGCGCCGATGCCGTGCTCGGCCGAGATGGTGCCTGCATGCATCATCACGTTGTCGTACACGATGCGATTGACTTCGCCTTCGCGCTCGCACAAGAAGCGCTCCGCGTTTTCGCCTTCAGGCACCTGCACGTTGTAGTGCAGGTTGCCATCGCCGACGTGGCCGAAGGTGACCAGACGAACGCCGGCCACCGCGCCGGCCAGCGCCGCATCGGTGTCGCGCACAAACGCGGGAATGGCCGACACCGGTACCGCGATGTCGTGCTTGATGTTCAGGCCTTCTTCGCTTTGAGCCAGCGGGATCGATTCGCGCAGATGCCACATCGCGCGCGATTGTTCGATCGTCTGCGCCAGGGCGGCGTCGGTGGCGAGGCCTTGATCGAGCGCCAACACCAGCAGGCCCTCAACGCGCAAGCGGGCGCTTTGCGCATCATCGTGCGCCGACTGTTCGAGCAGCACGGTCCACGGTGCCGGTGGCAGCGGGCGCGGCAGGGCCGGAAAGTGCTTGCGCACGAGGGCCAGCGACTGGGCATTCATCGCCTCGAAGGCGGTGAGCTCGGCGTCCAGCCGCAGGCGCGCCATGCCGAGCAGATGAACGGCCGCATCCAGGCTGTCGCAGGCTACCCACGCGGTGGTGAGCGCGGCGGGCATCGGAAAAAGCTTCAAGGTGGCGGCGGTGATGATGCCCAGCGTGCCTTCGCTGCCGACGAACAGGTCGCGCAGGTCGTACCCGGTGTTGTCCTTGCGCAGGCCACCCAGGCCATGCCAGATCTCACCTTCGGCGGTGACCACCTCCAGCCCCAGGCACAGCTCGCGCGCGTTGCCGTAGCGCAGCACCTGGGTGCCACCGGCATTGGTGGCCAGGTTGCCGCCGATGGTGCAACTGCCTTCCGCCGCCAGGCTCAGCGGCAGGAGCAGGCCGGCTTCGGCAGCGGCTTGCTGGGCGGCCTGCAACACACAGCCGGCGTCCAGCGTGATCGTCAGGTTCTGGGGGTCGATGGCCCGGATGCGGCTCATCCGCAGGGTGCTCAGCAGCACCTGGGCGCCACTGGCGTCAGGCACGCCGCCGCCCACCAGGCCGGTGTTGCCGCCTTGGGGCACCAGGCTCGCGCCGTGTCCGCGGCACAGGCGCACCACGGCGGCGACTTGGTCGGTGTTGGCCGGCCTCACCACCGCCAGGGCCCGGCCCTGCCAGCGTTTGCGCCAATCCCGCTCGTAGGCGCTCAGATCGCCTTCTGTGAGCACATGGCTGGCGCCGAGCGCGTGCCGCAGCGCGTCGAGCAGAGCGGTCACGGCGGGCCCGGGGTGGGTCGCGGGTGCTTCAGGCGCCAACGCACCTGCATCGCGCAGGCCGCGAAGAGCAGCAAGGCCAGCAGCGCTTCAGCCAAGGCCAGCCAGCGGCTCACGCCGACATCGCTGGTGGCGCGCACCACACCTTCCGTCACGTACAGCCACACCATCAGGCTCAGCCAGCGGTAGGTGAACATGCGAAACCGCAACAGGCCGATCAGCGGCAGCAGCAGCGGCAGCACCTTGAGCGCCAGCGTGCCGCGGCCGGTGGGTGCCAGCCACAGTTCCCATGCCAGACCGAGTGCAACCAGCGCGATCAGGCAGCTCACCGCGATCGCGCGGGTGGCCCGCACCACGGCGTCGGGCCGGCCTGCGTGGGCTGGATCATCGGGTGTGGGGCGGCCGGGTTGACCGGCGCGAAGGGCGGCGCCACGGGGCAGATTCAACATGTTTGGCATCATAGGCGCCATGTCAGAACCGTCCGCCGTGCCCGAAGAGGCCCCCGCTTCATGGAATGAAGACGTTGCCCAGAGCCTGGAAACACTGCGCGAGTGGCCCTGGATCGATACGCTGCGCACGCTGCGCCAGCGCTTTCGCGAGGATCAACTGGGCCTCACCGCCAGCAGCCTCACCTTCACCACGCTGATCGCGATGGTGCCGCTGGTGACGCTGATGCTGGCCTTGTTCACGGCCTTTCCGATGTTCTCGAGCTTCCAGGGTGCGCTGCAGAAGTACTTCCTGCAAAGCCTGGTGCCCGACAACATCGCCAAGCCGGTGCTGGGTGCGCTCACCCAGTTCGCGGCCAAGGCCAATCGCCTGGGCACGGCCGGCCTGGTGGGCGTGCTGATCACGGCGCTGGCCATGATGCTCACCATCGATCGCTCGCTCAACGCCATCTGGCGCGTGCGCAAGCCACGGCCCATCGCGCAGCGTGTGCTGGTGTACTGGGCGGCGATGACCCTGGGCCCGCTGCTGATCGGCGTGAGCCTGACGATGGCCTCGCTGGCGCTCACCTCACAGCGCGGGCTGGCCGGCGCCGTGCCGGGCGGCGTGGCGTTGCTGCTGGACATCGCCGAGTTCCTGATGCTGGCACTGGCGATGACCGGCTTGTTCCGCTATGTGCCCAACACCCATGTGCGGTGGCGACATGCGCTTGCCGGCGGCTTGTTCGTGGCGCTGGCGCTCGAACTCGCCAAGCGTGGCCTGGGCTGGTATGTGACGACGGTGCCGGTGTACGCCAGCGTCTACGGCGCATTCGCCACCTTGCCGATCCTGTTGCTGTGGATCTACGTGGGCTGGGTGATCGTGCTGCTGGGCGCGGTGATCGCCGCTTATGCGCCCAGCCTGAGCATGCGGGTGGCGCGCCCGATCGACACGCCCGGCTACCGCTTTGCCCTGGCGCTGCAAGTGCTCGCGTTGTTGGCACGCTCACGCGTGGGCGAACAGCGCGGTCTGAGCAGCGCGCGCATCGCCGCCTTGCTGCGCACCGATCCGCTGCAGGTGGATTCGGTGGTCGAGGTGCTGTCGGGGCTTGATTGGGTCGGTCGGCTCGAAGAGGAGGGCGTGCAGCGCAACGTGCTGTTGTGCGAACCGGCCAAAACACCGGCTGCGCCGCTGGTCGATCGCTTGTTGCTCGAACCCGGGCCGGCGGTGGAGGCCTTTCGCCAGCGCAGTGGGCTGGCGGCTCTGATGGTGGCCGATCTGCTGCCAGGCTGACGCTGCCCGATCACGCGCCCTTGCGCATGCCGCTGCAGTGCAGCAGGCCATCCTTGCCGCGCCGTTTGGCGGAGTACATGGCCTCATCGGCCTGGCGCAGCAGCGCCATCGATTGCGAGGCGTCATCGGGTGCGAGCGCGATGCCGATGCTGGCGGTCAAGGCCAAGGGGCCGGGGCAGCTGTTGCGCACCGCCGCCAGCATGTGCTGGCCCAGCGCCAGCGCGCCGGTGAGATCGTGCACCGGGGCCAGCACGAGGAATTCGTCGCCGCCAAAGCGGCCCAGCGTATCTTCGGTCCGGATCGCATGTTGCAAGGCCGACGCCACCGCCCGCAACACATCATCGCCGGCCTGATGACCAAAGCCGTCGTTGATGGCCTTGAAGCGATCGAGATCGATGAAGAACAGCGCCACCGGGGTGTGTACCGCCGCCGCCACGGCGGCATCGATACGTTCCATCATGCTGTGACGGCTGAAACAATCGGTGAGCGGATCACGCTCGATGTGCCGGCGCAGATGCTCCTGTGCGAGGGTGAGATCGTGCACATCGACACTGATCGTGTAAACGCCGACCACGCGGCCATCGCGGGCCACATCAGGCACGAAGCTGGTACGCAGCCAGCGCGGGCCTTGCGCCAGCGATTCCACCAGCCACATCAATTGCAGATTTTCGCCGGCGAGCGCGCGGCGCACGTGCTCGATATGCGCTTCGCAACGGCCCAGGCCCGGCGTGTTGCGCAGGGGTTGGCCGATCAGGGCGGGTGGTGCCGGGCCCACCAGCGCGGCGTAGGCCAGATTGACGAAGCGCACCACACCATCGGGTGCGATGTACGACAGCGGGAACGGGATGGTTTCGGCCAGCCGATCCAGAGGCACCCGGCCGCCGTGCGAATCCGAAGCGCCGATGCCTGCGATCGCCGCGGCAGCCGCATCGGCTCCGGGGGGTTCGGCATCAGGGATCGACGATGACGGCATGTGGGGAGGTTCCCTTGTGAGGACCGCGCGGCAACGGGGCTGGATCGTGGCACGCGAGTCGTCGAATGCCTATCACCCAGAAGGGGGTTCGCCGCGCGTGCGCTTGGGGTAGGTGGCAGGCCTCGAACTGCCCGTCTGCCCTTAACATGGCGATCCCCCGCCCGACGTGCCCCGAGCCGCGCGAACCGACGCTCGAGGCCCTTGGATCACCACGGGATCAACCAGGGTCACCATGAGCGATACCGACGACTTCCACGCCCATCTGCGCAGCGAACTGCAGGGCATCCGCGATGCGGGCCTGTACAAATCCGAACGCATCATCGCCAGCCCGCAAGGCGCGGTGATCCGCACCGCCGATGGCCGCGAGGTGATCAACCTGTGCGCCAACAACTACCTCGGTTTGTCGTCGCACCCCACCGTGATCGAGGCCGCGCACGAGGCGCTGCGCACACACGGCTACGGCCTCAGCTCGGTGCGCTTCATCTGCGGCACGCAGGATCTGCACAAGACGCTGGAGGCCCGCCTGTCGCGTTTTCTCGGCACCGAAGACACCATCCTCTACGCCGCCGCGTTCGATGCCAACGGCGGCCTGTTCGAGCCCTTGCTGGGCGAGCACGACGCCATCATCAGCGACGAGCTGAACCACGCCTCCATCATCGACGGCATCCGCCTGTGCAAGGCCAAGCGCTACCGCTACAAGCACAACGACATGGACGACGCGCGCCGCTGCCTGGCGCAGGCCGGGGCCGACGGCGCGCGCTTCAAGCTCGTTTTCACCGACGGTGTGTTTTCGATGGACGGCACGGTCGCACAACTGGCCGAGATGCGCGCGCTGTGCGACCGCTTCGGTGCGTGGCTGGGCATCGACGAATGCCATGCCAGCGGCTTCATGGGCAAGAGCGGCCGTGGCACCGCCGAGCATTGCGGCGTGTTTGGCAAGGTGGACATCATCACCGGTACCTTCGGCAAGGCGCTGGGCGGCGCCTCGGGCGGCTTCACGGCCGCG
>JANMAS010000281.1:0-3013 GCA_031359975.1 Burkholderiales bacterium
TTCGGCCAGGGCGGCGGCGTGGCCCTGCGGCCCACCTATACCGGCGCGGTGAACTCCACCACCTTCGAGGCGGCGGCGGGCTCGGACGAAACCTACGCGGTGGTGGCGCAGGCCTACTACCAGCTGCAATGGCCACTCGATGGCGGCCGCTTCAACGATCAGGCCAGCAGCCGTGTCGAGATGAACATTGGCAAGATGGATCTGTTTGGCTTTTTCGACCAGAACGCGGTGGCCGGCGACGAAGGCGCGGCCTTTCTCAACAACGTCTTCGTGCACAACCCGATGCTGGATTCGGGCGGCGATATCGGCGCCGATGCCTACGGCTTTGCCCCGGGCATCCGGTTGGGCTATTTTGACGAAGGCGACACGCTGGGCTGGGGCGCCTCGCTGGGCGTGTTTGCCTCCGGCGGCGGCGCGCTGTTTGCCGCCGGCTCCGGCGCGCCGCTGGTGATTGCGCAGGTGGAGATGTCGCCCAAGCAGATCAACGGCGAGCCGCGAGGCACCTACCGCGCCTATGCATGGACCAACGGCCGCACCAGCGATTTCAACGAGGTGGAGCAGCGCCACACCGGCTTCGGCCTCTCCGCCGACCAGCGCTTCGGCCGCGACTGGAACGTCTTCGGCCGCTACGGCCATCGCACCGCCGGCAGCGGCACCTTCAACGATGCGTTGACGCTGGGCTTCGAGCACGGCGGCCGTGCCTGGGGCCGGGGCCGCGACGCCGCCGGCTTTGCGCTGGGTGTGCTCAAGACCAGCGGCGGCTGGCGCGACGCCACCGCCGACGGCAGCCTCACCGGCTACGCCGCCAGCGGCACCGAGCGCATCGCCGAGCTCTACTACCGCTTCAAGTTCAACGACACGCTGGAGCTCACGCCCGATTTCCAGCTCATCCAGCGCGCCGGCGGAGATCGCAACGCGCCCACCGTGCGCCTGCTGGGCTTGCGGGCCAGCCTGGGGTTCTGAACGAGGGCGACGCGGGCCGCGCCTTTCGCCACAATGCGGGGACACCGATTCCGCGCGGGCTCTGCACCCGTGTTGCCGATGTCCGCCGCACCTGCCCGCGCCCCCGCTCCCCTCGACACCTTCGACACCGCCGCGCTCGACGCCTGGCTGCGCCAGCACCTGCCCGGCCACGAGGGCATCGTCGGCGTCGAGCGTTTCAGCGGCGGCCAATCGAATCCCACCTACCGGCTGATCACGCCCTCGCGGCAATGGGTGATGCGCACCCGCCCGGGCCCGAAGGCCAGGCTGCTGCCCTCGGCCCACGCGATCGACCGCGAAGCGCGGGTGATGCGCGCGCTGGCCGGCAGCCAGGTGCCGGTGCCCGAGGTGGCGGTGCTGTGCGACGACGAAGCCGTGATCGGCCGCGCCTTCTACCTGATGCAGATGGTGGAAGGCCGCATCTTCTGGGAGCCGGCGCTGCCGGGCCTGCTCGCGGCTGAACGCGCCGCCATCTTCGACGAGATGAACCGCGTGATCGCCGCGCTGCATCGGGTGCGTGTGGATGACGTGGGGCTCGCCGACTATGGCCGGCCCGGCAACTACTTTGCGCGCCAGATCGAGCGCTGGAGCACGCAATACCGCGCCAGCGCCACCCAGCCCATGCCGGCCATGGATGCGCTGATCGACTGGCTGCCCGCACACATCCCCGAAGGCGCGCGCGATGCCGCCGAACGGGCCATCGTGCACGGCGATTTCCGCCTCGACAACCTGATCTTCGATGCGCATGAATGGCGCGTGAAGGCGGTGCTCGACTGGGAGCTTTCCACACTCGGCCATCCACTGGCGGACCTGAGCTACCACTGCATGATCTGGCACATCGGGCCGGCGCTGTTTCGCGGTATCGGCGGGCTCGATCTGCCCGGCCTGGGCATCCCCGGTGAACACGCCTACGTGAGCCGCTATTGCGAGCGCACTGGCCGCGCCGATGCCGACGCGGTGCTCACCGACTGGAATTTCTACCTCGCCTACAACCTCTTCCGCATGGCCGCGATCCTGCAAGGCATCGCCCGCCGCGCACTCGACGGCACCGCCGCCAGCGCCGATGCGGTGGCCACTGGCGCCAAGGCCGGGCCGCTGGCCGAACTGGGGTGGCGGCTGGCGCGCGAAGGCGGGGCGTATGAGTACCCCCAGGCCGACGACATACGTCGTCCGCCCCCCGAGGGGGATGAGGAAACTTCGGGCGGCCGGGCGTTTCCTCAAGAGCCGCACCGTGCTGGATGAGTTGCTCGATGCCGGGCTTCGATATGCGCCGGAGTACCGCGGCGGGCTGAGCAGCCATCTGCCGATGGCGTTGGGGGCACTGCACGATCTGGGCGCCGACGACGATCGGCTGCGAGCCTTCTTCGATCACTACGTGGGCCGGCTTGAACCCGCCACCCGCGCCGGCAAGCCGCTGGTTGAGTGGACCGCCCAACTCGGCCGCGTGGATGCCTTCGCCGATCTGCTGGCCACCTTCCAAGCGATGCTCGCCGAAGAAGGCATGGGCCCGGTGCTGAACCGCGTGTTGCCACGCCTCATGCCTGGCGTGGGCGCCGCCGCATTCCATGGCTTGATCCGCACCGCTTACGCCATCTCGGCCGGCCACGCAGGCGAAGTGGCCGCCGGGCTGGCTTACTGGGCTTGCCGCCATCTGCCGCTAGTCCCCCGCGACACGCCGCCCCAGTCGGCGAATATCCAACACGATCCTGCGGCATGGATGAGGGAACTGGCCACGGCCATGGCGGGAACGCCGATCGACGGCGACCTGATCTTCGAGCGCATGCGCCTTGTGGCGGAGAGCGAGCATTTCGCGCGGCACGCCAACGCGCTGCTGATTGACGACAACACCTTGCGGGCGCTCGCCGATTTCGCCGCAGAGCGCTACACCGCCACGCGCAACTTCACCGTGCTGCACCTGGTCACCAGCTGCCATGCGATGCGCGTGTTGATGCCTTGGCTGGACAAGCGCGATGCCGCGCTGCGGTGCTATGCCCGAGCCTACGCGGCCGGCTGCATGGCCAGCGGCATCGCG
>JANMAS010000291.1:0-9120 GCA_031359975.1 Burkholderiales bacterium
GGAATGCGAGCCCCGCATCAACCTCTCCGATTACCAACGTGCCAAGACCGGCGCGCTCTTCTCCGCCGCCACCATGGCCGGCGCGGTGGCCGCCGGCGCGCCGGCCCAGCCGTGGCACGCCCTCGGCGATTGCCTGGGCGAGGCCTACCAGGTGGCCGACGATATCCGCGACGTGGTGGCCGATCCCGATCTGCTGGGCAAACCGGTGGGCCGCGATGTCGCCCTCGGCCGCCCCAGCGTGGCCAGTCAGCATGGCCTGGAAGGCGCCATCCAGCTGTTTGACCAGCTGGTGCGCCGCGCCATCGATGCCATCCCGCCCTGCCCCGGCGCCGCGCACCTGCGCGCGCGGGTGCGCATGGAATCGCAGCGCCTGGTGCCCAAAGACATGTCTGACTCCCTCGGCCTCGAAGCGATTCGCGTGGCGGCCTGATCCGATGGCGCGCGCATGATGTGGTCGCGCTGACGCGAACGTGCCCACGTGAACGCGATAACGTGATCGCGGAACCGTGAATCCGCTGGTGCGGCGCTGGCTGGGCTGGCGCGATCGCCTGCTCGCCAGCCCGCGTTTCCAGCACGCCGCCGCGGCCTTTGCCCTCACCCGCCCGATCGCCCGCCGAGAAGCGGCAGCGCTGTTCCATCTGGTGGCCGGCTTCGTTTACTCCCAGGTGCTGCTGGCCTGCGTGCGGCTCGATCTGTTCGAGCGCCTCGCCCCCGGCCCGCTGAGCGTGGCCGAGATCGCCCAGCGCATCGCCATGCCCGAAGACAGCACCCGCCGCCTGCTCGACGCCGCCGTCGCCCTGCGCCTGCTGCAGCGCCGCGGCGACGAGCACACCGAGCGCTACGGCCTGGGCCCGCTGGGCGCCGCGCTGCGCGGCAACCCCGGCGTGGTGGCCATGATCGAGCACCACGGCGCGCTGTACGCCGATCTGGCCGACCCCCTCACCCTGCTGCGCGAGCATCCCCACGGCGCCACACACCTGTCGAGCTACTGGGCCTATGCCGACCCAACCGCCGCCACCCAGGCGCCCAACGCCAACGGGCATGCAGCCGAAGGCCCCAGCGCCGAACGCGTCTCGGCCTACTCCGCATTGATGGCGGCCTCGCAACCGCTCGTCTCACGCCAGATCCTCGATGCCTACCCGTTGAAGCAGCACCGCTGCCTGCTCGATGTGGGCGGCGGCGAAGGCGCGTTTGCATGCGCCGCCGCACAGGCCGCACCCAAGCTGCAATTGATGGTGTTCGACCTGCCCGCCGTGGCCGAACGCGCCACCGCCCGCCTGGCCAGCGCCGGCCTCGCCCACCGCGCCAAGGCCTACGGTGGCAGCTTCCTGCACGACGCGTTACCCCAAGGCGCCGACATCATCTCGCTGGTGCGCGTGGTGCACGACCACGACGACCCCGCCGTGCTCACGCTGCTGCGCGCCGCGCGAGCTGCGTTGCCGCCGGGAGGCACACTTTTATTGGCCGAACCACTCGCTCACACACGGGGCGCGCAGGCCATGGGGGATGCCTATTTCGGGCTGTACCTGCTGGCCATGCGGCAGGGGCGGCCACGGAGTTTTGAGGAGCTGAGCGGGCTGCTGAGTCAGGCGGGGTTTGAGGGGGTGAGGCGGGTGCCTACGGATTTGCCGTTGCAGGCGAGCGTGGTGGTGGGGAGGGTGGCGGGGTAGTCGGGTTTCTGGTGGCGCGATGTACGGGCAATCCGGCAGGCAATCAGTCACTTCAGCGGCGTCTTTTCAGGGGCAGTATCGCGCCCACGAGTCGGGCGCTTGTTGGCAGCAGGTAGCTGTTTCTCATCGAATTACACGCATTTATTCCACGAGAATAATTATCTGCGTTCAATAAATCAGCTCAGTGGTCCGCCTCAATTCGATACGTCGCGGCGGGCGTGGGCGATCACAGCCCCATCTGTTTACGGTAGGCCGCTGCCGCCTTGCGCAGGCGCGCATCGGGCGAGTTTGGGTTGAGCAAGGCACTGACAAACGCCATCTGTTCGGACCGGCTCAGGCGGCTGGTTTCGTGTTCCTGGATGACGCGACCGGCCGCTTCCTGCGCACTGGCGACCACAAATTCGCTCAGCGTGCGGCCCGACAGGGCAGCGGCCTGCTGCAACATCGCCTTCTGTGCAACCGAGATGCGGGCTTCCAGGCGCGAGCCCCGCGACTTGTCGGTGGTTTCCGGGGTGGTGGCAGATACCGTTCAGGCTTGAGCATCCGGGCCGGCCCATCGATCAAGATCTTCGTTTCGACCGGGGCTTTTCTCTGCATCGGGTTGGCCTGGACGAGCGCAAGATCATGCGGATGATCAAGCTGAAAATGGCCGCGTCTGAATTCGCGGCGCTCGACGAGACCGGCCGCCCCTGCGGCGATTGCGGCGCGGCCGAACGTGTGGGCTTTCAGTTCGACTACGCCTACCAACCCATCGTCGATGTGGCCACACGCGCCATCTACGGCCACGAGGCCCTGGTGAGGGGCCCCAACGGCGAGGGCGCGATGAGCGTGCTGTCGCAGGTCAATCAACAGAACCGCTATCGCTTCGATCAGGCCTGCCGCGTCAAGGCGATCAAGACCGCCGCCCGACTCGGCATCCAGGAACGGATATCGATCAACTTCCTGCCCAACGCCATCTACAAGCCCGAGATCTGCATTCGCACGACGCTCGAGGCGGCGCGGGTGCATGGCTTTCCGCTGGAGCGGATCATCTTCGAGGTGACCGAGGGCGAGCGGGTCGAGGACGGCCCCTGGCTCGCCGAGATCCTGCGCGAATACAAGCGCTGCGGCCTGCTGACAGCCATCGACGATTTCGGCGCGGGCTTTGCCGGGCTGACGCTGCTCGCCGGCTTTCAGCCTGACCTCATCAAGGTCGATATGGAGCTGGTGCGCAACGTCGACCAAAGCCGCTCCCGGCAGGCCATCGTGCTGGGCCTGGTACGCATTTGCCGCGACTTGGGCGTCCAGGTGATCGCCGAGGGCATCGAGACAGCCGCCGAACGAGACTTCCTCCTGCATGCCGGCATCCACCTGATGCAGGGCTACCTGTTCAGCCGCCCCGTGTTTCAAGGCGTCGGGACAATCGACCCCACCGCATGGGGCAATGGCGCCCCGGCGCTTTTGCACACGGCCGACTCTTCAACTCGAAACTGATCCCGCACGGACCAGCGTCTGACCTGCGGACATGACCGAAGGCAACTCAGTTGTCGTCGTCGCCGCGCCAGTTGGCGCAGTCGCTCACCCAGGCCATGCGTTCACAAGAGCGAACGTGCGAAGGGCTGTGCATTAAGCTCGCGCTCGTGTCACATCCACCCACCCATTCCGCCATCGCCTGCCGCAACTGCGGCGCGCGCGCCTCGATGAACTTCTGCGCCGCGTGTGGTCAGGAGACGGCTTTGCACGCGCCCACACTCGGCGAGTTTGTGCATGAGTTCGTCGGGCATTACATGGCGCTCGAAGGCGCGCTGTGGCGCACCCTGGGCTTGCTGCTGCTGCGCCCCGGCCGGCTGACGCGCGAGTATCTGGCCGGCCGCCGACGGCGCTACGTGCTGCCGCTGCGCCTGTACCTCACCGCGAGCTTCGTCTTTTTTCTGGTGCTCAAGCTGATGCCCGCGGCGGTCGATCAGGTGGTCGTCTTCGATGGGGCCGCCCGCCCGGAAGCGACGATGCCGGACATCCACGCCGCAGCCGCTTCGGGCCCGGCAACCGCCTCTGCCGCGTCTGCCGTATCAACCCCGGCATCCGCCCCAGGCAAAGGCACGGGCGTGCCTGCGGTGGCGGCCACGCGGCCGATAGATTGCGGCGCGGCCGGCCAGCAGGCCTGCAACGCGCTGGAACGCCTCGTCAACCACGTGGGCGAGCGCTACCGCAAAGACCCTGTCGGTTTTGCCGAACACCTGCAGGCACAGTTGATCGGCACGGCGCCGTACGCGGTGTTCGTGCTGCTGCCGGTTTTTGCCGGCATCGTGACGCTGGCCTACCGCAAGCGCCGAATGACCTACGGCGAGCATGTCGTCTTCAGCCTGCATCTTCATGCGTTCTGGTTCCTCGTGCTGCTGCTGGTGGCGCTGCTGCCCGAGATGGTGAGCGGCGTGCTCCTGTGGGTGGTGCCTGTGTACGGCGTGTGGGCGATGCGCGAGGTTTATCGCGGCGGCTGGGGCGCCACCCTGATGCGCGCGGCGTTTGTCAGCATCGTTTACAGCGGTGTGCTGATGCTCGCCAGCATGGGCCTGGTGGCGGGCCTGCTGGCGATGGCGTGATCGCGAGGCCGCGGCGGCACGACCTTCGCGGCTACCCTGCGCCACGCCGTTAAACTCCCGCATCCCAGGGTCGGCAGTTCACCCAGGCGTTGCCGCGTGGCCATCCACGAGCTTGACCTGCCATCGATATCACCTTGGCCTCATGCGTCCCCACGTCACCACGCATGCGCCAGGCCGGAAGTCGGCAACCACCGGCGCCTTGCTCCACGCAGGGTTGCACGCGCATGCAGTGTTGACGTCCGGCATGCCGGACGCCGAGGAAGCACCATGACCAAGGAACTGTTCGCCATCCAGATCGCCGATGTGTCGGCCTTCGCCCGCTCACTGGGCCAGGCGCTGCACGAACGCCACAGCGCCAAGCCCGCGCCGCCAGGGCAGGTGGAGTTGCTCAACCTGATCGCGCGCGCCCAGGGGCAGCGCAATTGGCAGGCCTTGCGGCAGGCGCTGCGGACGGCACCACCAGCGCCCGCACCCACGTCGCAAATCGCGCTGTCAACTGCGGCGGCGCCATTGACCGACAACGCCCGCAAAGCCCTGGCGCAGTTCGACAACCAAGGCCGCCTGATGCGCTGGCCGGTGAAGTTCTCGGTGCAGAAGCTCGCGCTGTGGGCGCTGTGGACGCGCTTCGACGCCAAGCGCACTTACACCGAGAGCGAAGTCAACGCGATCCTCAAGGCAGCCAACCTCTTCTCCGATCACGCCCTACTCCGCCGCGAGCTCGTCAACCACCGGCTGATGGCGCGCAAGAGCGATTGCAGCGAATACCGCAAGCTGCCCGCGCGGCCCGATGACGAAACCCGCAAGCTGCTCACCGCGTGGCGGGCGCGCTATCGCGAGGCTTGACTGCGCGATAGCAAACCACCGATCAGTTGCCAGCCGCTGAAGCCGGCGCCGCAGGCGCCGCCGTCGGCAAAAACCCGTTCGCCCGCAGCAATGCTTCCACCTGCGGATCACGACCGCGAAAGTTGCGGAAGGCCTGCGCCGGATCGATGGTGTTGCCGACCGCGTAGATCGTGTCGCGCAGGCGCTTGGCCCATGCCGGGTCGAACACATCGCCGGCCTCGGTGAAGGCCGCAAACGCATCGTGCTCCAGCACGGCGGCCCATTGGTAGTTGTAGTACCCGGCCGCGTAGTTTTCGCTGGAGAAGATGTGGCCGAACTGCGGGATGCGGTGGCGCATCACGATCTCCGGCGGCATGCCCAGTTCGGCCAGTGCGGCCTTTTCGAAGGCGCGTGGATCGACCGGTGTGCCGCTGATCAGATGCAGCTTCATGTCCACGATGGCCGAGGCGAGAAATTCGGTGGCGGCGAAGGGCTCGTCGAAAACCTTGGCCCGCCGCACCTTGGCCACCAGCTCGGGCGGCAAGGGGCGCCCGGCGGTATCCACCAGGCGGCTCAACACTTCCGGCGTGGGCAGCCAATGTTCGTTGAGCTGCGATGGGAACTCGCCGAAGTCGGACAGGGTGTTCGGGCTGGCCAGGCTCGGGTAGGTGACGTTGGACATCAGCCCATGCAAGGCGTGGCCAAACTCGTGGAACATCGTCACCGCGTCGTCCCAGGAGATGAACTCCGGCTCACCCGGCTTGCCGTGGGTGAAGTTGGAATTGTTCGACACGATCGGCGTGATGTCGCCGGCCAGCCTTTGCTGCAACCGGTAGCTGTTCATCCAGGCGCCGGAGGATTTGCCGGCGCGTGCATAGGGGTCGAAGTACCACAGGCCGACGAGCTGGCCGTCGGCGCCCAGCACCTTGTAGGTGCTCATGTCAGGGTGGAACACCGGCACATCGGTGATGCGCTCGAAGCGCAGGCCGTAGAGCCGGCCGGCCGCCCAGAACATCGCCTCGCGGATGTTGTCGAGCTGCAGATAGGGCGTGAGCTCGGCGCTGTCGAAGTTGTAGCTGGCCGCGCGCAGCTTCTCGGCGTAGTAGCGAAAGTCCCAAGGCTGGATCTTGAAGCCGCCGCGTTCGGCATCCACCAGCGCCTGCATCTGCGCCACCTGCTCGCGCAGGCGCTGCACCGCGGGCCGCCACACCTGAAGCATCAGGTCCATGGCTTTTTGTGGATCGCCGGCCATGGAATCGGTGAGTTGCCAATGCGCGTAGCTGGGAAAGCTCATCAACCGGGAGCGTTCGGCACGCAGCAGCAGCGTCTCGGTCACGATGCGGTTGTTGTCGTGGGCATCACCGTTGTCGCCGCGCATGATCCACAGCCGCCAGCCCTTCTCGCGCAGATCGCGGCGGGTGGCATGGGTGATGAAGGGCTCCATCGACGAGCGCGTGTTGGCAATCGCCCACTGGCCACGCAGCTTCATGGTCTTGGCGTGCGCGGCGGCGGCATCGATCTCGGCGGGCGACAAACCGGCCAGTTCGGCGGCGCTGGTGATCACCAGCGCCCGCTCTTCATCGGCCATCATGTTCTGGCTGAACTGCGTGCCGAGCAGCGCCAGCCTTTGATTGATCGCGGCCACCCGCTTCTTCTGCGCCGCATCGAGCGTGGCGCCGTGTTTCACGAACCCGGTGTAGTAGCTCCACACCAGCCGCTGTTGCTCGGGGTTGAGCGTGGCCATTTCGGGCGAGCGGTAGACGGCCTCGACACGCCGGAACAGCGCCACGTTCTGATTGAACTCGTCGCCGAAGGCGGCAAATCGCGGGCCCAGCTCACGCTCCAGCCGCTGAAACGGCGGTGTGCTCAGCGAGCCCGACCACAACCAGAACAAGCGGCTCACGCGCCCGAGCGCACGGCCGCTGCGCTCGATCGCCAGCACCGTGTTGTCGAAGGTGGGTGGTGCCGGGTTGTTGCAGATGGCGGCGATCTCGCGCCGCTGCTGCGCCATGCCGGCCTCGATCGCGGGCTTGAAGAGCGCGAGCCTGACCTTGTCGAACGGCGGCACACCACCGTAAGGCCCGGCCCATTCGGCCAACAGCGGATGGGCCGGCGGCGAGGCGCACTGCGCCGCGGGTGCGCCCAGCAAGGCCAACGCGGTGGCGCAAACCGTCAGAACCTTGTGCATCGAGTTCCCCTTCCCACGGCACGTGGCCGGCATGCGGCACGCTATCAGAAGGATAACAAGCGCGCGTCAATCGTCCTGATGGCGGCGCAACCGACAATCCCCCCATGAAAGCACCCCCGCGACTGCAATCCCTCATCGACGAAGGCCTGATCGACACCGTGGTCCGACAGCTGATGAGCGGCAAGGAGGCGATGGTCTATGTGGTGCGCTGCGGGGAGGAAACCCGCTGCGCCAAGATCTACAAGGAGGCCACGCAACGCAGCTTCCGCCAGGCTGTGGATTACACCGAAAACCGCAAGGTGAAAAACACGCGCCAGGCGCGCGCGATGGCCAAGGGCACCCGCTTTGGCCGCCAGGCCAGCGAAGCCGCCTGGCAAAGCGCCGAGGTGGACGCGCTCTACCGGCTGGCCGCCGCCGGTGTGCGGGTGCCCAAGCCCTACAACTTCCACGACGGCGTGTTGCTGATGGAACTGGTAACCGACGAACACGGCGCCGCCGCCCCGCGGCTGAACGATGTCGAGTTCACGCCCGAACAGGCGCGTGCGCACCATGCCACCTTGCTGAAGGAGGTGGTGCGCATGTTGTGCGCCGGGGTGGTGCACGGCGATCTGTCGGAGTTCAATGTGCTGCGGGGCCACCACGAAGGCCAGGAGAGCCCGGTGATCATCGATCTGCCGCAGGCGGTCGACGCCGCCGGCAACAACCACGCCAAGCGCATGCTGCTGCGCGACGTCAACAATCTGCGCGATTTTTTCGGCCGCTTTGCGCCCGAGTTGCGCAACACCGATTTCGGGCATGAGATCTGGGGCCTGTACGAACGTGGCGTGCTGCAGCCCGACTCAGCGCTCAGCGGGCGCTTCGTGCACAAGGCCGGGCCGGTGGATGTGGGCGGCGTGATGCGCGAGATCGACGACGCTCACGCCGAAGAGGCTGCGCGGCGCGTGCGCATGCTGGCCCCGCGCTGATCTGCTTGGGCGTCGCCCGCCAGGGCGTGGTGTTACGAAACTAAGCGGCGGTCTTGGTGGCCGCCTTGCGGGGCTTCTCGGCCTTTGCGGGCGCCAGCGCTGCGCGCAGCCGTTCGCGCGAGCTGCCTTGCCCGGCCAGCGATTCGTCGAGCCTGGCCGCCAGCGTGTCGATGTGGTTGCGCATGAGCCGCTCGGCTTCGGCCGCATCGCCCTCGGCCAGCGCCGCCACGATGGCGGCATGGTCGGCGTTGGAATCCTGCGCCGCCGCCTGCGATTGATACAGCGCCGAGACCAGCGTGGTGCGCGCCGAGAGATCCACCATCATCGCGGTGAGAAAGCGGTTGCCCAGGCACTCGGCCAGGCAGACATGAAAATCCGCCAGCAGCACGCTGCGTGTGGCCGCATCCGAAGCTTCGATCACCTTGCGCTCGTCGGCCACGTGCTGGCGCAGCTTGCGGATCACCGCCTGCAGGGGCTTGCCGGCATCGCGCAGCATGCCGGTTTCGATGACACGTCGGGCGGCGTAGGTTTCGCGCGCCTCCTCGAACGAAGGCTCCACCACATACCAGCCCATGCGGGAGCGCACCTCCACAAAGCCGCGCGCCTGCAACACCATCAGCGCTTCGCGCACCAGCGTTCGGCTCACCCCGAACAGATCGGCCAGCTCCTGCTCGCCAAGCCGCTCCCCGGGCCGCAACTGGCGAGTGAGAATCGATTGAACGACGCGCTCGGCGATCTTGGCCTTCGACACCATGGGGCGACCTTCTGAACCTGCGGCTGCAGCGGATGGGCGCGCCATTGTCGTCGCGCCCACCGCCGCGGGCTTCAGATGCTCAGGCCTTGGCCCGGCCGAGCGGCAGCACACGCGGCCTGGCGATCGACATCACGTAGTACAC
>JANMAS010000299.1:0-5733 GCA_031359975.1 Burkholderiales bacterium
CAACGATGGCGAAAGCGACCTGCTGTAGTCGCCTCGCAGCTCCACCGTCACGAGGGCCTTGAGGCCACGCTTGCGCCCCACCAGACTGGCTGCTGATCTAGACCGGTTGTGCTGTCAGGCGCACACCAAGTGCCCTGGCCACCTTCAGCACCGTCTCGAATCGCGGCTTGGATCCCGGGGTGAGCGCCTTGTACAGGCTCTCGCGGCCCAACCCGGCCTGCCTGGCCACCAGGGCCATGCCGCGGGCTCGAGCAACATCCGCAAGCGCCAGCAGGAGAAGATCAGCGTCTCCAGTCTCAAGTACCGCAGTCATGTACTCCGCTACAGCGGCATCGTCCGTCAGATACCGTGCCGCATCGAACGGAACTAGGGAAGTTGCCTTCTTGGATTTGGTCATGGCTCAAGCTCCGGTTGGCTCAGGATGCGCTGAGCGCGCCTCACCTCCAACGGGCTTCCAATCGCCAAGACTTCCTGCCTCGGCCAGGCGAAGTCGGGCAGCGATTTGGACCTGTGCCGTCTTGTCTTTGAGGCGATCGATCCAGATCTGAAATTCGCTTGTAAGCTGAACGGAGAACATCGCAAATTGTATCCAAGTGGATACTTGTGTCAAGCTACTGCACTTGCTCAGCCTGCGTCGTCTGCGCCGCCCCGGCCGTTGCCACCATGATCGCGCCTATGGCGAACCATTCGCAATTCGCCGTCCGCTTAAAGGAATGGTTAGGGGGCAACCGTTCCGCGCATCCTGCTCGGCGACCGGCGCTTGGCTGGAGCCAGCGTCGGCGGTATCACTGAGTCGGTCAACTCCGCCTCCGTCACAAATCATATTGATTCAAGTCTGTGAAGACTGTGGTTATCCGTCATTCGACTCGGCCGGAGTTGCACGGCCGCACCGGCCGAAGATAACGCAGTGGGCAGGGCCTACGCGGCATCGTCGGTAGTGCAACGTCATCACTTCTGATGAGGCCCCCACATGCCCACGCATCGGCCTGTCGCGGCGAAAGGCTGAGCCCGCCGTTGTTGCTTGGCGGTAAGTGTCCGGATGACACGCGTGCCTCCTCATGCCTTGGCCATGGCGCGCCGCCCAACCCATCTTCCCGAAAACGCCGATTCAACAGACAGCGCGCAGCGCTCCACCACGGCCTGGCCGTGGCTCGCCAACCGCTCCCACCCCACCCCTACTTATAAATCGCCTGCGGCAGCCACAACCCGATCTGCGGGAATATGTAGAGCAGGAAGATGGCGATCACCTGGATGCCCATGAAGGGGATCATGCCGGCGAAGATCTGGTTCAGCGTCACGTGAGGCGGGCTCACGCCTTTCAGGTAGAACGCGGCCATGGCCACGGGGGGGCTGAGGAAGGCGGTTTGCAGGTTGAGGGCCACGAGCAGGCCGAAGAAGAGCGGGTCAACGCCGAAGTTGTCGAGCAGGGGGATGAAGATGGGCATGAAGATCACGATGATCTCTGTCCACTCCAGCGGCCAGCCGAGCACGAAGATGATCACCTGCGAGAGCAGCAGAAACTGGGTTTTGCTGAGGTCCATGCTCAGCACCCAGTGCTCCACCAGTTCCTGGCCGCCGAGCAACGCAAACGCGGCCGAGAAGATGGCGCTGCCCACGAACAGCCAGCACACCATGGCGCTGGTCTTGGCGGTGAGGTAGGCGCTTTCGCGCACCACGCCCACCGTGAGCTGCCTGTAGGCCGCCGCCAGCAAAATGCCGCCGGTGGCGCCCACGGCAGCCGCTTCGGTGGGTGTGGCCAGGCCAAAGACGATGGAGCCCAGCACCGCAAGAATCATCACCACCAGCGGGAAAAAGCTCGACAGCAGCATCTTGAAGATCTCGAGCCGCTGAAAGCTGAGGATGGCGTAGAAGCCCACCAGGGCGAGGGCGCCCACGGCCAGGCCGATCCAGTAGCCGGGGCCGGCGCTGGTGCGCGGCGCGGCGGGTGCGGCTGCCGTGTCGCCGGAGGTTTGTGGTGGCTCGGCCAGCTGCGCGGCGGGTGGCTCCTGCAGGCCCGGGCTGGCGCCCGGGGGCTCCTTCAGGCCCGATGTGGCACCTGGGGGCTCGGCCAGGCTGGTGGACGGCGTGGCCCCCGGCGGCTCGGCGAGCGAGGTGGATGCGGTGGCCGTGGCGCCTGGGGGTTCTTTCACGCCCTCGTTGGCGCCGGGGGGCTCCTGCAATCCACTCTGGGCGCCGGGAGGCTCCTTCACCCCGCCATCAGGCTCTGCGAGCGCGCCACTCTGGATGGCCGCACGTGGCGCATCGGCTGGCCGCGTGTCGCGCACATAGGCCAGCGCGGCCACCACCACAAACACCAGCGCGGGCAGCAGCGCGATGCCGAGCTGGCGCAACAGGTAGCCGCTGGGCACGTTGGCGTTTCGCGGGCCCTTGAGCGCGGTGACCAGCGCGGGGAGGGCGCGGTTGGAGATGGTGTCGGCCACCCGCTGGGTGATCGGCGGCAAGGTGACCTTGCGTTGTTCGGCCGAGAGCGGCGGTGCCAGCGCGGGCTTGAACCAGGCCAGCACCACCACATAGACGATGTACAGCCCCGCCAGCATGATGCCGGGGAAAAACGCGCCCGCGTACAGCTGCACCACCGAGACACCGGCGGTGGCGCCGTAGACGATCAGCATCACCGAAGGCGGGATGAGGATGCCCAGGCAGCCGCCCGCGGTGATGGCGCCGGCCGATACACGCACGTCGTAGCCGGCCTTGAGCATCTGCGGCAGCGCCAGCAGCCCCATCAGCGTGACCACCGCGCCCACGATGCCGGTGGCGGTGGCAAACACGGCACAGGTAAACAGCGTGGCCACGGCCAGCGAGCCGGGCACCCGCGCAAGCGCCAGATGCAGGCTGCGAAAGAGCTTCTCGATCAGGTTGGCGCGCTCCACGAGATAACCCATGAACACGAACAACGGGATGGAGATCAGCACATCGTTGCTCATCACCTTGAACGCCGCCTGCACCATCAGATCGAGCGTCTTGGTGATGTCGCGGTCGTACGCCAGCCAGGTGAAGATCATGCCCATGCCCATGAGCGTAAAAGCCGTGGGAAAGCCCAGCATGATGGCCACCACCACCAGCGCCAGCATCATCATGCCGAGGTGGCCATTGGTGATGGCCGGCGCGCTGATCAGCATCACCAGGGTGCCGGCGATGATCAGGCCCATGATGATGAACCCGAACCACAGTTCCTTGCGGATGGTCATCGCGGTTCTCCGCGAGCCAGGTATTTGTCGAGCGCGATGATGTCTTCGTCTTTCACGTGCACCATCTCCTTGAGCTTTTCCACATCCACCTCTTCCACGTCCTGCTCGCGCGAAGGCCAGGCGCCGGTGCGGATGCACACGATGCAGCGCACGATTTCCACGATGCCCTGCAGCAGCAGCATGCCGCCGGCCAGCGGGATCACAAACTTGTACGGGTACAAGGGGATCGCGGTGGCGGAGAAGGTTTGCTCATGGATGGCGAGCGATTCGCGTGCGTACGTCCAGCCGGCCCAGGTGAGGGCCACGATGCCGGGCAGGAAGAACACGAAGTAAAGGATCAGATCCAGCGTGGCCTGCGTGCGCGGCCTGAAAAAACCGTAAAGCACATCGCCGCGCACATGGCCGTTTTTTGCCAGCGTGTAGGCGCCGGCCATCATGAACAGCGTGCCGTAGAACATGATCTGGATGTTCAAGGCCCAGTCGTGCGGCTGGTTGAACGCGTAGCGGGAGAACACCTCCCAGGTAATGAGCGCGGTGAGCGCCACGATCGCCCACGCGAAAACCTGGCCGAGCCAGGTGGATAGGCGGTCTACCGCCAGCAGCATCGATTGCATTGACTTGTCCGCCAGGTTGTCTCCCTCTCCCGTGGCGGGAGAGGGCAGGTGAGGGCCCGACCCTCTCCCCAAGCCAGGGAAAGGGGCCTTCAGATCACTTCTTGGCGAAGTAGTAGTTGTAGGCCATCTTGAAGTCGACGAGGTAGTCGTTCTGCCATGCGCCGGCGCGCTGGGCAAAGGCCTTCTGGCTGTCGAGGATCTTCTTGAAGATCGGGTTCTCGGCGGACTTTTTCGCCACCACCTTGTCCCACGCTTCGAGCTGCGCGCGCAAGATCGCATCGGGTGTCTTGTAGAACGATACGCCGGCCTTTTTCAGCTCGATGTAATCCTTGGAGTTGCGGTCGATCGCCTTCCAGCTCATATCCGCACTGGATGCTTCCACCGCGTAGTCGATGATCTTCTTCAGCTCGCCGGAGAGGCTCTCGTACTTGGTCTTGTTGAACAGGATCTCGAATTGCTCGGTGCTCTGGTGAAAGCTCTGCAGCATGCAGTTCTTCACCACATCGGGAAAGCCGAGCAGCTTGTCGGAGCTGGCGTTGTTGAACTCGGCGCCATCGATCAGGCCGCGGTCGAGCGCCGGCACGATCTCGCCGCCGGGCAGCGGGTTTACCGCGGCGCCCATCTCGGTGTAGATGTCCACCGCCAGGCCCACGGTGCGGAACTTCACGCCCTTGAGATCATCCACCTTGGCGATCGGTTTCTTGAACCAGCCAAACGGCTGCGTGGGCATCGGGCCATAGAGGAACGACACCACGTCGATGTTCAAACCCTTGTAGATCTCCTGCAGCAGCGCTTCGCCGCCGCCGTAGTAGTGCCAGGCCAGCAGCATGTTCGGATCCATGCCGTAGCCCGGGCCGGAGCCCCAAAGGGCGAGCGCCGAGTTCTTGCCGTAGTGATAGGCCACCACGCCGTGGCCGCCATCGAGCGTGCCCTTGGCCACCGCTTCGAGCAGCTGGAAGGCGGGCACCACGGCGCCGGCCGGCAGCACTTCGATCTTCAGCCGGCCACCGGCCATGTTGTTGATCTTGGTGGCGAAATCGTTCGCGTACTCATGAAAGATGTCTTTCGCGGGCCAGGTGCTCTGGAAGCGCAGCGTGATCGTTTCCGCCTTCGAGATCATCGGGAAGGCCAGCGCACCCGCGCCAGCGGCACCGGTGGTGGCCTTTTTCAGGAATCGGCGTCGTGTGGGTGCAATCTTGCTCATCGTGTCTCCTGCAATGGGGGGTAAAGCTGGCTCAGGCGGGACATGGCCCTGGCTGCGCGGATGTTACGAACTGTGGCCCCGCCGACGGAGGGCGAAAACCCGCGTTGTGCGGGATCAGGCGCTGCCGCGAATCACCAGCGAATAGCCCACGTCGATGCTGGGGGTGGCCACGCTGTCGCCGCGCATCAGCTTGAGCAGTAGGCCCGCGGCCTGCACGCCGATCTCGCCGCGCGGTGTGTGCACGGTGGTCAGCGGCGGCAGCATCTGATCGCTGCCGGAGAGATCGTTGAAGCCCGCCACGGCCACCTGGCCCGGCACCTTCACGCCCAGGCGAAGGGCCGCGAGCAGGCCGCCTTGGGCGAGGTCGTCGTTGCAGAAGAACACGGCGTCCACATCCGGGTGACGGGCCAGCAGCTGCTCGAACAAACGCCCGCCCAGGGCCATCGAAGAACGATCGGGATCGAGCAGCTCCAGGCGGGGATCGTGGCAGCCGGCGGCCTTCAGTGCGCGGCGATAGCCTTCGGCGCGCTGCATCACGCGCGGATCGAGCTGCGCCGCGATAAAGGCGATGCGTCGGCACCCGCGTGCCAACAGGTGCTCGGTGATCGCGCGGCCCGCCTGGGCCTGCGAAAAACCGACGCTGTACAGGCCCGGCTTGCGCGTGGTTTCCATCAGGTGCACACACGGCACGCCGCTGCTGTCGATG
>JANMAS010000304.1:0-19620 GCA_031359975.1 Burkholderiales bacterium
CGGCAGACGGCTGTTCACCACCGGCAATCCACACCCAGGCCACGCCGAAAATCACCTCCAGCAGCCCCAGCAGCGACAGCTCCGGTGCGCTCAGCACCTTGGCCACAATCACCACCAGCATGCACGGGATGGCCAGTTGCCCCACGCCCAGCATCGCCAGCAGCGCCACATCGTGCACGCTGGCAGCGAACGGCAAGGCCGGTATCCAGGTGGCCAGCGCCGAGAGGGCCGCGCCGAGCAATACGGCGGGCAGCATAT
Organism: Burkholderiales bacterium; assembly: GCA_031359975.1. GTDB lineage: Bacteria > Pseudomonadota > Gammaproteobacteria > Burkholderiales > Burkholderiaceae_C > JANMAS01. Next base: position 259 of record JANMAS010000304.1, read on the forward strand.
CGGTGGGCGCCGCGGCACGCCGACTGGCGTGCTGGATGAGCGTCCAGTTGATGGCGGCGGCGATCGGCACGCACAGCGCCACCAGCGTGCCGAGCAGGTGACGCGGCTGCGTGCCGCTCGCTTGCTGCCCATACATCCAGGCAATGCCGGCACCGGCCACCACGATGGCGATCCAGGTGCGAGCGGCGAGTTTCTGGCCGAGCGCGATACGCGCCACGATCGCGGTGAGCAGCGGCGCAATGGCCATCGTCACCAGCACGTTGGCCACCGTGGTGAGCATGATCGCCACCATGAAAGCGGTGAACATCACGCTCCAGCACAGGGCGGAGATCCACAGCGTGCGGCCGCCCTGACGGATTGCCGTTGCCAGCGCCGCAGGCCCCCGCCACCAGGCCAGCATCGCGGCCAGCGCCAAGGCATTGAACAGGCTGCGCCAGAAGGTGACTTCGAAGCTGCCCGCCGATTCGAGATGCCGCGACACCACCCCGGCGGTGCTCCACATCAAGGTGGCGAGCACCATCGCCAGCGCTGCGCGGCCGTGAGTCATGGGCATGCGCTGAACGGGCCGGGGTCGGTCAGGTGGTCGACTCGCGCGAGGCCCGCTTGCGATCGTGTTCCTTCAGGTGCCGCTTGCGGATGCGGATGCTCTTGGGCGTGATCTCGACCAGTTCATCGTCGGCGATGAATTCCACCGCGTATTCGAGCGAGAGCTCGATCGGCGGCGTGATCTTGATCGCGTCTTCCTTGCCCGAAACGCGGAAGTTGGTGAGCTGCTTCATGCGCACGGCGTTCACCACGAGATCGTTGTCGCGGCTGTGGATGCCGACGATCATGCCCTCGTACACCGGATCGCCTGCTCGCACGAACATGCGGCCGCGGTCGTCGAGCTTGCCCAGGGCATAGGTGACGATTTCGCCGTCGTCCATGCTGATCAGCACGCCGTTCTTGCGGCCGTCGATCTCGCCCTTGTAGGCCTCGTAGCCATCGAAGATGTTGCTGATGAGGCCAGTGCCGCGGGTCAGGTTGAGAAATTCGTTCTGAAAGCCGATGAGGCCACGCGCCGGGATGCGGTACTCCAGGCGCACGCGGCCCATGCCGTCGGTTTCCATGTTGACCAGATCGGCGCGGCGCATGCCGAGCGCCTGCATGACGGCGCCCTGGTGCTGATCTTCCACATCGGCGGTGACCAGCTCGATCGGCTCGTGGCGCACGCCATCCACCTCGTGGAACACCACGCGCGGTTTGCTCACCGCCAGCTCGTAGCCTTCGCGGCGCATGTTTTCGAGCAGGATGGTGAGGTGCAATTCGCCGCGGCCGTTGACTTCGAAGATGCCGTCCTCGGCTGTTTCGCGCACCTTCAGCGCCACGTTGCTCTGCAACTCGCGCTGCAGGCGATCCCAGATCTGGCGGCTGGTGACGTACTTGCCCTCGCGGCCGGCGAGCGGCGAGTTGTTGACGCAGAAGTTCATCGTCAGCGTGGGCTCGTCCACTTGCAGCATCGGCAGCGGCAGCGGGTTTTCGATATCGGTGAGGGTGACGCCGATGCCGATGTTCTCGATGCCGTTGATGAGCACGATGTCGCCCGGGCCGGCCTCGGTGGCCTGCTTGCGCTCCAGGCCTTCGAACTTGAGCACCTGGTTCACCCGCGCCTTGAACGGCGTGCTGTCGGGGCCGGCATAGACGGCCACTTCCTGCATCGGCCTGAGCGTGCCCTGGTTGATGCGCCCGATGCCGATTCGGCCCACGTAGGTGGAGTAGTCGAGCGAGCAGATCTGCAGTTGCAGCGCATCCTCGGGGCTGCCTTCGTGTGCCGGCACATGCTCCAGCACGGCATCGAACAGCGGCGCCAGATCGGTGCCGATTTCGCCCTGGGTAAGCGTGGCCCAGCCGTTCAGGCCGGACGCAAAGATCACCGGGAAATCGAGCTGTGCTTCGGTGGCACCGAGCTTGTCGAACAAGTCGAAGGTGGCGTTGATCACGTAATCGGCGCGGGCACCGGGGCGATCCACCTTGTTCACCACCACGATCGGCTTGAGGCCCAGGGCCAAGGCCTTCTTGGTGACGAAGCGGGTTTGCGGCATCGGGCCTTCGACCGCATCGACCAGCAGCAGCACGCTATCCACCATCGACAGCACCCGCTCCACCTCGCCGCCGAAATCGGCATGGCCGGGGGTGTCGACGATGTTGATGTGGTTTCCCTTCCAGTCCACCGCGCAATTCTTGGCCAGGATGGTGATGCCGCGTTCGCGTTCGAGATCGTTGCTGTCCATCACCCGTTCGGCCACCTTCTCGTGTTCACGGAAGGTGCCGCTCTGGCGCAGCAGTTGATCGACGAGCGTGGTCTTGCCGTGGTCGACGTGGGCAATGATGGCGATGTTGCGAATCTGGGTGTTCATGGCAGTGCGCGCCCGGCCGCCCGAAGGGCACTGAGGCCCCCTCGGGGGGCAGCGAGCGGAGTGAGCGTGGGGGTTATCGTGGAGTGCGCCGCGATCAGCGCCTGGATTTCAAGAGGGCTCAGGAGACGGTCGGCGATCAGCTCGCCGGCAGTGATGTGGGCGCTGCCGAGCAAGGCGCCGGGCTCCGGGCCGAACACCCGCACCGCGGGTGCATCGGGCTGCTCGACACGCCGGCGCAGGCCGGTGATGAAGCGGGCGGCCTCGGGGGCATCGAGCTGCAGCATCGGCCAATCGGCGATCAGGGTGTCGCAGGGCAGCAGCAAGGCTTCGCGGGCGGGCTCGTCGAGCGCGGCCAGGGCCTCGAGCGTGATGGCGCGATCGGCGCGCAAGGCACCGCTGCCGGTGCGCCGCAGCGCGGCGAGATGCGCGCCGCAGCCCAGAGCCTCGCCGATGTCTTCGGCGAGGGTGCGGATGTATGTGCCTTTGCTGCAATCGACGTCGATCACCAGCTCGTCACCCTGCCACTGGATGATGTCGAGCCGATGGATGTGAATCGGGCGGGTGTCGCGCTCCACCTCGATGCCGGCGCGTGCCAGGCGATACAGCGGCTTGCCTTCGTGCTTGAGCGCCGAGTGCATGGGCGGCAACTGGTCGATCGCGCCGACAAAGCGTGCGCAGGCGGCGGCAACACGGTCGGCATCCACATCCACCGGGCGGGTCTCGATGACCTCGCCTTCGCCATCGCCACCCACGCGGGTGACGCCGAGGCGGATGGTGGCGCGGTAGGCCTTGTCGGCATCGAGATTGGCCTGCGAAAACTTGGTGGCGGCGCCAAAGCAGATCGGCAGCAAGCCGGTGGCCAGCGGATCGAGCGTGCCGGTGTGGCCGGCCTTGTCGGCGCGCAGCAGCGCCTTGGCGCGCTGCATCGCATCGTTGCTCGACCAGCCCAACGGCTTGTCGAGCAGCAAGACGCCGTGCAGGGCGCGACGCACCAGGCGCGGCCGTGTGGGGCGCGGGGTGCGATAGGCCTGGGATGAGGGCTGGAGGCCCGACGGTGTGTGCATCATTCGTCTTTCGCGCGGGTGGCGTTGGCCTTGGAGATCAGCGCGCCGAGTTCGGCCGCGCGTTCAGTGGTGCGATCGAAGTGGAAGTGCAGCGTGGGCACGGTGTGGATCTGCAGGCGCTTGAACAGGCTGTTGCGGATGAAGCCGGCGGCCTCGTTGAGGGCCAGCTCGCACTCCTGCGGATCACCCACAAGCAGCGAGAAAAACACCTTGGCGTGGGCGTAGTCGGGCGTCACATCCACCGCATTGATCGTCACCATGCCGATGCGCGGATCCTTCAGATCGCGCACGAGCAGCGATACGTCGCGCTGGATTTGATCGGCAACGCGGAAGCTGCGGTTGGGGATGGAACGCTTGTGTCGCATGAATGGAGTTTTGGAGGCCAGATAACGCAAAACCCCGCCGCGGCGGGCCGGGCGGGGTCAAGCCATGACCACGACGCCCGTCAGAGCGAACGCGCCACTTCCTTGATTTCGAAGAATTCGAGCTGATCGCCTTCGGTGATGTCGTTGTAGCCCTTGATGTTGAGGCCGCACTCGAAGCCTTCTTTCACCTCGCGCGCGTCGTCCTTGAAGCGCTTGAGGCTTTCGAGCTCGCCGGTGAAGATCACCACGTTCTCGCGCAGCAGGCGCAGGCGCGCCGAGCGGCGAACCACCCCGGCAGTGACCATGCAACCGGCGATGGCGCCGATCTTCGAGACACGGAACACCTGGCGGATCTCGGCGGTGCCGATCACCTCTTCGCGCTGCTCCGGGGCCAACATGCCCGACATCGCCGCCTTCACCTCGTCGACCGCGTCGTAGATGATGTTGTAGTAGCGGATGTCGACGCCGTTGTTCTCGGCCAGCTTGCGCGCGCCGGCATCGGCCCGCACGTTGAAGCCGATCACCACGGCCTTGGAGGCGATCGCGAGATTGACGTCGCTCTCGCTGATACCGCCCACCGCGCCGTGCACCACCTGCACCTTGACTTCGGGTGTGGAGAGCTTGGCCAGCGATTGCGCCAGCGCTTCCTGCGAGCCCTGCACATCGGCCTTGAGGATGAGGGACAGCGTTTGCGCTTCGGTGCCGACGTTCTCGAAGATGTTCTCGAGCTTGGCGGCCTGTTGGCGAGCCAGCTTCACATCGCGGTACTTGCCCTGGCGGAAGGTGGCGATTTCGCGCGCACGCCGCTCGTCACCCAGCACCATGAATTCATCGCCGGCCAACGGCACTTCGGTCAAGCCCTGGATTTCCACCGGAATCGACGGGCCGGCTTCGGCGCACGGCTTGCCGTCTTCGTCGAGCATGGCGCGCACGCGGCCGTAACTCGCGCCGGCCAGCACCACATCGCCACGCCTGAGCATGCCGGATTGCACCAGCACGGTGGCCACCGGGCCGCGGCCCTTGTCGAGCCTGGCTTCGATCACGAGGCCCTTGGCCATCGCATCCAGCGGGGCGTTCAGTTCGAGCACTTCGGCCTGCAGCAGCACCTGTTCGAGCAAGGCATCGATGCCCTCACCTGTCTTGGCCGATACCGACACAAACGGCGAATCGCCGCCGAAATCCTCGGGCACCACCGATTCGGCCACCAGCTCGCCCTTCAGGCGTTCGATGTTGGCATCGGGCTTGTCGATCTTGTTCATCGCCACGACGATCGGCACGCCGGCCGCCTTGGCGTGGTGGATGGCTTCTTTGGTCTGCGGCATCACGCCGTCGTCGGCGGCGACCACCAGGATGACGATGTCGGTGGCTTTGGCACCCCGTGCGCGCATCGCGGTGAACGCGGCGTGGCCGGGGGTATCGAGGAAGGTGATCATGCCGCGCGGCGTTTCGACGTGATAGGCGCCGATGTGCTGCGTGATGCCGCCCGCTTCGCCAGCCGCAACACGCGTCGTGCGGATGCGGTCGAGCAGGGAGGTCTTGCCGTGATCGACGTGGCCCATCACGGTGACGTCCGGCGCACGCGAGGTCATCGCGCCGCTGTACGCCACTTCTTCTTCCTCGCTGAAGGCTTCCGGATCGTCGAGCTTGGCGGCCAGCGCCTTGTGGCCCATTTCCTCGACGAGGATCATGGCCGTTTCCTGGTCGAGCTGCTGGTTGATGGTGACCATCTGGCCCAGCTTCATCAACTGCTTGATCACCTCGGAGGCCTTGACCGACATCTTGTGGGCGAGATCGGCGACGCTGATCGTCTCCGGCACATGCACTTCCTGGATCACCTGCTCCTGCGCGGCCTGCTGGCCCATCGAATCGGAGCCCCGATCACCCCGCCGGCCGCCACGTGGAGCGCGCCAGCCCGGGCGGGCGCCGTCGGTGCGGGTCTTGAGGGCGCGGCGCTTGGCGGCGTCATCGGCCCAACTGGACGACAGTTTTTCGGATTTGACCGACTTCTTTTCGCCTGGCTTGGCCACCACGGCGGCACCCGGCGCCGTGGCCGGTTTGTGGATCGTGCCCTTGATGCCTTCTTTGGTGGCATCGACGGGCTTGGCCTCTTCGGGCTTCTTGGCGGTGAGCACGCGCTTGGGCGCAGCCATCATCGCGCGGATCGCGGCGGCTTCGGTTTCGGCGGTGCGGCGGCGTCGGTCCAGATCGGCCAGACGCGCTTTTTCCTCGGCCTCGGCTTCGGCGGCCTTGACCACCCGGAACGCGGCCTTGGGCGGCTCCGCCGCGGCATCGGCGGGCGCAGCTTCGACGGCAGGCGCAGGCGCGGCCTTGCCCGGTTTGGTGTTCGACGCGGCTTCGGCGGCCAGCGCGGCCACGGCGGCTTCGGCGGCTGCCTTGGAACGGGCTTCGGCGGCTTCGCGATCACGCGTTTGCTGCTCTTCGCGCAGACGCCGCTGCTCGGCGATTTCTTCTTCCTGGCGACGGATCAACTCGGCCTGGCGGTGAGCTTCTTCTTCGCGACGCTGGAGCTCTTCGACGTCGATCGCAGGCACTGCGGCCTCTGCGGCCTCATCGGAGCCGGCGGGCGCGTCGTCGCGCTTGACGAACACCCGCTTCTTGCGCACTTCCACCTGAATGGTGCGCGCCTTGCCGCTGGCATCGGCCTGCTTGATCTCGCTGGTCGATTTGCGCGTGAGCGTGATCTTCTTGCGATCACCCCCGGTGCCATGGGCGGTGCGCAAGTAGCCGAGCAGGCGCTCCTTGTCGGTATCGGTGAGATTGTCATCCGGCGAGCCCTTGGCAACGCCAGCCGACTGAAGTTGCTCGAGCAACGTCGTGGCCGGCCGTTTCAACTCGGCGGCAAACTGGGCGACGGTGGTCACAGCCATTGTGGGTAGTCCTTGCGTTCTTGCTCTCTTCGATCAGCGCGCGCCGCGGGGATCAGGTGGTGAACCAATGTTCACGAGCCTTCATGATCAATTTCTTGGCGTCCGCTTCGTCGATCTGCGTCAACTCGATGAGTTCGTCGACAGCCAGGTCGGCCAGATCGTCGCGGGTGTGAATGCCACCTTCCGACAACTTGCCGATCATCTCGGGGCTGAGGCTGTCGAGGTCGCGCAGATCCTGCGATACCTCGTCGACACTCTCTTCACGGGCGATATCCATCGTCAGCAGCGCATCCTTGGCGCGGGTGCGCAGCTCGTTCACGGTGCCTTCGTCGAAGGCCTCGATCTCGAGCATTTCCTGCATCGGCACGTAGGCAACTTCTTCGAGGCTGGTGAAACCTTCGGCGATGAGGATGTCGGCCACTTCCTGGTCGACGTCGAGCTTGTCGACGAACAACTGTCGCACCGACGAGCTTTCGGTCTCTTGCTTGGCCGCCGATTCCTCGGCGGTCATGATGTTGATGCGCCAGCCGGTGAGATCCGAAGCCAGGCGCACGTTCTGGCCGCCACGGCCGATCGCGATGGCGAGGTTTTCTTCGTCGACCACCACATCCATCGCGTGGCGCTCTTCATCCACCACGATCGACTGCACGTTCGCCGGCGCCAGCGCGCCGATGACGAACTGCGCCGGATCCTCGGACCACAACACGATATCCACCCGCTCGCCGGCGAGCTCGTTGGTGACGGCCGTCACCCGCGAACCGCGCACACCCACGCAGGTGCCGATCGGGTCGACCCGCTTGTCGTGCGAGACGACGGCGATCTTGGCGCGCGAACCCGGATCGCGCGCGCAGCTCTTGATCTCCAGCAGGCCTTGTTCGATCTCCGGCACTTCCTGGGCGAACAGTTCGCTCATGAAACCCGGCGCGCTGCGCGACAACATGATCTGCGGGCCACGCGCCACGGTATCGATGCCGGCGATGAACGCCCGCACCCGATCGCCGGAGCGCAGGTTTTCCTTCTGGATCATCTCGCTGCGCTTCAGGCGCCCTTCGACACGACCGGATTCGATGATCAGATCGCCTTTGTCCAGGCGCTTGACGGTGCCGACGAAGATCTTGTCGCCGCGCGACAGGAAATCGTTGAGCAGCTGCTCGCGCTCGGCATCGCGAATCTTCTGCAGGATCACCTGTTTGGCGGCCTGCGCGCCGATGCGGCCGATCGTCACCGAATCCACCGGCTCTTCGATGAAATCGTCGACATCGATCTCGCCGACCTGCTCGCGGGCTTCGAACAGCAGCACTTCGGAATCGGGCAACTGCAGACCGGCTTCATCCGGCACCACATGCCAGCGACGGAAGGTTTCGTACTCGCCGGTTTCGCGGTCGACCGAGACGCGCATGTCCACCTCGCCGCCATGCAGCTTCTTGGTGGCCGAGGCCAGGGCCGCCTCCACAGCGCCGAACACCACCTCGCGCTCGACACTCTTCTCGCGGGAAATCGCGTCGACCAACATCAGCAATTCGCGGTTCATTCTTGTCGATCTCCTTCAGCCGACTCCGGGAGCGGCGCATCCACAGACTTGCGCCGACCCTTGAAATTGACTACCGGCACCAGCCGCACCTCGCGGGCCTCATCGAGCGTGAAGCCCAGCGCCTGTTCGGCCTTGCCGTCGTTGAAAATGATTCGCCATGCGGATGACGGCGCGGCAGGCGCCTGGCCGTCGGTGTGTACCGAAGCCGCCACGGGCGGCGCATCCGCCGCCTCCAGGCGGCCTTGGTAATTCTTGCGGCCCTGAAACGGCATCTTGAGGGAGAGCGCCACCATCTCGCCGGAGAAGCGCCCGAAATGCTCGGGCTTGGTCAGCAGGCGGTCGAGCCCGGGCGACGACACTTCAAGGCGCTGGTAATCGCAGCCCTCCACCTCCAGCAGATACTGCAGCTGGCGTGTCACCTGCTCGCAATCCTCGACCGTGATGAACTCGCCCTCGCCGGACGGATACACCTGGCCCGGGATGCGATCGATCGTCACCCGCATCAGGCCCAATGGCAAACGTTCCACCTCGACCAGTTCGTAGCCCAGCCCGATGACCGTGCGATCCACCGCCTGCTGCCACGACATCCCGGTGCCCGCCGGACGCGCCGGCTGGGCGAGATATGAAGCCGGCGCACGCGACGCAGGCGCCCGCTCACCCAGCTTGCCTCGGCCAGCATCCGGTTTGGAGCGGGGCGCGGGTCGGGCTGAGTGAGATGAACGCACGGGGCTGCGGGGGGCGGGGCTGCGGGCGGGGCTGCGGGGGGGGTGGTTGGTTCTGATCAAAAGACGCGCGGCAAAAAAAAAAGGCCGGAACACTCCGACCTTTTTCAAGGTTTTCGGGTTTATAGCGAAAGGCGGATTATAGCCAGCAATGCACACACCCCGCAACCTCACACAAGCGCATGCGCACACCGTGCCAGAATGATGTGATAGCAATATGACAGAGCAAGGACAGGTATGGGATTTCTCTCGGGCAAGCGCCTTCTGATCACCGGTTTGTTGTCGAATCGCTCGATCGCCTATGGCATCGCCAAGGCCTGTCGGCGCGAGGGCGCGGAGCTGGCTTTCAGCTACGTGGGCGAGCGGTTTCGCGAGCGCACCACCGAGTTTGCGGCCGAATTCGATTCGACGCTGATCTTCGATTGCGATGTGGGCGACGACGCCCAGATCGAGCGCATGTTTTCGCAGCTCGGCGAGGCCTGGCCCGAGTTTGACGGCTTTGTGCATGCCATCGGCTTCGCGCCGCGGGAGGCGATTGCCGGCGATTTTCTCGAAGGCTTGTCGCGCGAGGGATTCCGCATCGCCCACGATATCTCGGCGTACAGCTTTCCGGCGATGGCCAAGGCCGCGCTGCCGCGCCTGCGCGATCGCAGCGCCATCCTCACCCTCACCTATCTGGGCAGCGACCGTGTCGTGCCCAACTACAACACGATGGGCATGGCCAAGGCCGCGCTCGAAGCCAGCGTGCGCTACCTGGCCTCCAGCCTCGGGCCCAAGGGCATCCGTGTGAACGGCATTTCAGCCGGCCCGATCAAGACCCTCGCCGCCTCCGGCATCAAGGGCTTCAGCCGCATCCTCAGTGTGGTGGAGGGCAATTCGCCGCTGCGCCGCAACGTGACGATCGACGAAGTGGGCAACGTGGCGGCCTTTCTGCTGTCCGACCTGGCCTCGGCGGTCACCGCCGAAATCACGTTTGTGGATGGTGGCTTCAGCCGCGTCGTGGCCGGCATGGCCGAGAGCTGATCAAGGCTCGGCAAACACCGCCACGGTACGCGCCGGCACACTGAAGGCGCCGCTGGAGCGTGTGTAGGCCGCGCTGCGCACCACCGCGTCGAAACCGCCGGCCTGCACCGGATGCAAGGCAAACGACCGGTTGGCCAGGGCAGACACGTTGAACGTCTGCCTTTGGTCGTTGGCATTGATCACCACCAGCAGCGTCTTGAAGGCGCCGTCGCCGCACAACTGGCCATCCTGGCCGATGCGCATGACGATCACGCCGTCGCGCTGGCTGTTTTCGTCGGGGAAGGTGACGCAGCGCTTCACGTCGGCGCCGGTGCGCAGGCGAAACATCGTGCTGCTCTTGCGCAGGCGGATCAGATCCAGCACCGCATCGCGGGCGCTGGTGATATCGCGGGTGGAAGGCGTGACGGATGCATTGAGCAGGAACGGCGTCATCAGGGCCCAGTTCGACGCGTTCTTTTCGGCCGATGGCAAGCCAAAGGTGTTCAGGTAGTTGGTGGTGCCGGTCCAGTCGATGCGGTTGAACCAGTCGCCCGCGTTGTAGCTGTCGCGATCAAACGCTTTCGAGCGCAGCAGTTCGTCACCCGCGTGGATGAACGGCACGCCCTGGGCCATCAGCACCGTGCCCAGTGCCACCACCTGGGCGCGCGAGCGCTCGGCCGAGGTGGTGTCTTCGGGGTGTTTGTACTGGCTGATGTCGTACAGCGTTTCGCCGTCGTGCACACCCGCGTAGTTGATGATCTCCTGCGGATCGCGGGTGTAGCCGGCGCCCTGGCCGGCGTAGTCGATGTCGCGGCCGAGCACACCGTGCAGGCGGAAGTCGGCCAGATTGCCGGCCATGCCCAGGCGAATCCAATCCTGCCGGGCATACAGCGCATCGCGCGTGGCCTGCGTGCAGCTGCCGGCCAGGAGGTTGACGTCGTAGCAAAGGCCGCTGGCAAAACCCTGGTTGATGATCATGCCGTCGCCGGCGTCGAACGGGCCGCCGCCGCGGATGGCATCGCGCATGCGGTCGCTGAACGAGCCGATGCCGGTGCCGGCCAGGTTGGCCTGGCGCGCCTGCACAAACAGGCGGTCATTTTCCACCTCGCCGAAGTTCCACGCCTCGCCGTAGAAATACACCTTGCGGCTGGCGCCCACCGCCGCATCCACACGCGCCTTGGCCTGCAGCATCACCGCCTTGGGGATGTGGCCCATGATGTCGAAGCGGAAGCCATCGACGCGGTAGTCCACCGCCCAGCGCACCAGCGTGTCGGACATCAGCTTGGCCATCATCGCGAACTCGGTGGCGGTGTTCTGGCAGCAGGTGGAGTTTTCGATGTTGCCGTCGCCGTTGAGCCGATAGTAGTAACCCGGCACGATGCGATCGAAAAAGTTGCCGGCGGTGTGGTTGTAGACGACATCCATCACCACCTGCAGGCCCGAGCGGTGCAGGCCCAGCACCATCTCGCGAAACTCGCGCACGCGCACCGCGCCATCGGCAGCCGAGCTGGCGTAGCTGCCATCGGGAGCGCCAAAGTGTTTGGGGTCGTAGCCCCAGTTGAAGCAGTCTGAATCCTTGGCGGCCGCGGCTTTGGACTGCGGCGATCTGGACACCGGATCGGTGTTGCTGATCACCGGTGTGCGGCAGCCGCTTTCGCTCACGCTGGAAAAGTCGTAGCTGGGCAGCAGGTGCACATGCGTGAGGCCGGCGGCCGCCAGCGATTGCAAATGCCGCGTGCCGCTGGTGCCGGCCTGCGCAAAGGCGCGGTACTTGCCACGCAGCGCGGCGGGCACGCTCGCATCGTTGGCTGAAAAGTCGCGGATGTGCAGTTCGTAGAGCACGATGTCTTCGGGCTCGATCGCCGCCGGTCGTGCCGCGCCATCCCAGCCCGGGGGCTTCATCGCGGCCGACGCCAGATTGGCCACCATCGCCTGCTGCGACGCGGCGTTGTAGACATCCGCGTTGAGCGTCACCGCGTACGGATCGGTAACGGTGTAGCTGCGCACAGCGCCGCCATCGGTACGCGAACACACGCTCACCGTGTAGGTGTAGGTGGCCGCATTCACCCACGCCGCCTGGCCCACCACGCGCCACACACCGGAGGCTGCGTCGGCCGTCATGGCCACGCTGTTGGCGCCCACGTTGAGCGTCACCGAGCGTGCCGTGGGCGCCCACAAGCGGAAGGTGGGCCGGCCATCGGTGCCGAAGCTCACACCCAGCGTCTGCGGCGCCGCGGCGCTGGCGTAGAGATCGTCGATCACACCCTGGTTCTGCAGCTGGGTGGCGGTGACCGGCTTGCCATCGGCACCAAACTCAACCACCACCAGCTGCCCCTTCAACAGCGTGGCGGCCTGCCCCTGCGCCGAGGCAGGCACACCGAGGCCGAGCGCCGTGGCCAGGTGCGGGAACCGGGCGGCCAGGCCGCCGATGCCGGCACGCGCCACCAGGTCGAACGAACCATCCGCTCCGCCCACGCCGGCGTCGGGATCCACCACGATACCGCCCTCGGCGGCGTGATAGAGCTTGTAGTTTTGCGACGTGCTGCCGCCGGGCCACGCGATCGTGCCCTTGGCGAGCCACATCGCCTTGGCCGAGCCGATGTCGATGCCGTTGGCTTCGCGCGCGCTGCCGAACACGGTGCAGCTTCTGTCCTTGACCCACACTTCCTGGCCTTTGGAGCCGATCGTCGCGTTGAAGTCGAAGATCAAATCGCAATCCGGCGACTTGATGGCGTCGCTGGCGCCGCTGGCCTTGTTCACCAGGAACTGCATTTGCGACTTGGCTGGATCGGTGGCGATGTCGATCGACGCGCCGAAGCTGTCGGACTTGTCGAAGCGATAACGATCGACCGACGGCCACTCGGTGTAGAGCACCGCCGGGCCTTCCCAGGAATAGACGCCCCAGCCAGCGTAAGCCGCATCGGCGCGCTGGTAATGGATGCGAACGGTATTCGCCGGCGGCGGCGCATTGGAAACGCCCGACGGCGTGACGCTGCCGCCATCACCTCCCCCGCCCCCGCACCCGGCCACAGCCAGCACGGCGGCCCAGGCCCACAGGCCGCGTGCAACACGCCGGCAAATCCCATCCGACAGGTTCATGTTCAGCCCGCGATCACAGCGTTTGCAGGATCTCGCGCCGCTTTTGCTGGTATTCCTCTTCGGAGATCAGGTTGTTGTCGCGCAGCCGCTTGAGCGATTTGAGACGCAACTCCTGCTCTTCGTAAAACGCCGGATCGCGGGCGCGTGCCGGCGCTGCGGGAGCGACAGCCGCTGGTGCCGCCGGCATGGGAGCTGCCACGGCGCCTGGTGCGGCGGGCGCCACCGGCGCGGGCATCGGCAGCGCCACAGCCGCGTTGGCCGCCGCGAACGGGATTTCAAGCCAATCACCTCGCCGCGCCGCCGCGGCGGGATGCCGCACGCTGGACAACGACGGATTGGCGCGTGAGCCGAACACAAACGTAGGCAAGGTGCCGGCGCCGCGATATTGGCCGAAAAACTCGAGCCGGTTGTCGTGCACGATCAGGTTCAATCGATCGCCGACGACAAACAAGCGGGCCGTTACAGCCGTGGGAGCGGTCAGCAGGCCGCCACCACGCCGGCTGGTGCTCACCAGCAGCACATCTTCATTCGGCGCCGCCACGGCCAGGGCATCGTGCAGCGATTCGAGCAGGTCGGCCAGTTCGGACACACCGAACAGCGGCTCGTCACCGATGCCCGCCGTGGGCACCCGCACGCCCGCGAGCAGGGCCCGCAGGGTTTCGGGTGGCAGGTTGATCGGATGGGCGTTGGCCGCGGCGCCCGGCTCCGCCGCCACCAGACGCACCTCGGTGAACTCGCCAATCGGCCACACCCTGCGGCCACTGCGCACCGGCGCGGTGGTACTCGCCTTTTCCGCGCTGCTGCCGAACAGAAAATCCAGCATGCCCGCAGACGCCGGCATGGCCTGCACGCAGACGGTCAGCGCCAGCAAAGCATGGCGCGCTGGCCGTGCGATCGAACCCATCATGATGTGTTTGTCCCCATATTCTGCAGAGGTGCTGGCCGTCGAACGCGGCGCAGCCGTGGCGCTCGTCGCGCCGACTTCCCATTCCATGCCCGCACCATACCAGCCGCCACCCCGATTCGAAAGTGTGCCGGCCCCGGGGCGCCGATCGCCGATCGCCGGTGCAGGCGTTGGCCGGCCACCGATGCAAGGCCCATTCCGAGCGCTCCCGCGGCTGCTCTGCGCCGTACCAGTGTAGTAAAACTAGCAGGCCACCTTCGCCGGCTGTTCGTTCCTTCTAAAAGACGATCCCGACACCTGCTGTGCGCTTTCACACGTCGCCTCCGCGCAACTCACCGGGGAAACCCGGGATGCGTGCGGAGAAACGCGCTCATAAAGTCCGCCTGCACGATGACGCGAGCGAATTTTGTAGTTGGCCTACATCTCGGTTCTCCCCTCCTCCTTTTGGATTGAATTCGGCGCACGACGGTCTATCGGCCGAGATCTGCGCGAAGGTCGCAGCGGGGGAATCCCGGCCCGCTACTCGGTTCATTCGCCTGGATTCAGTCGTCGTCGATGCGTGTTCGTGTCGAGGGCTCCACACCACTCAATGATCAAGGAATTAAAAATGAAAGCAAAACAGACCCTTCTGGCCATGGCTGCGCTGACGCTGCTGTCCAGCACCGCCAGCGCCGTCGACTTCGGCGGTTATTTCCGCGTCGGCCCCGGCCAGAAGAGCGACACCGATTGCTACAGCGGCCTGATGGACGGCGGCACCTACCGCCTGGGCAACGAGTGCAATACCTACGGTGAATTTGCGCTCAGCCACAAGGGCAAGGCCGGTGACGTCGACTACAAGGCGTTGCTGATGACCAACTTCTACAAGTCGAACAACGACATCGGCGACACGAAGCTGGGCATCAACCAGATCTACGCCGAAGCCAGCGGCTTCGACGTCGCGCCGGCCCAGACCTTCTGGATCGGCAAGCGCTTCTACGGCCGTGCTGACGTGCACATGACCGACACGTTCTTCGTGGCGATGAACGGCACGGGTGCAGGCGTTGATGGCATTGCCCTGGGCGGCGCCAAGCTGAACCTGGCTGTCTTCCGCGACGACAACACCGGCACGCGCCTGAACGCCGACATCAGCGACATCGCGACCAATCCCGGCGGCAAGCTGCGCGTGACGGCCACGGCCACCAAGTACGGCATCGACGGCGGCAAGTCGGGCTTCGCGATCAGCGGCCAGCACAACCAGGAACTGCCTGGTGGCGGCGACAACACCTTCTGGCTGCAATATGCCCAAGGCTCGGCCTACCTGAACCAGAACTTCGGCGGCGCGTTCAACGACTCCGACACGAAGAGCTGGCGCCTGGTAGAAAGCCCCCAGTGGACCAAAGGCAAGATCACCGGCCAGGGTATCTTCATCTATGGTCAACAGAAGAACTCCGATGGCCTGGGCGGCACCGTCAAGGAAAAGTTCATGACCCTCGGCGGCCGTCTGGCCTACGCGGTGACCAAGAACTTCAAGATGCAGGGTGAGCTCGGTATCTCCAGCACCAAGCCGGATGCCAGCGATACCCGCCGCATCACCAAGCTGACGATCGCACCGACGCTGACGGTTGGCGAAGGCTACTACGATCGTCCTGAGTTCCGCGTCTACTGGACCGGCGCCAGCTGGAACGATGCCTATCTGGCTGCCCAACCTCAGTTCGGCAGCGACAAGAGCGGCTCGTCCTTCGGCGTCCAAGTCGAAATTTGGTTCTAAGCTGGTCGGATCGATCGCGGTTCTGCCGCGGCGGTTGAGGGGGGCGTCGGGCGGCTTTCGGGCTGGCTCGAGGTCCCCTTTCTCACTTGGGCAGGCGCTTCCTGTGGTGTCGCCTCCGATTCGCTGATGGATCATTCCGTGCCCGCTAGGGTGAAACCCGTCAGCCCACCCCGCTCCAGGGCCGTTCTTCATCGCACCATCCCATCGCCCTGCCTGGGCCCATCCGTGAAAGACCGCACCATGCACATTCAACGTCGAACGCTTACCCAACTCGCCGCCGCCGCCTTGCTGGCCCTGGGCGCCGGGATCGCCACCCAGGCCAGCGCCGCCGAAGCCGGCAAGCTGCTGATCTGGATCAATGGCGACAAGGGCTACAACGGCCTGGCCAAGGTGGGCGAGGAATTCGCCAAGAAAACCGGCGTTCAGGTGACGGTGGAGCATCCCGAAGACGCGCCCGGCAAGTTCCAGCAAGCTGCCGCGGCCGGCAAGGGCCCCGACATCTGGATCTGGGCGCACGACCGTATCGGCGAATGGATCGCCGGCGGCCTGCTGCAGCCGGTATCGCCGAGCAAGAAGATCCTGGCCGATCTGGATCCGCTGGCGGTGAAGGCCTTCAACGTGGGCGGCAAGCAGTGGGGCTATCCGGTCTCGATCGAAACCGTCGCATTGATCTACAACAAGGATCTGGTGCCGGTGCCGCCGAAGAGCTTCGAGGAGGTGGTGGCGCTCGACAAGAAGCTCGCCGCCAGCGGCAAGAAGGCCATCCTCTGGGATTACAACAACACCTACTTCACCTGGCCGCTGCTGGCCGCCGGTGGTGGCTACGCCTTCAAGCTCAAGGCCGATGGCAACTACGATCCGGCCGATACCGGCGTCAACAATGCCGGCGCGCTCAAGGGCGCGGAGCTGCTGGCCAAGATGGTCAAGGACGGCGTGATGCCCAAGGGCGCCGGGTATGCCGACATGGAAAGCGGCGTGGCGCAAGGCAAGATCGCGATGATGATCAACGGCCCCTGGGCCTGGGACAACCTCAAGAAGGCCAACATCAACTTCGGTGTGACGCGCATCCCCACCGTGGGCGGCAAGAAGGCGGCACCGTTTGTCGGCGTGATGGGCGCGATGATCTCCAAGGCCTCGCCCAACCGCGATGTGGCGGTGGAGTTCATCGAGAACTACATGCTCAGCAACAAGGGCCTGAAGGCGATCAACGACGACGTGCCGCTGGGTACGCCGGCCAGCAAATCGCTGTTTGCCGAGCTGAAGGGCGACACCAACATCCAGGCCACGATGAACAGCG
This sequence comes from Burkholderiales bacterium, assembly GCA_031359975.1. Classification (GTDB taxonomy): domain Bacteria; phylum Pseudomonadota; class Gammaproteobacteria; order Burkholderiales; family Burkholderiaceae_C; genus JANMAS01. The sequence goes on from JANMAS010000304.1 coordinate 17,274, forward strand.
CGCAAGATGGCACGCCGATGCCGAACAACCCCGAGATGGGTCGCTTCTGGTCGTCGATGCAATCTGCATTGCAGAACATGACCGAAGGCCGCCAGTCGCCCAAGGAAGCACTCGACGCCGCGGCCAAGCGCGTCGCGGGTAACTGATCGGCCTTCCGATGTGATGAGGGCCGCGTGCGTGCGCGCGGCCCTCGCTGCCTGCGAGCTGCCACCGCATGTCATTCAAGCGTATCGCTCCTGTTGCTTTTGCCATCGCGCTGGCGATCGCCGCCCTGTATGGGGTGACGGTGGTGTATGCCGCCGGCGAAACCCTGCTCGCCGGCACGATGCTGGTGATCACCGGCCTGGCGGTGTGGATCTACTCATCGGGCAAGGTGTACGCCTATCGCTATCTCTTCCCCGGCATCGCCGCGGCATTGATCTTCGTGGTGTTCCCGATGCTGTACACGATGGTGATCGGCTTCACCAACTACAGCTCGCGCAACCTGCTCGATTTCGAGCGCGCCACGCGCTACTTTCTCGAAGAAACCTACCAGGCTGAAGGCGCCAGCTACGCCGTCACCGTGCATGCCGAGGGCGCCGCGCATCGACTGCGCTTCGAACAGCCCGACGATGGCAAGGCCTGGCTCTCCGGTGCGCTCATGCTGAGCGATCTGGCGCCGCGCGAGATCACCGTGCAGCCTGCGGGCGACACCGCACTGCCCGATCCGGTGCAGCTCAAGGAGCTGATCGCGCTGCAGCCCGGCATGAAGGCACTCACCGTGCAGATACCGGACGCCGGCAAGGTGCGCATGACCGGCCTGCGCGAATTCGGCCCGGTGCAGCCGCTGTACGAGCGCCGTGCCGATGGCAGCCTCGTCAACAAGCAAAGCGGTGCGGTGATCACACCGAAGATGACCTCGGGCTTCTACGAAACCGCCACCGGTGAGCGCATTCAGCCCGGTTTCCGGGTGGGCATCGGCTGGGACAACTACCTGCGCATCTTCACCGATCGGCGCTTCCAGGAGCCCTTCCTGCGCATCTTCGTGTGGACGGTGGCCTTCTCCGCGCTCACCGTGTTTTTCGGCAGCGCGCTGGGCATGCTGCTGGCCGTGTTGTTCAACTGGGAAGCGCTCACCGGCAAGGCCGTCTACCGCATCATGCTTTTCCTGCCGTATGCGGTGCCGGGCTTCATCTCGATCCTGGTCTTCAAGGGCCTGTTCAACAACAACTTCGGCGAGATCAACCTCATCATCAACGCCTTGTTCGGCGTCAAGCCGGCGTGGTTTTCGGATCCGCTGCTGGCCAAGGTGATGCTGTTGATCGTGAACGTGTGGCTGGGTTATCCGTACATGATGGTGGTGTGCATGGGCCTGATCAAGGCCATCCCGCTCGATCTGTACGAAGCCTCCGCGGTGGTGGGCGCCGGGCCCTTGACCAACTTCTTCCGCATCACGCTGCCGCTGATCCTCAAGCCGCTCACACCGCTGCTCATCTCGGCCTTTGCGTTCAACTTCAACAACTTCGTGCTGGTGGCCCTGCTCACCGGTGGCCGGCCGGATTTTCTCGACACCAGCGTGCCCGCCGGCACCACCGATCTGTTGGTGAGCTACACCTACCGCATCGCCTTCCAGGATTCGGGCCAGCAATTTGGCCTCGCCGCCGCGGTGTCGACCGTGATCTTCGCGATGGTGGCGGTGATCTCGCTGGTGCAGATGCGCTTCACCCGCATCGCCGAAGAAGACAAGCGCTGAGCGCAACGCAAGGAACCTGCCATGCCCATGGTTCTCGACCAATCGCACCGCTGGCGGCTGCTGCTGTCGCATGCGTTCCTGATCACTCTGGTGATCGTGGTGATCTTTCCGTTCCTGATGATCCTGTCGATCTCGCTGCGGCCAGGCAACTTTGCCACCGGCAGCCTGATCCCGGAGACGATCAGCCTGGAGCACTGGAAACTGGCGCTGGGCATGTCCTACACCCGCGCGGATGGCGCGGTGGTGAAGCCGGAGTTTCCGGTGCTGCTGTGGCTGTGGAATTCGATCAAGGTGGCCCTGGCCACCGGCGTGATCACGCTCACCTTGTCCACCACCGCCGCCTACGCCTTTGCCCGCATGCGGTTCACCGGCAAGCAGGTGGCGCTTGGCGGGCTGATGCTGATGCAGATGTTTCCGGCCGTGCTGGCGCTGGTGGCCATCTACGCCATCTTCGATCGCATCGGCAACGCCTTTCCGATGTTCGGCATCGACACCCACGCGTCGTTGCTGCTGGCTTACTCCGGCGGCATCGCGCTGCATGTGTGGACGATCAAGGGTTACTTCGAAACCATTCCGGTGGAGATCGAAGAAGCCGCCAAGGTGGATGGCGCCTCC
>JANMAS010000344.1:0-2539 GCA_031359975.1 Burkholderiales bacterium
CTGGGCGCGTACTACGCGACCGCGGCGCTGATGCTTCTGCTCGGCGCGACGGGCTGGGTCCGGCGCGCGATGCAGGCCCTGCCGATGCCCATCGTCATGGGCATGGTCGCCGGCGTGTTCCTGCGTTTCGGCCTCGATCTCGTGCGGGCCTTGCACAGCGACGTTGCGATTGCGGCACCGATGGTGGCGGCCTGGCTGCTGCTGACGGCGTTGCCGGGCCTGGGCCGCCGAATGCCACCGCTGATCGGTGCGCTGCTGGTCGGCGGGCTGGCCACTGCGCTGCTTGGGCGGTTCGACGGATCGGGGCTGGGGGCGATCGAGCTCGTGCGGCCGGTCGTGCAGGCGCCGGCGTGGTCGATGGCGGCGATGATCGAACTGGTGCTGCCGCTGGCGATCACCGTGCTGGTGGTGCAGAACGGCCAAGGCTTCGCCGTCTTGAAGGCAGCCCACCACAATCCACCCATCGATGCCATCACGGTGGCCTGCGGCGTGGGCGCGCTGGCGAGCGCTGCGGTCGGCAGCGTCAGCACCTGCCTGACCGGCCCGACCAACGCCATCCTCACGTCGTCGGGCGACCGGTCTCGGCAATACACCGCCGGCATCTTCTTTGGTGTGCTTGGCGTGGTCTTTGGACTGCTCTCGCCGGCGTTCACACGTCTGATGCTGGCCGCGCCAAAGGCCTTCATCATGGCCCTGGCCGGGCTTGCGATGTTGCGCGTGCTGCAGGCTGCGTTCGTGGCGTCCTTCAAGGACCGCTTCACGCTGGGCGCTCTGGTCGCATTCCTCGTGACGGTCGCCGACCTCGGCCTGTGGAATATCGGCGCAGCATTTTGGGGACTGTTGGCTGGTTTCGCTGTCTCCGGGTTGCTCGAGCGGCGCGACTTTCTTGGCGCGGCGACGAACGGGTGAATACGGTCCATCCCGACCTGAGCGCGACTGCAATCGATGCGGCGCGTGTTCACTTCGCTGACTTGCTTGAGGACGAGGCCCTCGAGCACCAGGACACACCATGTTGAAGGAATCGCTGATCGCCGTCGCCGACATTCTCGTTGTCGTCGAAGCCTTGGCCATACTCGCATTCGCAATATCGGGCCTCTTGGAAGCTGCGCGCAAGGGGCTCGATGCCGTCGGCGTTTGCATGGTCGCGGGGCTCGCCGCCTTCGGCGGCGGCACGATGCGAGACATCCTTCTGGATCGCCGCCCGTTCTTCTGGGTCGAGCACGCCGGCTGGCTGTGGGCGCTCATGCTGCTCGGCATCATCGCCATGTTTTCCATGCGCGCGCGCCATTTCGAGCCTACCGAACGCGCGATGCAATGGCCGGATGCCGCCGGGCTGGGCCTCTTCACCGCAGGAGGCACGCAGATGGCGCTGTCGCAGGGCATGCCGGCCATCGTCGCAGTGCTGATGGGCTTGATCACGGCGGTGTTCGGCGGTGTCCTGCGCGACATTGTCTGCAACGAAATCCCGAGCGCTTTCCGGGATCACCGGCCCTACGCCATTTGTTCCTTCGCAGGCGGCTGGGTTGTGGTGGGCGCTCAGGCGCTTCAGGCGCCAGCGTGGATCGGATTGCTGGGTGCCGCAGTCGTGGCCACCGGCCTGCGCGCACTGGCACTGGCGACAGGGTTCACTCTGCCGAAGTGGCCGCGTGAAGGCGTGCCGCGCGGCTGATCGGCGGCGCTTGGAGACGGGAAGTGGAAACTGACCTGCGGCACCCATCACCGCGCATCAAGCGACGCACCGAGCGCATCATTGCTCCAGGAACGAACCCGCAACGACTCCGCCATGCAAGGCGATCTGGTCCTTCAACAACGCAGGCAGCCGCAGCAACTGGTGCTGCTGTTTCACGGTGTCGGCACCAGCGGGATCTTGCGAACCCCTGCGGCTGCCGAGGCAGGACCGTCAGGACTCTGGCGATGAACGCACTGAGCTCGGTCATGTAGTACCGCAGGAACTCGGCCGTACCTTCATCGGTAACCTCGCCTTCAGCGGTGATGAGCCCTGGCTTGAACTGGATTCGTCACCGGCGTCGGCGACCGACGGACTGAAAGCCTGTCGGCGGTCGCGCCACTCAAGCGTCGCGCAGCAGTTCGTGCATCAGTCGGCGCACGATGGGCAACGCTGGCGCCTCGCTGCGGCCGGCCAGCGTGACGATGGCGAATCGCGCGGTCGCATTCAAGGGCAGCTTCATCGCCAGCTCGACCAGGTCGGAACCCGCAGCGCGGATGGCGATCAACACGGCGTCGGTGTGCCGCGTCAACTCAACCAGGCTCGGCAGTTCTTCGCAGCGCAGCGTGACGCAGCGCGCCGGGTGCGCGTCGGGGCCGTAGCGCTCGACCAGCACCCGTGCCACTTCGTCGCTGAGCGGCGTAGATGCGATCGGATAGGCCCGCAGTTGATCGAAGTTCACACCACCCCGCTTGCGCATCAACGGGTGGCCGCGCCGACACAGGAAGGCGCCACGCATCTCGTAGGTCTCGGTGGCGCGCAGGTCGGGCGCGGGCGCGAGCGAACGCGCGTCGACCACCAGCGCATCGATCG
>JANMAS010000354.1:0-2606 GCA_031359975.1 Burkholderiales bacterium
TGCGAATGGTGGCACCTCGACACCGTGGCCACGCTCGATGCCAACGAGTTTCTGGCGGCGGCTTACCAGGTTGAAGCGGGGCAGAACAGGCTCACGCCGGTGGTGGCCCGGGCGCGTTGATCAACGGCTGCCGCAGTTGCCCGGCACTCAGGCGAAGGCGCGGGCCGGGCGTCGCCAAATGCCATTCACTACATTCTGTTGATGTCCGGTCGTCAAGGTTTCCATAAGGTGCGAGGCGCGATCTCGCCGGACAACTTTGATGAAAGGTGCATCGATGAGCCTTACCCCTCCTTCCGAACCTCAAAGGTTTCATCGCCGCGGCCTGCTGGGTGCCGGCACCGTGGCCCTGGCCGCCGCCATGCTGGGCGTGCCCGGCACGGCGGCCTCGGAGCCGATACGGATGTCGTCCCGTGCGAGGTACCGGCTCGCGTCGGACTTTGCAACGCCCGCTGGCCAGCTCGCGATCGTGCCGTGGGATCAAGTCGACTTCCAGAACGGCAGCGACTTCACGCTGCAGCCCGGCGGCAAGGTGCTGATCAGCACGACCGGCCTTTACGAGCTGGTCTTCTCGTGCGATTGGGATGCCACCAAAGGCACGGATATCGATCTGCGCAAAATCGGGTTGCGCCGGCAGCGTGCGGGGCAGCCGGACCTTCCCACGACCGACCACGATCGGCAGGGCTTCCTGGTCATCCCCGGCTCCGATCCGCCCAGGATGGCTCGATACCAAGGCGAGTGGGGCTCGATCAAGGTGCCGTTCGGGCAGGTGGTCACCACCGAGGTGATCGTCTCGCCAGCGGGTGTGGTGGGTGTTGGCGATGTCGCCATGGCTTCGCACGCCAATATCGTGGACAACGCCATCACCGCCAGAGCCGTGAATGCGCTGATCCTGCAAGCCAAGGTCATCGAGGCCGATACCGTGCGGGTCACGCTGCTCAATCCTCTGATCCGTGAGGGCATCTCCATACCCGCGGGCACCCTGAAGGTGGTGGCCATGAACGCGGCACGTGATCGCGGCTCGAACGGCGATGCCTGGCAGGTGCTGCACAGTGCGTCGGTCGAACTGCAAGCCGGCGACAGGATCTACTCGATGATCGAACACAAGGTGGACAACACCCTGCTGCAAGCCACCAGGAGCAGCTTCCTGCAAGTGGATCGGCTGGCTTAGAACCTGCCCGCGAACGAGCCGGCGCGTCGGGCGCTATCGCCCGGCGATGAGCAGATCGATCGACGCGACCAGCTTGCGATGCAGCGCGTCCATCTCGGGCGGCGGGCCGGAGTCTGCCGCATAGCCATGTGGCGCGAGCGCGTCGGCCAACAGCGTGTGCGTTCGCCAGGTGTCGTAGGCATCCAGGCCTGGCTTGCCCTGCCGAGCGGCAATGGCCGACGACTCGGGCAGCAGCGCGTTCATCTTCCAGGATTCGAATTCGCGCAGCACACGCTCGGGCTTCAGCGACACCACATCCTCGACCGGCGTGTGGCCGAGAAAGTGGCCAATGCGGCGCAGCGTGGCAGGCGCATCGCTGCTCAGCTCCTCGAGCTTGACGAACAAGACGCGGCCGGGTTGGGCGGCCTCAAATGCCTCGGCGGCGGCGAGATGGCGCAGCCAATCGGCGCACATCAGCTCGATCGGCCGCCAGGCTTCGCCCCAGCCGGCGCCGGGTTGTGTCAACTCGCGCCGTGATGCAAACGCCATCAGCGGATCGCGCAGCATGTAGATGAATCGAGCGCGAGGAAACATCCAGCCGATCGAATCCATCTGCAGCGCGTGGCCGGGGGTTTTTTCCACCCAGTTCAACCCGGCGGCAACAACGGCGCTGCCCAGTTGCTCCTCGACGATGCGCATGAACAGGGCGCGGGGGCCTACCAGGGGCGATGCCAGCAGATCGACGTAGCGAGCCGGTCTCGGACAGAGCCTCGAAAAAATGCGTCTCGGGCAGCGTCGGCAGGCCGAAGCCCTCGCTGACCAGGCGCTGCGCCAGCGTGGTGCCCGAGCGCGGATAGCCGACGATGAAGGTGGGCACCTGGCGGCCCTACAGCGTCAAGGTCTCCAGGTCAGCGATTTCGGCAAAATTGGCAATCGCCTCCGACAGCGGTTTGTCGATCACCTTCTTCAGGGCCGGAATGCGATCGAAACGATCGGCCACGCCGAGGAAGGTAGCCACCTGTTCGACGGTCAGCGGCAGGAAATTGCCATCGGCATCGAACACGCTTTCATAGTCGAGCGTGAGCTTTTGCGTGTCGGGGATCGTGCTGTCGATCATGTCGGACACGCGCTTGCGGCTTTTCATGGAATTGAGCACGGCCTGGCGCGGCAAGGTCACCTGCGCAACCTCCGACGTTTTGTCGCCATCCTTCACCCAGTGGTGATAGCGGCCGGTCTGGTTGGCGATCAGATTCGACACCACCGAGTGGAAATGGTGGCGCCGCAAATGGATCATGCGGCAGCGGTTTTTCTTGATGAAACGAATGATCGGTGGCGTGGCAAAAGGGTGCTGCCAGGGGTCGGCCAGCAGCGCCAGGTGCTCGTACTTCACATCGATCAGCCCGATGCCGTCACCCCCTGCGATGGTGGGGAGGTAAGCCTCGAAAACCTTCATCACGTG
>JANMAS010000365.1:0-2831 GCA_031359975.1 Burkholderiales bacterium
GCTGGCGGTGCTCGCGGGCGACGTCGATGACGCGAATGAGACGCCCGCATTCCAATTCGGCCCCTACGGTGTGCTGCCGGGCGACCCGTTGCCTTTCGCGGTGCCGGGAGCAGGTACCGTCCTGCTTTGCACGAACCCGAACTGACGCCTCAGCCCCCCGGCATGCCGATCGCGCTGATCGGCATGCCAGGGTGTGGCAAGAGCACGGTCGGGCGCCAACTGGCCAAGCAGCTGGGCTGGCGATTTGTGGATGCGGATAGCGAGGTCATTCGGGAGATCGGTATGCCGATCCGCGAGTTTTTCGACGCGCACGGCGAGGGCCGTTTTCGCGAGATCGAAGAGCAGGTGATCGCGACGCTTTGTGCGCAGTCCAGGGTTGTCATCGCCACCGGCGGCGGTGTCGTCACGCGGCCCGCCAATCGGGAGCAACTTCGACAGCACGCCACCGTGGTCTACCTTCGCTCGACGGTGGAAGAACTTTGGCGCCGGCTGCGGCACGACACCCGCCGCCCGTTGCTGCAAGTGGCCGACCCGCTACGGCGCCTGCGCGACCTCTTTCGCGACCGTGATCCGCTGTACCGCGATACCGCGCACCATGTGATCGATGCGGGCCGCGGCAGCGTGCCGGGCCTGGCCAGCCGGGTGCTGATGCAGCTGGAGATGGCCGGTGTGGTCGATCCGTTTCGAAGCGAACAACCTGGTGAAGCCGGCTCAGGCTGAAAGGCGGCGTGGGCCGGGGTCGTGAAACAGCGGCGCACTACACTGCCGGGCATGGAAATCGACGGCTGCCCGTTCCACCGCGTGCCCATTGCTCTGGGTGATCGAAGTTACGACATCCTGATCGGCCGCAACCTGCTGGACGAGCCCGCCGCCTGGCGCGGCCTGCCGCCGGCGCATGTGGCCTTGATCGTCTCGAACACCACGGTGGCGCCGCTCTACGCGAGCCGGCTTGCCAAGGTACTGGCGGCGAACTACGCCGAGGTGTCCATCCTTCAACTGCCCGACGGCGAGGCCCACAAGGGCTGGGCCACCCTGAATCTCATCTTCGATCGCCTGCTGGCCGATGGCAGCGATCGCAAGACGACGCTGTTCGCGTTGGGCGGCGGCGTGGTGGGCGACATGACCGGTTTCGCGGCGGCGTGTTACATGCGGGGCGTGCCTTACGTGCAGGTGCCCACCACCTTGTTGGCGCAGGTCGATTCATCGGTGGGCGGCAAGACCGCGATCAATCATCCCGCCGGCAAGAACATGATCGGCGCGTTCTATCAGCCGGCGCGGGTGGTGTGCGATCTGGAATCCCTGGCCACCTTGCCTCAACGTGAGCTGTCGGCCGGGCTCGCCGAAGTCATCAAGTACGGGCCCATCGCCGACGCGGCGTTCCTCGACTGGATCGAGGCCCATCTCGACCGGCTGCTGGATCGGCAGCCGGACGCACTCGCTCACGCCGTGCGGCGCGCCTGCGAGATCAAGGCATGGGTGGTGAGCCAGGATGAGCGGGAGTCTGGCCTGCGCGCGATCCTCAATTTTGGCCACACCTTCGGCCACGCGATCGAGGCGGGTCTGGGCTACGGTGAGTGGCTGCACGGCGAGGCCATCGGCTGCGGCATGGTGATCGCGGCCGAGTTGTCGCATCGGGTGGGCCTGGTGCCCGAGGCGTTTGTGCACCGAATGCGCGGCATATGCCACCGTGCAGGGCTGCCGGTGATCGCGCCGGCCCTCGGAATGGATCGCTACCTGGCGCTGATGCGGGTCGACAAAAAAGCGCAGGCCGGCGAGATCCGCTTCGTGCTGATCTCGTCGATCGGCCAGGCCATCGTTCGGCCTGTGGACGACGCGCTGGTCATTCAAGCCCTCGCGGCCTGCTCCGCTTGATCTGCGAAAATGGGGTCAGAGTCAATTGATCGGGTCGATTCAGGAGGCGTCTCATGGCTCGCCAACCCAGGCTTGTGGCGCCGGGTTATCCGCACCACGTCATCCAGCGCGGCAACAACCGGCAGGCCATCGTGCTCGACGATCGCGACCGCCGCCAGTTTCTCGATGAACTGCGCGAGCGTGCCCTGGAACGCGACATCAAGGTGCACGCCTATGTGCTGATGGACAACCACATGCACCTCTTGGTGACACCGCGCGAGTCCGACGATTTGAGCCGGATGATGCAGTCGCTGGGGCGCCGCTATGTGGGCTGGTTCAACCGTCGGCATGAGCGCACGGGTACGCTGTGGGAGGGGCGATTCCGCGCCACCGTGATCGAAACCGAGCGCTACTTTCTGGCTTGTCAACGTTATATCGAACTCAATCCGGTACGGGCCGGGATCGTCGCTGATCCCTTCAACTTCGAGTGGTCGAGCGCCAGGCATCACGGTGGAATAGAGCCAGACCAGATAGTGAGCGATCACTCAGTGTTTTGGGCGCTGGGCAATACACCGTTTGAGCGAGAAGCCGCGTACCGCGAGCTGCTCGCACAAGGCATGGCTGACGCCGAAGTCAAGACGATCACACAAGCCACGCTGCAAGCCAAAGTACTGGGCAACGCTGCGTTTGTCGCCAAACTTTCCCGATTGATGGAGCGGCAGTTGGTCGTCAGGCCGCGAGGGCGTCCCGCACGCGCTGGTGCGTCTCTTGCAGAGTGAGGCGGTGGATTGTCAATCTGGATGTCAGCATCCAGTGAATTGACTATGTCCCTATTTAAAGTAGTCAGCTGATCTATGTCGAATTAATTGACTCTGACCCCATTTTAAAATTCTTGTGCTGTGCACAAAACCGAACTAATCTCCGCAGCCTTGACGGAGTGTGAGGAGACGGGCATGAAGCGTGCCGACGAACTGATCGCC
>JANMAS010000394.1:0-12021 GCA_031359975.1 Burkholderiales bacterium
TCTGGCGGGCCATGGCCCCGCTTGTACACCACGGTGGCCGCCATCCGCGGCAGCCGGATCGTGGTCGATCATGCTCGGGTTTCGGTGGCCGCGCACACCGCCTTACACCCAGCCACACACCCATGACAGCGAACCTGTTCGACGCGCTACGAGCCGCGTTTCCGGCCGATCTCGATACCCTGGCGATCGAGACGGCCGACACGCCCGAACCCCTGTTCTACACCTGGCGCGATCTCGATCGCGGCAGCGCGATGATCGCCAACCTGCTCGAATCGCTGGCCTTGCCGGAGGGTTCGCGCGTCGCGGTGCAGACCGACAAATCGGTCGAGGCGCTGATGCTGTACCTGGCGGTGCTGCGGGCGGGCCTGGTCTACCTGCCGCTGAACAGCGCCTACCGGCTCGGCGAGATGGGCTATTTCATCCAGGATGCGGAGCCGGCGGTGGTGGTGTGCGCCGGGCGCGATTTTGGCTGGGTGTCGAAGCTGGCGTTTGTCGCCGGCACACGGCATGTGTTCACCCTCGACGCCGACCGCAGCGGCAGCTTGCTCGAACGTGCCGCCTGGATGCCGGATCGGCACACAAGCCGCCAGCGCCTCCCCGCCGATCTGGCAGCGATCCTCTACACCAGCGGCACCACCGGGCGCAGCAAGGGCGCGATGCTGTCGCACCACAACCTGCTGTCGAACGCCCGCGCGCTCAAAGACTACTGGCGCTGGCAGCCGGATGATGTGCTGATCCACGCGCTGCCGATCTTCCATGTGCATGGGCTGTTCGTGGCTTCGCACGGTGCCTTGCTCAACGGCAGCCGCATGATCTGGTTCAACCGCTTCGATGCCGCAACGGTAACCAGGCGGCTCCCGGATGCCACCGTCTTCATGGGCGTGCCCACGCTGTACGGGCGCATGCTCGCCGAGCCGGGTCTGGACGAGCCTGTGTGTCGCCGCATGCGGCTGTTCATTTCGGGCTCGGCACCGATGCTGATCGACACCTTCGAGCTGTGGCGCTCGCGCACCGGCCACACCATCCTGGAGCGCTACGGCATGAGCGAAACGGTGATGCTCACCTCCAACCCGTGCGACCCCGCCGACGGCCCACGCCGAGGCGGCACGGTGGGCAAGCCGCTGCCGGGGGTGGAACTGCGCATCGTCGACGACGCCGGTGCACGGTGCGCCGGCGGCACGATCGGCCAGGTGGAGGTGCGTGGGCCCAGCGTGTTTGGCGGCTACTGGCGCATGCCGGAGAAAACCGCTCAGGAGCTGCCGCCCGACCCGCTCGGCGGCGCCCCGTGGTTCAAGACGGGCGACGTGGGCCTGCTCGACGCCGACGGCTATGTCACCTTGATCGGGCGCAGCAAGGATCTGATCATCACCGGCGGCTTCAATGTGTACCCGGCCGAACTCGAAAGCCTGCTCAACGAGATGCCCGGTGTGGCCGAATCCGCGGTCATCGGCGTTGCGCATGCCGACTTCGGCGAGGCGGTGGTGGCGCTGGTGGTCGCGACGCAGGGCGCTGTGCCCGATTCAAGCGCCATGCTGGCCCGGCTCAAATCGCAGATCGCCGGCTTCAAGGTGCCGAAGCGATTGATCGTGGTGGACGAACTGCCCCGCAACGCGATGGGCAAGGTGCAGAAAAACCTGTTGCGCGACGCCTACCGGCAGCTGTTCGCCTAAATCACTCGTCTTCGTCTTCGGAGACGCTGTCCGGCGTCTGACCGTTCTGCATGGCGCTGGGCGCCTGAAGGGGCGGCCGCACCGGCAGGATGTGACCGGCTGGAGGTTGCGCGGGCGGCTGCAGCGCCGTGCCCGGCGACATCGGGCGTGTTGATCCGTTGGGAGCCTGGAACGCGGGGCGGGGTGCGTTGTCGGGATCCGGCAGATCGAGTTGCACTTCGGCCGGCCCACCCACCGGGCCAATCTCGGCGCTGCGCCTGGCCACGGCCAACAGCACCGAATCGCCGTCGATCGTGGCACCCACCCGGAAAGGGCGCGCCGGCTGATCGTTGACGGAGATCAGCGCCACACCACCGCGGGTGTCGCGCAGTTTCGGGGCCACCACGCCCAGCAGTTTGAACCGCGGGTCTTCATCGACCGGCTCCGCCGCACGGGCCACGAGCGTCGCACCAAGCACCTTGTTGAGCGGCCCGCCGTTGGGGATGGCTTCGACGGCAGCCATCGTGGCGTTGGCCGGTACCGGCTTGCCAGCCGAAAAGGCGCGGATGCCCCAGAACGCGGCACTCGCGGCGGCCAGGGCCCAAACGAACAATGCGGACATGCGCAGCAACATGCGACGATTATCATTCAGCCGGACCCGACTGCGCATGTCTGCCTGTGAAGCAGCCTGCCAATTGACTGGTAACTGTCGCCCATCCGTTTCGATCGTCCCGGGCCGTTTGGTGCGAACCTTTCGCCACCTTGGCTGGCCCATAGCATTAACCGCGGCCTCCCGCGCCGATAACGACCATGCACCTGCGCTCACCTCATCTTCGGCTGCCCACGCCAGGCCAGCCGCACAACACCCGCCGCCTGCGTGGCTTCACCCTGATCGAACTGCTCGTGGTGCTGGTGATCATCGGCGTGCTGGCGGCGCTGATCGTGCCCAACCTGCTCGATCGTGCCGACGATGCGCGCGTGACGGCGGCACGCACCGACGTCAACAACCTGATGCAGTCGCTCAAGATCTACCGGCTCGACAACCAGCGCTACCCCACCGCCGAGCAGGGCCTGGAAGCGCTGGTGCGCAAACCCACCGCGGGCCCGTTGCCAGGCAACTGGAAGCTCTATGTCGACAAGCTGCCCAATGATCCGTGGGGCAAACCGTACCAATATGCCAACCCGGGCGTGCAGGGCGAGATCGACGTCTTCAGCTACGGTGCCGATGGGCAACCCGGCGGCGAAGGCAAGGACGCCGATATCGGTTCGTGGCAGTGAGATGAACATCGTCCAGCGCGGGTTCACGCTGCTGGAGTTGCTGGTGGTGGTGGCGATCATCGCCATCGGTGCGGGCCTGATGTCGCTCGCGCTGCGCGACCCGGCCGAGTCCAGACTCGAAGAAGAAGCCGCCCGCCTCGTCGCCCTGTTCGAAGGCGCGCGCGGTGTGGCCCGTGCGGCGGACGCCGAGATCCGCTGGCAACCCGTGACGAAAGAAGGCAAGGCCGCCTTCCGATTCACCGGCCTGCCGCCCGGCACCACCATGAGCGATCACTGGATCGGCGACGAAACCTCCGCCGAAGTGGCCGGATCGTCGTTTGTCAAATTGGGGCCGGAGCCGATCATCGGCGAGCAGACCGTGATCCTGCGCCTGGGCGACAAGCGCATTCGCATCGGCACCGATGGGCTCAAGCCTTTCGAGCGCATCCTCGAGGGCGACGCGACGCCATGATGTCTTGTCGGCGCCTGAACGGATTCACCTTGGTGGAGGTGCTGGTGGCGGTGGCGATCGTCGCCGTGGCACTGGCCGCCGGCTCGCGTGCCGCCAGCGCCTTGCTCGACAACGCCCGGCGCTACACCGAAGTGAACGCCGCGCAATGGTGTGCCGACAACCGGCTGGTCAACCTCAAGCTGACCAAGCAGTTTCCCGACATCGGCGAAGCGCCGTTCGAGTGCGAGCAGCTCGGCCGCACCTACCGCGGCGAATTGCGCGTGCGCGCCACGCCGAACCCGAATTTCCGTCGTGTGGAAGCCGCTGTGGCCAATGATGCCGGCGAGCCGGTGTTGAGTGTGTCGACCATCCTGCCGCGGTACTGAGCATGCCTGTCGACAAACAGTCTCCCTGCCGTGGCTTTACCCTGGTCGAGGTGCTGGTGGCGCTGTTCGTGATGGCGGTGCTGGCCGGCATGGCCTGGCGCGGCATCGACGGCGTGGTGCGGGCGCGTGATTCAGGGGAGGCGGAGCTGCAGCGCGCCTTGCGCCTGACCAATGTCATGGCCCAGTGGGAGCTGGATCTGCGGGTGGTGCGCGACACCGGCGACGTGCCCGCGATCGCCTTCGATGGCGCCACCCTGCGGCTGACCCGCAGCGCCGACACCGGTGTGCAACTGGTGGCGTGGTCGGTGCACGACGGCCGCCTGCTGCGCTGGGCGGCGCCCGCGGTCACCAAGGCCAGCGCCTTGTCGGAGTGGTGGATACGCAGCCAGCAGCTCAACGGCAGCGAACGCGAGCAGCTGGCCACGCTCGAGGGTGTGCAGGGCTGGCAGGTCTACTTCTTTCGCGGCAACGCGTGGTCCAACGCGCAGAGCAGCGCCGATGTGGTGGTGGTGTCGCCCCAGAATCCCACGTCGCCCCAGCCCGCTCAAACCCGCACCCTGCTGCCCAACGGCGTGCGCGTGGTGGTGACCACCGCCACCGGCACCTTCACCCGCGACGTGATGCTCACCGTGCCGCAGGTGCTCGAATGAGCGACGTGCGGAAGCATCCGCGCGCGGGCCAGCGAGGCGCCGCCCTCCTGCTGGCCATGGTGATCCTCACCCTGGTGGCCACGCTGGCCTCCGGCATGGTGTGGCAGCAATGGCGGGCCATCCAGGTGGAATCGGCCGAACGCGCACGCACACAAGCCTCTTGGTTGCTCACCGGTGCGCTCGATTGGGCGCGCCTGCTCCTGCGCGAGGATGGACGCGGCCTTTCTGGCTCCAGCGCCAAGGTGGACCATCTCGGCGAACCCTGGGCCACGCCCCTGGGCAAGACGCGCATGTCCACCTTTCTCGGCACGGGCGACGACAGTGCCGGTGGCATCGACGCCTTCCTCGTTGGCCAGATCATTGATGCGCAATCGCGCTACAACCTCAGCAATCTGTATACGGAGGTCGATGCCGAGGGCATGGTTAAGGAAATCGAGATCCTCAAACGCCTGTGCGAAGTGATCGGCCTGCCAGTGGATATCGCGCCGCGAATCGCAATTCCGCTGCTGCGCGCCGCCGCGCGCCGCGGCGAAGGCGGTGTGCCGCCGGGCAACATGACGTCGAACGATACGGAAGAAGACAAGCTGGACTCACCGATCATGCCCACCACCGTGGACGAACTGGTGTGGCTGGGCATCGATCCCGACGTGGTGCGGCGGCTGGCGCCGTTTGTCGAGATCCTGCCCGGGCGCACGACGGTGAATCTCAACACCGCCGGCCCGGAAGTACTGATGGCGGTTCTCGGTGGTATCGACCGTTCCTCTGCCGAGCGGATCATCCAGGCGCGACGCGCCCTGAGCAACGGTTTCGAAAGTCCGCTGATGGCCTTGGCGCAGATACCGGGCGGCGCGACGATCGATGCCAAGCACGCGGGCGTGAATTCGATCTACTTCGAGGTGCGCGGCCAGTTGCGCTACGAGGAAACCACCGTCGAACAACGTTCGCTCGTGCGCCGCGAAGGCACCGAAGTCACCATCATCCGACGCGAACGCGTACGGCCCGAGAGCACGCCATGACGGGCCGCACCGACACCCCCGGCAGGCCGATTTGCGGCGTATCACAAGGCTCAGGTCAAAATAGCCGGCCTTGCGTGGCGAAACGCCCGCACGGAACACACGCATGTCCACGCTGATCGTCCAGATTCCGCCCCGCCCCCGCCTCTCGGCACGCTCCGCCGAGGCTGCCGCATTGCGGCCCGCCGCCGAGTACAACTTCGTGCTCAGCCCGGACGGCCGCGTCGTCAGCTCGTCCGGGCGTTGCGCACCCGCTTTGCTGCCCAAGGCGCGCGACACGGTGTTGCTGGTCGACGAAGGCGATGTGAGCTGGCGCCGCATCGATATCCCCAAGGCCCCGGCGGCACGCCTGCGCGCGGCGCTGGCCGGCGTGCTCGAAGAATCCCTGCTCGAAGACGACGGCGATGTGCACTTTGCGCTCGCCCCCGGCGCCAAACCCGGTGGCGAAGGCTGGGTGGCAGTATTGAGCCGGCCCTGGCTGGCGATGCACATCGGCGCCATGGAAGGTGCCGGCGTGTATGTCGACCGGGTGGCACCCGCGCTGGCACCCGGCCCGGCCACTGCGCATGCCAGTGCGGTGATCGACGCCCAGACCTCGGCGCCCACCGACACCTTGCGCGTGAGCTTCAGCGATGAAGCCGGCGTCGTTTGTCTGCCGATGCAGGCCGCCGCATTCCTGTTGCCGCCGCGCCGCGCCGATGCCCCCGTGGCCTGGACGGCCGCCCCGGCCGCAGCCGACGCCGCCGAGCGGCTCATCGGCGGCCAGGTGCATGTGATCTTCGACAGCGACTGGCTGCTCGGCGCCGCGCAAGGCGACTGGAACCTGCGCCAGTTCGACCTGGCACCGCGCCAACGCGGTACGCGCGCGTTGCGCACCGGCTGGGTCAAGTTTCTTGGGCCGGATTGGGCGCCGGTGCGCTACGGCCTGCTCGCCGCGGTGGCGGCGCACCTGATCGGCTTGAACGTCTGGGCCTGGCAGCAGCGCCACATCATCAGCCAGCAATCGGCCGCCGTCACCCAAGTGCTGCGCGATACCTTTCCGCAGGTGCGCGCCATCCAGAACGCGCCGATCCAGATGGCCAAGGAAGTCGACCTCCTCCGAGCCGCCGCCGGCCGGCCCGGCGAATCCGATCTGGAACCGCTGCTGTATGCGGCCGAAAGCGCCTGGCCATCCACCCGCGGGCCGGCGGAAACGCTGAAATTCGAGGCCGGCCGCCTGAGCGTGTCGGCCAACGGCTGGACGCCCCAGGAGATCGAGCGCTTCACCACGCAGCTCAAGGCCGCCGGCATCGGTGTGGAAGTCACGCCTGGCCGATTGACGCTGTCGCGCGCCGCGTTGGTCGCCGCGGCAGGGAGGCCGTCATGAGGCATCCCGTTTCAACCCTGCGCTGTGGCGTGCCTATGGCCCTGAACAGCCGGGGGGGCGTCCAGTGAGCACATCGGGCCGCCCCAAGGGTGATCTGCGCGGCACGCAGCGTGCCGCGAGCGCCAAGGGCTCGCCGTTGAAACCAATGGCCGACTGGTGGCGCACCCGCGCCGAGCGCGAGCGCCAGGGGCTCACGCTGGCGGCTCTGGCGGTGAGCGTGCTGCTGCTGTGGTGGGTGCTGCTCGGGCCGGCGCTGCGCACCGCGCGCACCGCGTCGGCCGATCGACAGGCGCTGCAGATGCAGCTGCTGCAGATGCAGAAACTGGCCACCGAAAGCAAGGAATTGCGCGCCCTGCCGCCGATCGCCGCGGCGCAGGCGGCGCAGGCGCTCAACGCCTCCAGCCTGCGCCTGGGTGATCGGGCCAAGCTGGCTCAGCAAGGCGATCGCTGGACGCTGAATTTCTCCAAGCTGCAGCCGGATGAGCTGCGGGCCTGGTTGGCCGAAGCGCGCAGCGCCGCCAGGGCGCGGCCGGTCGATGCCCAGGTGCTGCGGGGGCCGGACGGGTTGTCCGGTTCGATCGCGGTGATGACCGGAGCCAATCCATGAAGCGGCGCACGCGCGCAGGCCCGGGCGCCGCGGCGGCGGCAAGCCGCTTTGAAGCGCTGAGCCGCTTCGGGCCGGCCAGCCGCTACATGGGCGAATTGGTGGCGGCGATACCGGCCCGCATCGCACGGGCCTGGTCGATCGCCGGCATCCTGCTCGGCGTGGCCGTGGCGTTGGTGCGCTTTGCGCCGGCCAGCTGGGCGACCGATGCGGTGGCCACCGCCACCGACGGACGGGTGATGCTGGCCGATGCGCAAGGCACGGTATGGGATGGCAGCGCCTTGCCGGTGCTCAGCGCCGGGGGTGACAGCCGCGAATCGCTGGCCTTGCCTTCGCGCCTCGAATGGACCATCCGACCCGGCATCGCCGGCCTGAATCTCACGCTGGTGCATGCGTGCTGCCTGCCGCAGCCGATGCAATGGACCGTGGTGCCCGGCTGGAACCAGGTGCGCATGGCGTTGGTGGCGGAAGGCTCGTCAACCGCCATGGCGCAATGGCCGGCAGGTTGGCTCGCCGGCCTGGGCACGCCCTGGAACACGCTGCAACCGGGGGGATTGATCCAGTTTTCCAGCCCCGGCATGAGCCTGCATCGCGTGCAGGGCCGCTGGCAGCTGGACGGCCAGGCGCAGATCGATTTCATGAACGCGTCGTCGCGCATCTCCACGCTGGATCGCCTGGGCAGTTACCGCATCGACTTGTCCGGTCGGGCGCAGCCCGGCGAGGCCATCGCCCTCACGATCAGCACGCTCGAAGGCGTGCTGCAGATCTCGGGCACCGGCCAGGGCACACCCACAGGCCTGCGTTTCCGTGGCGAAGCGCATGCCGCGCCCGGCCAGGAGGCCCCCTTGAACAACTTGCTGAACATCATCGGTCGTCGCAGCGGTGCGATCTCCGTCATCTCGATCGGATGAACATGAACATGGCCCGACCGCTCGCCCGAGCGCCCTTCCCGATCTCGGCACGCCGTGCCTGGATGTGCGTCGCCCTTGCGGGGCTGGTGACATCCGCGTCGGCGCAGAACGAACCCGCCGCACCTGCCGACGGCAGCGCGTCGCTGCGGGCCGGCGCGCCGGTCACGCTGAACTTCGTCAACACCGAAATCGAATCCGTCAGCCGAGCCATCGGCGCCATGCTGAACAGGCAGATGATTGTCGATCCACGCGTCAAGGGCACGATCACCATCACCACCGAGCGCGCCGTGGCGCCGCAGGAGGCCTACCGCACCTTTCTTGCCGCGCTGCGCGGCATGGGCTTCACCGTGGTCGAGAACGGCGGCCTGCTGAAGGTGGTGCCCGAGAGCGATGCCAAGCTGCAGACGGGCATCGTCAATGTGGGCCCGGTCACCACGCGGGGTGACCAGGTGATCACGCAGATCTTCAAGCTCAACCATGAAAGCCCGAACAACCTGGTGGCGGTGCTGCGGCCGCTGATCGGTGCCAACAACACGATCAACGCGGCGCCCAGCACCAATTCGCTGATCATCACCGACTACGCCGACAACCTGCAGCGCCTGGCCCGCATCATCGTCGCGCTCGACCAGCCGGCCGCCAGCGAGATCGAAGTCTTCACTTTGCAGCACGCCGTGGCGGCCGACATCGCCCCGCTGGTGCAGCGGCTGAGCGATGCCGGCGGCGGTGGCGGTCAAGCCGTGCCCGGCGTGCCGGTGCAGGCCGGCGGCGGATCCACGGTGCAAGTGGATTCACGCAGCAATTCGCTCATCGTGCGCACGGCCAATGCGGCGCGCATGGCCAACGTTCGGGCCGCGGTCGACAAGCTCGATCGGCCTATTCCGGGCGGCGGCCCGGCCGGCAGCATCTGGGTCGTCTATCTCAAGAACGCCGACGCGTTGAAGATCGCCGAAGTGCTGCGCGCCGCCATCAGCGGCGGCGCGGGCGGTAGCGGCGGCTCCGGCAGCAGCGGCAGTTCGTTCACAGGGGCCTCATCGTCGGCACTGTCGGGCAATACGCTGGCTGGCAGCCAGCAGGGATCGAGCAGCGGCACATCCACCAGCGGCAGCGGCGCGACAGGATCGAGCGCCGCGGCCTCGCCGGTGTCGGCGTCGCCACGGCCGTCCACCGGCGGCATGATCCAGGCCGATCCTTCCACCAATTCGCTCATCATCAGCGCGCCGGAGCCGCTGTACCGCCAGATCCGCGCGGTGATCGAACGCCTCGATACACGGCGCGCGCAGATCTTCATCGAATCGATGATCGTCGAGATCGATGCCGACAAGGTGGCGCAGTTCGGCTTCCAGTGGCAAAACCTGTTCGGCAAGAAGGGTGACGATCTGGTCTATGGCGTGGGCACCAACTTCGGCTCGGGCTCGAACAACATCGTCAACCTCTCCGGCGCGCTGGTCGACGGCTCGTCCGGTGTCGTGAGTCTCGGCGCCAGCAGCGCCATCGCCAATGGCCTGAACTTCGCCATCGCCAAGAACCTCGGCCCCTACTACACGCTCGGCGCGTTGGCCAACTTCCTGCAGACCAACACCGACGCCAACGTGCTCTCCACGCCCAACCTGATCGCGCTCGACAACGAAGAAGCCAAGATCGTCGTCGGCCAGAACGTGCCCTTCATCACCGGCTCGTTCACCAGCACCGGCACCGGCACCACCAACCCCTTCCAGACGATCGAACGCCAGGATGTCGGCCTCACCCTGAAGGTGCGGCCGCAGGTGGGTGAAGGCAATGCGGTGCGCATGCAGATCTACCAGGAAAATTCCAGCGTGGTGAACCAGGCGCCGGGCACATCCAGCAGCGGCCCCACCACCAACAAGAGCTCGATCGAAACCTTCGTCACGGTGGACGACGGCAACATCATGGTGCTCGGCGGCCTGCTGCGCGATGAGTATCAAAACCCGATCAACAAGGTGCCGCTGCTGGGTGACATCCCGGTGGTGGGCGGCCTGTTCCGCAACGAATCGCGCACCCGCAAGAAGAAGAACCTGATGATCTTCCTGCGCCCCGTGGTGCTGCGCGACCAGCCCTCGGCCGACCAGCTCACGATGGATCGCTACGAAGCCATCCGCTCGCTGCAGAAGGAGGCCCAGCCGCAGCCGAGCGTGATCCTGCCGGTCAATGAAGCGCCGGTGCTGCCGCCGCTGCGCAGCCCGTCCGCGCCGGTGGTGCCCGGCGGCGCCGAGGGGCCGTCGTTGTCGATGCCCACACCCGCCCCACCGGCATCGGCGCCCGCAGCCGTGCCCAAGCCTTAGGACGCCGCCATGGGCGCACGCCATCCCCTGCCCTACGGCTTTGCCAAGGCTCAGTTGCTGCTGCTCGAACAGCATGCCGACGAAATGGTGCTGTGGGTGGGCGACGCCCCATCGCGCGATGCGCTGTCGGAAGTCACACGGCTGTTCGAGGTGGACCGCGTCGAACGCGAACCCTCCGCCAGCTTGGCCGATCGCATCGCCAGCGTGTATGCCGGCGCCGAGGCCAGTGCGGCGTCGGTGGTGGGCGAGGTGGAAAGCGCGGTGGATCTCTCGCGCATGATGCAGGAGCTGCCGGCCGTCGAGGATCTGCTCGAAGCCGCTGACGACGCACCGATCATCCGCATGCTCAACGCGCTGCTCACCCAGGCCGCGAAAGACGGCGCCAGCGACATCCACATCGAGCCCTACGAGCGCAGCTCGTCGGTGCGCTTTCGCGTGGATGGCACGCTGCGCGAAGTGGTGCAGCCCAACCGCGCCCTGCATGCCGCGCTGATCTCGCGCCTGAAGATCATGGCCGAGCTGGACATCGCCGAAAAACGCCTGCCGCAAGATGGCCGCATCTCGCTTCGCATCGGCGGCCGCGCGATCGACGTGCGTGTGTCCACATTGCCTTCGGCGCACGGCGAACGCGCGGTGCTGCGCCTGCTCGACAAGAGCGAATCGAAGTTCACGCTCGAAGGCCTGGGCATGAGCGGCGAGGTGCTCGAACGCTTCGCGCACCTCATCCAGCAGCCGCACGGCATCGTGCTCGTCACCGGCCCCACCGGCTCCGGCAAGACGACCACGCTGTACGCCTCGCTCGGCCGCCTCGAAACCGCCACCACCAACGTGCTCACCGTCGAAGACCCGGTGGAATACGAGCTGCCCGGCATCGGACAGACGCAGGTCAACGCCAAGATCGACCTCACCTTCGCGAAGGCCCTGCGCGCCATCCTGCGCCAGGATCCGGACGTCATCATGATTGGCGAAATCCGCGATTTCGAAACCGCGCAGATCGCCATCCAGGCCTCGCTCACAGGCCACCTGGTGCTGGCCACGGTGCACACCAACGATTCGCCGTCCACCGTGACGCGCCTCACCGACATGGGCGTGGAGCCCTTCCTGCTGTCGTCTTCGCTGCTCGGTGTGCTGGCGCAGCGCCTGGTGCGGGTGTTGTGCACCGCCTGCAAACGCGCTGACGACGAGGGCCGCTGGCACCCGGTGGGTTGCACCGCCTGCACCAACACCGGCTATCGCGGCCGTACCGGCATCTACGAGCTGATGACGGTGGACGACCACGTGCAATCCCTGATCCACAACCGCGCCGCCGAGAGCGCTATCGCCAAAGCCGCCGCCGCTGGCGGCCTGCGCACGATGCGCGCGGATGGCGAGCGGCTGGTGATGAGCGGTGTCACGTCGCTTGAAGAACTTCTTCGCGTAACACGAGACTAGCCC
>JANMAS010000410.1:0-1902 GCA_031359975.1 Burkholderiales bacterium
CGTAGTAATCCTTGAATTGCATGCGCGAGTCCGAGTCAGGTGTCCAGGCGCGGGCTACGGCAAGTGGCGCGGCGCCTACTGCACAATCTTGACCGGCAGCAGCCGGTCATATTCCTTCTTGACCACCGCATAACACTCGCAGGTGCGCTTTTCCAGCCCATCGCGATCCAGCACCGTGATGCGGCCTCGGGCATAGCGGATCAGCCCGTCCTTCTGCAGCTTGAGGGCGCCTTCGGTCACGCCTTCACGGCGCACGCCGAGCATGTTGGCGATCAGCTCCTGGGTCATCACCAGATCGTTGCTTTGCAGTCGGTCCAGGCTCAGCAGCAACCAGCGGCACAGCTGCTGGTCCAGCGAATGGTGCCGGTTGCACACCGCCGTCTGCGCCATCTGCGTGATCAGGGCCTGGGTGTAGCGCAGCAGCAGATGGAGCACCGGTGCGCGATTGAACTCTTCCTTGATCACCTTGGACGTGAGGCGATAGCCGTGGCCGGCACTCTGAACCAGGGCCCGACTGGGCGTTGACTCGCCCCCCATGAACAGCGAGATTCCCACCACGCCCTCGTTGCCAACCACGGCGATCTCGGCCGAGGAGCCGTTCTCCATCACATACAGCAGCGACACGATGGCCGTGGTGGGAAAGTACACATGGGCCAGCGTGCCGCCCGATTCGTACAACACCTGCCCCAACGGCAGCTCGACCCACTCGAGTTGCGGCTCCCAGCGCTGCCAGTCGGCAGCGGGCAGGGCGGCAAGCAGATGATTGGCTCGCGGGTCGGGTGAACTGGCCATTGCTGAATTCCACGGCGGAGCCGTGGTTCCGAGAAATCCGGGCGCGGCTTGGCTATGCACCAATTCTTTCAGTATAGGAGGGCAAGGCCGGTTCGGACGTGCGGTGTCGAACATAACAGCGTCGTTTTGCGGTGGACGGGGCGTGGGCCTGCCAACAAGATGCGAACGAGAGGCTTTTCGGCTCGACGCGCACCGTGCGCTGGCGCACAGACGGCGATTGGCAAGCCTGTCAGGATGTTTCGTGTTACGAGGAGGCGCCAGGGCCGTGGCGATCGACGATCGCGATTTTCCGCCGGCGGCCCTGCAAGCGCAGTTCCCATTCCGGTTCGTCGTACGCTTCCATGGGAATTGGTCAATGCCCAGCGCAGAAAGTGTGTTTTCCCTCGCCCAACCTGCCGGCGAGGGGGGCGGCTCGGCCGAGACGCGGCGCCAGGAAGGCCTGCTCAAGACATCGGCGCTGCAGGACGCGATTTTCAACAGCGCCAATTTCTCCAGCATCGCCACCGACGCGAACGGGGTGATTCAGATCTTCAACGTCGGCGCCGAGCGCATGCTGGGCTACAGCGCCGCCGAAGTGATCAACAGCGTCACCCCGGCCGACATCTCCGATCCGCACGAAGTGATCGCGCGTGCCGCCGCGCTCAGCGCCGAACTCGCCACGCCGATCGCCCCCGGTTTCGAGGCCCTGGTGTTCAAAGCCTCGCGCGGCATCGAAGATATCTACGAGCTGACCTACATCCGCAAGGATGGCAGCCGCTTTCCGGCGTTGGTATCGATCACCGCCCTGCGCGATGCCGCGGACGCCGTCATCGGCTACTTGCTCATCGGTACCGACAACACCGCGCGCAAGCAGGCTGAAGCGGCGCGGCAGGAGATGAACGCCGAACTCGAACGCGCCAGGCATCTGGCCGAAAAGGCCAACCTGGCGAAATCGGATTTCCTGTCGGGCATGAGCCATGAATTGCGTTCACCGCTCAATGCGATCCTCGGCTTCGCTCAGTTGATCGAATCGGGTAAAC
Organism: Burkholderiales bacterium; assembly: GCA_031359975.1. Classification (GTDB taxonomy): domain Bacteria; phylum Pseudomonadota; class Gammaproteobacteria; order Burkholderiales; family Burkholderiaceae_C; genus JANMAS01. The sequence continues at coordinate 1,812 of JANMAS010000410.1, forward strand.
CGCCGCCCACACCCAGCCAGAAGGAGAGCATCGACCAGATCCTCCAGGCCGGCTGGTACCTGCTGGAGCTGATCAATGAAATCCTCGATCT
>JANMAS010000472.1:0-4196 GCA_031359975.1 Burkholderiales bacterium
CGGTGGCGTTGCTGAAAGACGCGGACGGTGTCATCGACATCAACCTGCCGATCAGTGGCTCGTTGAACGATCCCCAGTTCAGCTTCGGTGGCCTGATATGGAAGGTGATCACGAACCTGCTCGTCAAGGCGGTCACCGCGCCGTTTTCGCTGCTCACAGGCGGCGGCGAGCAGTCGAACTCCGTCGAATTTGTGCCCGGTACGGCCTATCTGGCGCCGAGTGCGGTGGAGACGATCGAGCGGGTTGGCAAGGCGCTGGTCGCGCGACCCAATCTTCAATTGACCGTCGCCGGTGCGGCTGATCCTGCTTCGGAGCGGGAGGCGATCCAGCAGGCGGCGCTTGATGCGATGGTGCAGGCCGAGGTGCGCAAGGCCCAGCTTCGCGCGGGCAAGCCGGTGAGCGATGCGCCGACAGCCGCGGCAAGCGCCGCCAGTGCCGCCGGCGCCGCCAGTGCGCCGATGATTGCCAGCGCGCCGCCCGCTTTGCCCATGGCCGAACGCGAACGCATCGTGCGCGAGATCTACCAGGATACGAAGCTGCCGAACAAGCCGCGCAACCTCGTTGGTTGGCCCAAGGATCTTCCCCTGCCGGAGATGGAGGCCTTGTTGCGCAACGCCCAGGTGGTGTCGGTTGACAGCGCACGCGATCTCGCGCTGCGCCGGGGCCTCGCGGTGCGTGATGCGCTGGTGGCGCAAGGGCTGCCCAGCGAACGCCTGTTTCAGGCCGCGCCCAAGGTGCGGGCATCGGGCGAGGGCGACACCAATTGGAAGCCGATTGTCGAGCTTTCGCTGGCACCGCGCTGAACAGGCCCGCGCTGGCGGGGTTGAGTCTGACGAACGGCGCTCAGGGGGCGAGCCGTTCCCGTAGCCACACGTTGTCGACCCATCGGTAGCGCAGCCGGTCGTGCAGCCGGCTCTTGCGGCCTTGCCAGAACTCGTAGGTATCTGGCTTCAGGCGAAAACCACCCCAATGCGGCGGCCGAGGCGGGTGCAGGCCGTGGCGGGCGCCGATTTTTGCCGCATTGGCCACCAGCACGGCGCGCGAGGTGATCACCTGGCTTTGCGGCGAGGCCCAGGCACCCAGGCGCGAATCGATCGGCCGTGAGGCGAAATAGGCGTCGGATTCTTCGGTGCTGGTGCGCTCCACCACGCCTTCGATGCGCACCACCCGCTCCATCTCCACCCAGTGGAACTGCAGCGCCGCGAACGGATGGCCGGCGAGTTCGATTCCCTTGCGGCTTTCGTAGTTGGTGTACCAGACGATTCCCTGCGCATCGACACCCTTGATCAGCACCACGCGGGTGGATGGCCGCCCATCGGCACCCACGGTGGCCAGCGTCATCGCGTTGGGCTCGGGCAAGCGCGCGTCGATCGCCTGCTGCAACCAGCTTTCGAACTGGCGCAGCGGATCGGGCGCGGCATCGGATTCCTCCAGTTCACCTAGCTCGTAACTCTTGCGCAGGGGGGCGACGTCGGGATGCATGGCGCCAGTATGCATGGGCGGATCGTCCGGGATCAATGCGTTGTATGCGTGCGTCTGTCATCCGCCATTTTGCTTAGGTAATTGGCCTTAGGTGAACGTCCCACTTCATATCGGGGCCATGGCGCCCGATGCTTGCACTCAGGATCGGTGCGGGCCGGCCAGCAGGGAAGTGCCCGAAAGGGTGGAGCGCGAAGGCCGAACAATGAAAAATCTTCCCACCATCGTGGTGCTCGCTGCTGGCGCGGGCAGCCGCTTTCAATCGTTGGCCGCGACCGCGGCGGCCGATCCGATGCTGTCGACGCACAAGCTCGATCAGGCATTGGGCGAGCGGTCGGTGATTGGTGTCACGCTGCGCAATGCACTGGCGACGATGTTGCCGGTCACGGTGGTCACCACGCGGCGCCTGGCGCCGCTGATCTCGCAGATCGTGGCCTCACGCGATGTGATTGTGCTGCCCGAGGTGGGCACCGCTGGTGATGTGCCGCTGGGCATGGGCTATTCGATCGCCACCGGTGTGACCGCCCGGCCGGATGCCGCAGGCTGGCTGGTGCTGCCGGGCGACATGCCCATGGTGCGGCCGGAGACGATCCGCGCGGTGGGCGCTGCCCTGATGGATCATCCGGTCGTGTATGCGCAATATCGGGGTCGGCGGGGTCACCCGGTGGGGTTTTCGCCGGAGCTGTATTCGGATCTTGCCGGCCTGGCCGGCGACGAGGGAGCGCGCCGCGTGGTGGCGCGTTATCCGTCGTTCGGCGTGGAGGTGGACGATCCCGGCGTGCTGGTCGATATCGATACGCCTGCCGATCTCGAGGCTGCGCGGCGAGGCGCGGCGGCCTCCGCGTCGATCCCGCTGCCTTGATGGCTCAGGCACGCGGGATGCCTGCCAGGCCGTGACGCCGTGCCATCGCTTCGAGGCGGTCGAGTTCGAGATCCGGCATGCCTCGCTCGCGCAAGGCTCGCGCTGTTTCGAGCACGTAGTCGAGCGTGCTGCCGTAGCGGCCATTGGCATGCCGCAGGATGTGCATCATGTGATCGTCGGCCACCGGGCCGGTGTAACTCGGGCTGCGGCGGCTGAGCGTGAAGGCCAGGCCCCGCACCGTGCCGCCGGTGGTGCGGCAGTCCAGCCAGCGCGGCTCGTACACACCGGTGGGCATTTCACGCGCCCACAGCCGCGACAGTTCGGTATCCACCGCGTCGCGTGGCACGCGGTACACCACCCCCTGTGTGGAGCCGCCCGACATCAGCGCGAACACCAGCCCGGGCTCGGCGGGCGAACCGCGATTCACACGCGAGCGCATGCGCAGCGCGCGGTGCCAGCCATGCACCCGGGCGATGCGCTGTTCGACGTGCGGGATGTCCGGCCGCCAGATCAGCGATGCGTAGCCGAAGAGCCACAGATCATCGGTGCCACCCCATTCGCGGCGGGTGCGTTCGAGCAGGGGTGCTGGATCGCGCAGCGCGATCGCCGCGTAGTCGTCACCGATCGCCGCCGCGGCGTTCGCGGCGGGCGTAGGGTTGCGATCGTGGAGCTCGTGCATGGAAGGTTCGGATCAGGGCCTTCTACAAAGACGTAAAACTGGTTGCGGCGGTTGACGATGTAACCAGGTTACATCACAATCGATACGCGAGTTACAAAGCCTTCTACCTGGACAAAGAGCCACGATGAAACAAGCCATCGCCGAAGTCACCGAGCGCATTCGCGAGCGCAGCGCGCCGCTGCGCTCAGCCTACCTGAACCGGCTCGACAAGATGGTCGCGCTGCCCCGTGGAACCGACCGCATGGGTTGTGCCAACGTTGCGCATGCCTTCGCCGCGATGCCCAGCGATGATCGTTTCAAGGTGGTGGCCCAGCGCGCCCCCAACATCGGCGTGGTGACGGCCTACAACGACATGTTGTCGGCCCACCAGCCCTACGAAACCTTCCCGGCGATCCTGCGCGAGGAAGCCCGAAAACGCAACGTGACCCTGCAGGTGGCCGGCGGCGTGCCGGCCATGTGCGATGGGGTAACGCAGGGCTTTCCGGGCATGGAGATGTCGCTCTTTTCGCGCGACACGATTGCCATGAGCACGGCGGTGGCGCTGTCGCATGATGTGTTCGACGGCGCCTTGCTGCTGGGCGTGTGCGACAAGATCGTGCCCGGCCTGCTGATCGGCGCCTTGCACTTTGGCCATCTGCCGTGTGTGTTCGTGCCGGCGGGGCCGATGAGCACCGGCCTGTCGAACAACGACAAATCGAAGGTGCGTGAGCAGTTTGCGCAAGGGCTGGTGGGGCGCGATACGCTGCTGCAGGCCGAACAGGCTGCTTACCACGGCCCCGGCACCTGCACCTTCTACGGCACCGCCAACAGCAACCAGATGCTGCTGGAGGCGATGGGCTTGCATGTGCCTGGCGCGGCGTTTGTGCATCCGCATGACGCGCTGCGCGAAGCGCTCACCCGCGAAGCGGTCGGCGCACTGATCGCCATCCTGCCCGGCGAACGCTTCACACCGATCGGGCGGCTGGTCGACGAGCACTGCATCGTCAACGCCATGGTGGCCCTGCTGGCCACCGGCGGCTCCACCAACCACCTGATCCACTGGGTGGCGGTGGCGCGCTCGGCCGGCATCCTAATCGACTGGACCGACTTCTCCGATCTCTCCGCCGCCGTGCCGCTGCTGTCGCGTGTCTATCCCAATGGCTCGGCGGATGTGAACCAGTTTCAGGCGGCCGGCGG
>JANMAS010000474.1:0-5667 GCA_031359975.1 Burkholderiales bacterium
CCGGAATCGCCCGGGTTCTTCCAGTAAGTGTGCCAATGCGGCGCATGCGTGATGGCCAGCCCCAGCCACGCCGGTTTGCCCGGCTCCAGGCCTTCGGGCGCATGCGCCAGCAGCTCGGCCCGCACTTCGTCGGTGGTGACCACCGGGCCGGGCACGTTTTTCCCGGCCAGGGGCAACGCGCTCTGGGCTGCGGCCGTCAAGGGCAGAGCGAGCACGAGCCAAGGCAGGAGTCGATGGAGCAGGGCAACACGCATGGGGGCAATGAACGAAATGGGGGAGGAATTCAGGGTTTGCCGCGATGCACGCTCATCACCGATGGCGCGTGCTTGATCGCGCGCAGCACGTCGGCCAGATGCAGGCGATCGCGCACGGCCACCGTCATCTTGAGCTCGGCGGTGTGGGTGGCGCGCTCCGGGCCCATGTCGATGTGGGTGATGTCGGCATCGGCGCTGCTCACCGCCTGGGCGATGTGGGCCAGCACGCCCACGCCGTTGCTCACCATCACTTCGATCACGGTTTCGAACGCGCGGGTGGTTTCTTCGGCCCAGCTCACCGCCATCCAGCGCTCGGCATCGCGCTCTTTCAGGCGCCGGCCGGTGGCGCATTCGGCGGTGTGTACCGTGAGGCCTTCGCCACGGCCGAGGTAGCCGACGATCTCGTCGCCCGGGATCGGCCGGCAGCACAGCGCCACTTGCACCGAGGCGCCTTCGCTGCCATCGAGGAACACCACGCCTTGGGTGGGCACGTTTTCGTCGGCGCTGTAGCGGCCGAGGCTGAGCATCACGGCGTCTGGCGTATGGCCCTTTTCCACCATCATCTGCGCCAGGCGTTTGGCAACGATGGTGGCTACCTTGCGACCCAGTCCGATGTCGGTGAGCAATTCGGCGCGGCCGCGGTTTCCCGCCCAGCGGGCCAGTTGCTGCCACAGCGCGGCATCGGCATGTGCCGGCTCGACGCTGGGCAATGCAAGCCCTTCGGCGCGCAGGGCCTGGGAGAGCATCTTCTCGCCGAGATCGCGCGAGTCGTCTTGTTCGAGATTCTTGAGGTAGTGGCGGATCTTCGATCGCGCGCGCCCTGTGCGCACGAAGTTGAGCCAGCCGGGATTGGGCCGTGCGTTGGGCGAGGTGATCACCTCCACCACATCGCCCGATTGCAGCTCGGTGCGCAGCGGCACCGGCTCGCCATTGATCTTGGCCGCCACGGTGCGATCGCCCACATCGGAGTGGATGGCATAGGCAAAGTCGACCGGCGTGGCGCCCTTGGGCAGCGCACGGATCTGGCTCTTGGGCGTGAACACATACACCGCGTCGGGCACCAGATCGATCTTGACGTGCTCGAGGAACTCGGCGGCGTCGCGCGTTTCATCCTGGATGTCGAGCAGCGATTGCAGCCACATCGCACCCAGGCGCTGCGCCTCGGAAGCGCTCTTGGCATCGGTTTTGTACATCCAGTGCGCGGCGATGCCGGTTTCGGCCACGGCGTGCATGGCTTCGGTGCGGATCTGGAACTCCACCTGTGTGCCCAGCGGGCTGATCAGCGTGGTGTGCAGCGACTGGTAGCCATTGGCCTTGGGGATCGCGATGTAATCCTTGAAGCGTGCGAACACCGGCTTGTAGATCTGGTGCAGCACACCCATCGCCACATAACACTCCGACAGCGTGCCCACGATGATGCGAAAGCCGAAGATATCGCTCACCTCGGCAAAGCCGGCGTGTTTGTCGCGCATCTTGCTGTAGATCGAATGCAGCGTTTTCTCGCGGCCGCCGATGCGCACCTTGACCTTGTTGGCCGCCAGCGCGCTTTCCACCTCGCCGCGCACACGTTCGACGATGTCGCGGCGGTAACCGCGTGATTTTTGCAGCGCCTTGTTCAAGGCGGCATGGCGCCAGGGGTAGATGTGCTCGAAGCACAGATCCTGCAGCTCGCGGTAGGTGCGGTCCAGGCCCAGGCGATGGGCGATCGGCGCGTAGATGTCGAGCGTTTCCCGGGCGATGCGCTGGCGCTTGGCCGGCTGCATCGCCTGCATCGTGCGCATGTTGTGCAGGCGATCGGCAAGCTTGATGAGGATCACGCGCACGTCGCGCGTCATCGCCAGCAGCATCTTGCGGAAGGATTCGGCCTGCGACTCTTCGCGGGTGGAAAAACGCAGTTTGTCGAGCTTGGTGAGGCCGTCCACCAGTTCGGCGGTGGGCGCGCCGAAGCGCTCGATCAGCTCGGCCTTGGTGATGCCGCAATCTTCCATCGCGTCGTGCATCAGCGCAGCCATCACCGCCTGGGCATCGAGCTTCCAGTCGGCCACCAGGCCGGCCACCGCGATCGGGTGGGTGATGTAGGGCTCACCGCTGGCGCGAAACTGGCCCAGATGCGCCTGATCGGCAAACTTGTAGGCCTCGCGCACCTTTTTCAGGTCGCTCTTGCCGAGGTAGGCGATCTTCTCGCTCAAGCCCGCAAAGGAAGTGACTTCCGAGGTGGCGGGTGGCGTGCGTGCATCGGCCGCCGAGGGGCGCGTGAAGGCCTGCAGCGCGCTCGGCAGCAGCAGATCGGCGGCGAATGACCGGATGCCCATGGGTGGGAATTTAGCGCGTTACCGCGGTGCCGGACGGCAGACCGGGCAAAGACGCTTCGGCGCGTGGGCCTGCAAAGGCCGGCCCGGGCCCGCCGCAGCGGCCGGTTCCATCCCGGTCGGGCATGAAAAAGGGCGCTCCAGGGCGCCCTTCAGGTTGCATGCTCAAGGCCACTCGGTGCCTCAGAGCGGTACCTTGCGCAGCATCTCGATGCCCACCTCGCCGGCGGCGATTTCGCGCAGCGCGGTGACACCCGGCTTGTTGCGCGACTCGATCTTGGGCGCGTGGCCCTGGCTCAGCATGCGCGCACGGTAGGTGGCGGCGAGCACCAGCTGGAAGCGGTTGGGGATCTTGACCAGGCAATCTTCGACAGTGATACGAGCCATGATGTGTGCTTCCTGTGTGCGTCCGTGGTGCGCCCTGGCCCAGGCCTTTGCCTGGTTCCCTGACGCTGGTCAATCGAGATTGAGTGCCACGAACACGGCGGATCGGGCTCTTCGCTGGGCGGCGTATTTCAGCCGCTGCGAATGAACGACGGTTTTCAGGTCGAAAAGCGCCGCCTCAAAGAGGGCATTGATTATAACGAAGTCGAAGTGCCGGGCTTGATCGACTTCCAATCGTGCATTCGCCATTCGCATGGCGATGACCTCGGGTTTGTCTTCACCGCGGCGCGCCAGGCGTTGTTGGAGTTCGTCCCAGCTGGGCGGCAGGATGAAGATCAGCACCGCATGCGGAAACAGCGTCTTGATCTGCAGGGCGCCTTGCCAATCGATCTCGAGCACCACATCCTGCCCGCTGGCGAGGCTGGTTTCGATGGCCTTGCGCGAGGTGCCGTAGAGGTGGCCGTGCACCTGCGCCCACTCCAGGAAATCGCCATGCTCGATCTTGGCGCGGAAATCGGCTTCGTCGATGAAGAAGTATTCGCGACCGTGCTGCTCCTGGCCCCGGGCCTCGCGCGTGGTGTGCGAAATCGATACCGCCAGGTGCGAGTCCAACTGCAGCAGTGCGTTCACCAGGCTCGATTTTCCCGCACCGCTGGGGGCGGCGACGACGAAGAGATTGCCGGGTGTTTCCATCGTGGTTGGCGTCGAGGCGGCATTCTAATGTGGCCTGCGCGTTTCCTTGAGACACTAGCACGGTGAAGCAAACGCGTCGAACCCTGCTTGCTACCTCTGCCCAGGTGGCTGCCGCCCTGGCCGGCCTGGGCTTGTGGCCGCACGCTGCCATGGCCCAAGCCGGCGCCTACAACGGCGCCGCGTTTGCGGCCAAGGCCATGCCTGATGTGCTCAAGGCGCTGGGTGCCAAGCTGCCGGTGGAAAGCCCGGAGGTGACGATCGTGGCGCAGGAGATCGCCGAAAACGGCGCCGCCGTGCCCATCACCATCGGCACCACGCTGCCGGGTGCCAAGCGGCTGCTGCTGCTGGTCGAGAAGAATCCGGCGCTGCTTTCGGCCATCTTAGATCTCACCGAGGCGATCGAGCCGCAGTTTCTGCTGCGGGTGAAGATGGCGGAGTCGTCGCCGGTGATCGCCGTGGCGCTCACCGGCGATGGCAAGGCCTTCTACGCGCGCCGCAATGTGGCCGTCACGCTCGGGGGCTGCGGCTGATGGCCGAGCCCACAAAGATCCGCGCCCAGATGGCCGGCACCAAGACCACGGTGCGGGTGCTGATGCGCCACGAGATGGAATCGGGCCAGCGCAAGAACGAATCCGGGCAGACCATTCCCCCGTGGCACATCCGCGAGGTGATGGTGCAACTCAACGGCGCCACCGTGCTGACGGCGCAGTGGGGCCCCTCCGTGTCGAAAGATCCGTTTCTGCAGTTCAACCTCAAAGGCGCCAAGCCTGGCGACAAGGTGAGTGTGATCTGGGTCGATACCCAAGGCGAACGACGCAGCGACGACACGCTGGTGGGGTGACCGCCACGATTCGCGCCTGAGCGGCCCCTGACTGCCCTCTTGTGCATCACTACGGTTCGTAGGAAAGTCGGCATCCCGCAGCGGCCTGCGGCGCGATTTGCCGCGCCGGCGCGCCGTGCCCATGAATATCAACAAGGAGACTCGCATGTTGGCTTTGTCACGCATGAAAAAACCGGTGCTCGCCGCCATCACCCTCGCCGTGCTGGCGATCGGCGCAGTGGTGCCCCCTGCACTCGCCGATGAAACCTGCAACTCGCCCTACATGACCGGCCTGATCAAGGGGCAGGAAGATTTTGTGCAGGTGTGGACGCTCGGCGTGAAGGGCCTGGGCGATGGCTCGGACAAGCTCGTCACCGTGGATGTGAACCCGAAATCGGCGCAGTACGGCAAGGTGATCCACAGCGTGAGCGTGGGTGGTCGCGGTGAGGCGCACCACATGGGCTTCACCGACGATCGCAAGTACCTGTGGGCTGGCCGCCTCGACGACAACAAGATCTTCGTCTTCGACGTGGGCAGCAACCCCGCCAGGCCGAAGCTGGTGCGCACGATCGGCGATTTCGCCAGCAAGAGCGGCTTTGTCGGCCCGCACACCTTTTATGCGCTGCCCGGGCGCATGCTGGTGCAGGGTTTGTCCAACGACAAGGATCACGGCGGCGCCACCGGCATCGCCACCTACAACAACAAGGGCGAGTTCGTCGCCAGGCATGCGATGCCCACCGCCAACCTCGGCGGTGTGCAGGGCGATGGTTACGGCTACGACATCGGCATCAATCCGGGCAAGAACGTGATGCTCACCTCCAGCTTCACCGGCTGGAACAACTACATGATGGATCTGGGCAAGCTGATCCAGGATGGCGAAGCGATGAAGCGCTTCGGCAACACGATGGCGATCTGGGATCTCAAATCGATGAAGCCGCAGAAGGTGCTGTCCGTGCCCGGTGCGCCGCTGGAGATTCGCTGGTCGCTGAAGGAGGGCGACGACTGGGCCGTGTCGGCCTCCGCGCTCACTTCGAAGATCTGGCTGGTGAAGCAGGATGCCAAGGGTGAATGGCAGGCCAAGGACGTGGCCACCATCGGCGATCCGTCGAAGATCCCGCTGCCGGTGGACATCTCCATCGGCGCCGACGGCAAGAGCCTGTGGGTGAACACCTTCATGGATGGCAAGACGCGCCTGTTCGACCTGTCC
>JANMAS010000506.1:0-4680 GCA_031359975.1 Burkholderiales bacterium
GGCGATCGTGGCGGTGCTGGTGCTGCCTCGGGTGATGAGGCGCGTCAGCAGCAAACGCGCCTGACCCGGGTCTGCCAGACTGACGGGCCGGATCGCGCGGCCCGTCAAGCGGCGGGTCAGAACCTGCTCACATCCAGCCGCCCGCCGGTGACCGTCTTGTCCTTCAATGAGGGCGTGGGGATGGTGTTGGCCAGGATCGCGGCCTTGATCTGCTTGCCGGTCAGGCCCGGGTGGCTCGATGCGTAGAGCGCCACGGCACCGGTGACGTGTGGCGTGGCCATGGAGGTGCCGGTGTGCGGCTCATAGCCATAACCGCCGTCCTCGGCTGCCAGCGGCACGGTAGACCATACCCCCACCCCCGGCGCTCCCAGATCCACGGAGATGGCACCGTAGTTGGAGAAGTCGCCCTTGTTGCCGCGCTTGTCGATCGCCGCGACCGCGATGATGTTGTCGTTGTCGTAGCCCGACGGGTAGTACGGGGTCTCGTCGTTGTTGCTGTAGGTGTTGCCGGCCACCGCCACGAACAGGATGTCGGCCGTGCCGGCGCGTGTGATGGCATCCTGCATCGCCTGCGAAAAGCCGAAGCCACCCCACGAGTTGTTGATCGCCACCAGATTGAGGTGGTGGCGGGTTTTCATGTCGGTGATGTAGTCGATCGCGAGGATCGCATCCGATGCCTTGCCGCGGCCGTCGGGGCCGATGAACTTGGCGTTGATCATCTTCACGCGCGGGCACATGCCCACCACGCCGATCTCGTTGCCGCCCTGCGCTCCGATGATGCCCGCCACATGCGTGCCGTGGCCGTCTTCGACACCATCGAAGGTGTTGTTGTCGGCATGCACAAAATCCCAGCCCTGCACGTCGTCGGTGTAGCCGTTGTTGTCGTTATCGATGCCGTCGACCGGGTCGAAGCGGTTTATCCACATGTTGCGGCGCAGATCGGGATGCTCGCTCATCACGCCCCAATCGACGATGCCCACGAACACCGCGCCGTTGCAGCGGTTGCCATTGGCCCACGCGTGTTCGGCACCGGTGCCGTAGGGATTGGTGAACAGCGATGTCGCCCGGCCGTAGATGTTCCATTGATCGCCGCGCCGGTACACCTCATCGACACCCGCCACGTCGCCGTGATAGAGCCAGTTGGGCTCGGCAAATTCGACGTCGGCTTCGCGCGCGAGCATCACCAGCGCCTGGGCCACATCGAGGCCGCCAGGCAAGGTGAAGAGCTGCAGGTCGCCCTTGCGATCCGCACGCCCGGTTTCGGCGAGCAGCACTTGTTTGATGCGGGCGCCGAGGTGATCGGCCACGAGCTGCCTGGCGGCGCTGCCCACACCCGCTCGAAACTGCACCATCACCTCATCGCTCGCCCGCTCGGGATCCCGTGCCTGCGACGTGGCCGGCAGGTGCAACCGCCAATCGGCCCAGGGCGCACGCCCGTGCTGGGCCTGAGCGGGTGTGACGACAAACGGGCAGACGCCCAGCGCAAAGAGGGAGGCCGCAACGAGCCGGCTAAACGACATGAGATTCTCCGCAGGCAAAAGACGATCGCATCAGGCCGACATAGGCGATGCATTTAGTGTTCCAGGCTCAAAAGGGTAGCTGCTGGAGATGACAGCCTGTTGCATCGCAGCAGCCGGCCCGATGGGGCCGGCTGCTGCTCTGAACGGGCGCAGCCATCGCGGCTGCGTGCAGATCAGAAGCCGCCAGCGTCCAGCCGCCCGCCGGTGACCGTCTTGCCGGCCATCGACGCAGTCGGGATGGTAGCCGCCAGAATCGCCGCCTTGATTTGCGCGGCCGTCGAACCGGGATGCGACGTGGCGTAGAGGGCCACCGCGCCGGTGACGTGAGGCGCTGCCATCGATGTGCCGGTGTAGGAGGCATACCCCGAACCGCTGCCGGTCGGCACGGTGGACCAGATGCCCTCACCCGGCGCGCCGAGGTCGACCGTGGTCAGCCCCCAGCTCGACGAGAACGAGCGCGCACCCGTCTTGGTGATGTTGGCCACCGCGATGATGTTGGCATTGGGGTAGGACGACGGATAGTGCGGCACGGCATCGTTGTTCGATGCGTTGTTGCCCGCCGCGGCAACGAACAGGATGTTGGCGGTGCCCGCGCGGCCGATCGCATCCTGCAGCGCCTGCGAGAAGCCGCCGCCGCCCCAGGAGTTGTTGGTGGCGACGATGTTCAGGCCTTGTCCGGTCTTCAGATCGGTGATGTAGTCCACCGACTCCACCGCGTCGGCGGTGGAGCCGCCGGCCGGGCCGAGGAACTTGGCATTGATGATCTGGACATTCGGGCAGATGCCCACCACGCCGATCTTGTTGCGGCCTGTGGCGCCGATCGTGCCGGAGACATGGGTGCCGTGATCGTCGCCCACGCCGTCGAAGGTGGAGTTGTTGTTCTCGAAAAAGTCCCAGCCGTGGATGTCGTCGATGAAGCCGTTGCCATCGTTGTCGGAGCCGTCGAGCGGGTCGGCCAGGTTGGTCCAGATGTTGCCGATCAGATCGGGGTGGGTGTGCATCACGCCCTCATCGATCACGCCCACATACACCGATTTGCTGCACACATTGCCGCCGGTGATCCAGGCCTCGGCGGCCTGGCTGCCGTACTGGTTTTGCTGCAGGGGCGAGTTATCGCCGTAGGCGCCCCACTGGCTGCCATCCTTGTAGTAGGGATCGACGCCGGTGGCATCGTGCTGCACCACCCAGTTGGGTTCGGCAAAATCCACCGCCGCATCGGCGCTCAGGTGGCGAAACGCCGCCGCCACGCTCACGCCGGCCGGCACACGCACGAGGTGCAGATCGCCCTTGCCATCGGCCCGGCGTGCTTCCGCACGGATCGTGCGCGCCATCTGAGCGCCCAGCCGATCGAGCACCGCCTGCTTGGCGTCGGCACCCAGCCCGGCCTTGAACTGCACCAGCATCTCGCCGGCCTTGTAGCGCACGCTCGCGTTATCCAGACCCTGAGCGACAAGATCGGGCCGGCCCTGGGCGCTTGCCGTGGCACATAGGACGGACGCTGCGGCCAAGGCGATCGTGGCACGCGCAACTCGGTGAAAATGAGTCATGGTGAATCCTGTGAAAGTGGACCAATTTGAGACCTGTGTGGACGGCAAGACTGGGTCCGCTCCCGCGGGCGCGCTCGCCTGATGTCAACTTTAATCAAGGCATGACCGTGCCGGGCCGAGTGTTTGCGCTTGGTTACCCGGCAAACAGGGGGGGCTGGCTCGTGATGGCGCGGTGCCTGATCGTCGCGCTCGCCGTTGTCGGATACCTGGCCGGTGCCGACGCGCAGGAGGCGGCACCGGAGCATGTGCTGATCACGCTGCTGCGCAGCGAAGGCGAGGCTTTCGAGCACGGTGAGGGTGTCGACAAGGATCCGCAGCGCGCGGTGCAGAGCTACTGCAAGGCAGCCAAGCTGGGCGATGCCCTGTCGCAGTTCAATCTGGCCTGGATGTATGCCAATGGCCGCGGTGTGGACCGCAACGACGCGCTGGCGGCGTTTTTCTTCAACGCCGCTGCCGAGCAAGGGCTGGCGCAGGCGCAGCAGATGCTGCGCACCGTGGGCGGCCCCACCAGCCAGGTGCCCGAGTGCATGCGCGATGCGCCATCGCCGCTGGCCCGATTGCAGCCGCGGGAATCTCAGGCGATCGCTCAGGAAATTGCATCGCGCGCGCCGAAGACGATCCTCGACCTGGTGACGAAGATCGCCCCCCAATACCGGGTGCATCCGCAGCTGGCGCTGGCGGTGATCGAGGCTGAATCCAACTTCAATGTGGCCGCACTGTCGCCTAAAAATGCCAAGGGCCTGATGCAGCTGATCCCCGAAACGGCACAGCGCTTCAATGTGACCAACCCCTACGACGCCGCGCAGAACATCCGCGGAGGCATCGCGTACCTGCGGTGGTTGCTGGCTTACTTCGAGGGCGATGTGATGCTGGTGGCAGCTGCCTACAACGCCGGCGAGGGCACCGTGGATCGCTACCGGGGTGTGCCTCCGTACGTGGAAACCCGCGACTATGTGCGCAAGGTGCTGCAGGCCACCGGCAGCCTGAAACTGCCTTTCGATGCGACGGCCACGCCGCCATCGCCCCAACTCTCGCTGATTCGCGGCGCCACCAAGATTCGCTGAGTCAGCATCCTCCACACCCATCCCATGCCCTTGTCCAGCTTCATCACCGGCTTTGTGCTTTCGGCCGGATTGATCATTGCCATCGGGGCGCAGAACGCGTTTGTGCTGCGCCAGGGTTTGCGCCGCGAGCATGTGGGGCCGCTCGTCTTTTTCTGTGCCGCCAGCGATGCGCTGCTGATGGCTGCCGGTGTGGCCGGCATGGGCAACGCCCTGCAACGCATCCCCGCGTTGGCGGATGGGCTCACCGCGCTCGGCGTGATCTTTCTGGCGTGGTACGGATGGCAGGCGCTGCGGCGTGCCTGGCAGCCCGGTGCCCTGCAGGCCACAGCCGGCGGCGGCCCGATGGCGCTGGGCAGCGTGATGGCCCAGGCGGCCGCCTTCACCTTGCTCAATCCGCACGTCTACCTCGATACGGTGCTGCTGGTGGGCAGCGTGGGTGGGCAGCTGCCGCCGGCTGCGCAGCCGGGGCATCCGCACGGCGCACATTGTGAACATTCGCCCGAACATGGACGTTCAAGTGGTGCGCGTAGCCCATGCCGAACTCGACGC
>JANMAS010000528.1:0-15144 GCA_031359975.1 Burkholderiales bacterium
CTGGTCTTCGCGCGACACCTTGAATTCGGTGGCCACGTTTTCGGCGGTTTCGGGCATCGAGTCGACACCGTAGGCATCCTTCATCAGCTTGTTGACGAAGCGCCAGCCGATGGTGGTGTCGTACACCGCGTTGCTGCGCGAAAACGCGCTGTCGGCCTTGGGCATCACAAAGGGCGCGCGGCTCATGCTTTCCACGCCGCCGGCGATCATCAGCTGCGCCTCGCCGCAGCGGATCGCGCGCGCCGCGCTGCCGAGCGCGTCGAGGCCCGAGCCGCACAGGCGATTGATGGTGCTGCCCGGCACCTCGATCGGCAGCCCGGCGAGCAGGCCCGCCATGCGCGCCACGTTGCGGTTGTCTTCACCGGCCTGGTTGGCGCAGCCATACAGCAGATCGCCCACCTGGGCCCAATCGACCTGGGCGTTGCGCGCCATCAGCGCCTTGATCGGGATGGCACCGAGATCGTCGGCGCGCACCGAAGACAAGGCACCGCCGTAGCGGCCGAAGGGGGTGCGAATCGCGTCGCAGATGTAGGCTTGAGTGGTCATGGAAGGCTCGCGGTGCGCAGGTCGAATCTGCTTGCGAATTAGACCTCATCGAGACGCTGGCCGCGATGGTCGTACGATCCCGTCAAACCACCCCGCCGCACACCATGACCCACCTCACCTCGCCCACCGATTCCTACGTGATCGCGCCTGCCGCCACGGTGTCTCTGCCCGTGGCCGGCGAGGCGCGACGCTTCCCGGTCAACCGCATCTTCTGCGTCGGCCGCAACTACGCCGAGCACGCCCGCGAGATGGGGCATGACTCGACCAAGGAGCCGCCGTTTTTCTTCATGAAGCCGGCCGGCGCGATCGTCGCCGATGGTGGCCCGTTCCCGTACCCACCCGGCACGAAGGATGTGCATCACGAGGTGGAACTGGTGGTGGCGCTGCATACCGGCGGCGCGTGCATCGACGCCACTCACGCGCTCGATCATGTGTACGGTTATGCGGTGGGGCTGGACATGACGCGCCGCGATCTGCAAGGCGAAGCCAAGAAGCTCGGCCGCCCGTGGGATACCGGCAAGGCCTTCGATCACTCGGCGCCCTGCTCGGCCATCCTGCCGGTGGCCCAAGTGGGCCATCCGGCGCGCGGCGCGATCACGCTGCATGTGAACGATGTGCTGCGCCAGAGCGGTGATCTGGCCGACCTGATCTGGAACGTGCCCGACACCATCGCCTACCTCTCCACGCTGTTCACCTTGCAGCCGGGCGATCTCATCTTCACCGGCACGCCGTCCGGCGTGGGCCCGGTGCAGCGGGGCGATCGGCTGCTGGGCTCGGTGGTCGGCGTCACCGAAATCCACACGGTGGTGGCCTGACGATGTAGTGGTGTAGCAGTCATCACAGCATGCGATACTTGTTGCATGCCCGATTGGTTGCTGCTCACCGCCTCGTTGCCCACATCGCCCTCTGCGATCCGGGTGCGCATCTGGCGCGCGCTCAAGGCGACCGGCTGCGCCTCGCTGCGCGACGGCGTTTATCTGCTGCCCGCAGCCGCTTCCACCGCCGACGACCTGCGTGCCATCGAACGCGCGATCCGCGATGCCGGCACCGATGCCCACCTGCTGGAGGTGGCGGCCCGCGATGCGCGGCAGCAGGCTGACTTCGTGGCGCTGTTCGATCGCTCGGAGGCCTATGCCGAGCTGATGCTGTCGCTGAAGGATGTGCGGCCGCGCATCAAGGCCGCCGCCGACGCCGACATGCGCAAGCTGCTTCGCGGCCTGCAGCAGCAAGGTCTGGCCATCGGCCGCACCGATTTTTTCCCCGGCAAGGCTGCCGCACGTGCCCAGGCAGCGCTCGATGCGTTGCAGCGCGAGATCGAACAGCGCCTGTCACCCGGCGAGCCGGCGGCGCAGGCCGGCACCATCATGGCCCGCAGCGCGCAATCCCTCGTCGGCAAGCTGTGGGCTACCCGCAAGCGCCCGTGGCTCGATCGCCTGGCCACCGCCTGGCTGGTGCGCCGATTCATCGATCCGCAGGCGCGATTCACCTGGCTGGCCAGCCCGGATCAATGCCCGAAGCGCGCGATCGGGTTCGATTTCGACGGTGCCACCTTCACGCACGTGGACGGCCTCGTCACCTTCGAGGTGCTGGCGCACAGCCTGGGCCTGCTGGCCACCGATGCGGCGCTCAAGCGCGTGGGCGATCTGGTGCACGACGTGGATGTGGGCGGACTGCCCATCGCCGAAGCCGCCGGCATCGAAACCCTGGTCCGCGGCCTTCACGCGCAGCACGACAACGACGATCACCTGCTCGACGCCGCGATGCCGCTGCTCGACACACTCTATGCCGCCTACCGCGCCATGAACCCGGCACCCAACGTTTCTGAAAGCTGATGCCCACGATGAATGCGACCGACACCAACGCCGCCCCCGCCTCGATGCAGGCGCCACCCTCGGTGAGCTTCTGGCAGGCTTTTGCCTTCTGGCTCAAGCTCGGCTTCATCAGCTTTGGCGGGCCGGCGGGGCAGATTGCCATCATGCATCAGGAGCTCGTCGAGCGCAGGCGCTGGATCTCCGAGAAACGCTTTCTGCATGCACTGAACTACTGCATGGTGCTGCCCGGCCCGGAGGCACAGCAGCTCGCCGTTTACATCGGCTGGTTGATGCATCGCACGCTGGGCGGCATTGTCGCGGGCGGCCTGTTCGTGTTGCCTTCGCTGTTCATCCTGATCGGCTTGTCATGGGTGTACCTGGCTTATGGCGATGTGCCGGCGATCGCGGGCTTGTTGTTCGGCATCAAGCCGGCGGTGACCGCGGTGGTGCTGTTCGCGGCCTGGCGCATCGGCTCGCGGGTGTTGAAAAACGCCTGGCTGTGGGGCATTGCGATTGCCGCGTTCGTGGCCATCTTCGCGCTGAGGCTGCCCTTTCCGCTGATCGTGCTGGCGGCCGGCGTGATCGGCTACTTCGGCGGGCGTGTGGCGCCAGACAAGTTTGCCGCCGGGGGTGGCCACGGCAAGGCTGCGGCATCGGCCGGCGCCGCGCTGATCGACGACGACACGCCCACGCCGGCGCATGCGCGCTTCAGCTGGTCGCGATTCGGTGTCGTGCTGGCGGTGTTCGTCGGCCTGTGGGCCGCCGCGCTGGGCGCGCTCACCCTGGCCTACGGGTGGGATGCGGTGTTCACCCAGATGGGTTGGTTCTTCACCAAGGCCGCGTTGCTGACATTCGGCGGCGCCTATGCGGTGCTGCCGTATGTGTACCAAGGCGCTGTCGACAGCTACCAGTGGCTCACCGCCAAGCAGATGATCACCGGCCTGGCCTTGGGTGAAACCACGCCGGGCCCGCTGATCATGGTGGTGGCGTTTGTCGGCTTCGTGGGCGGGTGGACGAAAGAAGTCTTCGGCCCCGACGCGCTGTTCCTCGGCGGCGCGGCGGCGGCGACCATCGTCACGTTTTTCACCTTCCTGCCGTCGTTCATGTTCATCCTGCTCGGCGGGCCCTTCATCGAAACCACGCACGGCAACCTCAAGTTCACCGCGCCGCTCACAGGCATCACCGCCGCGGTGGTGGGCGTGATCGTCAACCTCGCGGTGTTCTTCGCCTGGCACGTGCTGTGGCCCGATGGTTTTGCGGGCCGCTTCGAATGGGCCGCCGCCGCGATCGGCATCGGCGCGGTGATCGCCTTGTTCCGCTTCAAGGTGGGCGTGATCCCGGTGGTGCTGGCCTGTGGCGCGATCGGCATGGCCTGGCATCTCGTCGCCTGATGGCTCGAAGGAGCGCCCCATGAAATGGATCACCCGCGAACGCCCCAAGATCGACCGCATCGCCTGCCCCTGGCTGATCGCGCGCTTCATCGACCAAGCGCCCGAATTCCTCTACGTGCCCGGTGACCAGGTGCTGGCGATGGCGGCGCAAACCGGCGCCGAGCCCTACGACATCCCCGGCGTGCGGTTCACCCACGTTGGCGAGCTGTGCAGCTTCGATGCCTTCATCGGCCACTACCAGCTCACCGATCCAGCCCTGGCGCAACTGGCCACGATCGTGCGCGGCGCCGATACCTCCCGGCTCGATCTGGCACCGCAATCGGCCGGGCTGTACGCGATCTCGCTGGGGCTGTCGCACCGGCATGCCGACGATCACGAGATGCTCAAGCACGGCCTGGTGATGTACGACGCGCTGTACGCCTGGTGCCGCAGCTGTCAGGATGAAACCCACAACTGGCCGCCAAAGGGTTGGCTGGCCTGAGCGGCTGGCAGATTTGCGCAAACAGGGGGTCGCGGTATTGCGCGCCGCGCTGCGCGGCAGACAATGCGCGGGCGCCTTCCGCCCTGCGCCCAAAGGACCCAGAACATGTCGATCCAGGAGACTTACCAGCAAAAGCTCGTGGCCGCCGCCGATGCCGTGCGCCTGGTGCGCGACGGTGATTTCATCATCGTGCCCACCGGCGTGGGCGAGCCCCCCGCTTTGTTGACGGCGCTTTCCGAACAGCGCCTGGCCTTGCGCGATGTGAAGGTGGCGCAGATCCTGGCGTTGCGCAAATACGCCTACATCGACCCCGAAACCACAGAGCATGTGCGCCACGTGGCCTTGTTCTACGGCGGCGCCACCCGAGCAGGTGGTCAGGGCGGCTGGATCGATTTCATCCCCAACTACTTTTCCGAGATACCGGCCCTGATCGAGCGCGGGCAGATGCCGGCCGATGTGGTTTTCAGCATGGCCTCGCCGATGGATGCGCACGGCTACTTCTCACTCAGCCTGGGGGCCGACTACACGATGGCCGCCATCGCCCGCGCCCGTGTGGTGGTGCTGGAGGTGAACCCTCACGTGCCGTTTGCCTACGGCAACTGCCATGTGCATGTATCGCAGGTGGCGGCCCTGGTGGAAAGCAGCGAGCCGGTGCTCGAAGTGGGCCTGCCCACCATCGGCCCGGTGCAGGCGGCGATCGGCATGTCGGTGGCGGCGCTGATCGACGATGGCTCCACCTTGCAGATCGGCTACGGCGGCATCCCCGATGCGGTGGTGATGCAGCTCACCGAAAAACACGATCTCGGCATCCACACCGAAATGATCGGCGACGGCATCCTCACGCTGCTGGAGAGCGGCGCCATCACCAACCGGCGCAAGAACTATCTGCCCGGCAAGATGGTGGCCACGTTTTCGCTCGGTTCGAACAAGCTCTACCGCTTCATGGATCGCAATCCGGCGCTCGAAATCCACCCGGTCGATTTCACCAACGATCCCGCGCTGGCCGGCCTGAACGACAACATGGTGACCATCAACGCCACCCTGCAGATCGACCTGCTCGGCCAATGCGGATCTGAAAGCCTGGGCCACCTGCCCTACTCCGGCACCGGCGGCCAGGCCGACTTCGTGCGCGCCGCCAACCGATCACGCGGCGGCAAATCGTTCATCGTGTTGCCCTCCACCGCACGGAGCGACACCATCTCGCGCATCGTGCCCATGCTCACCCCGGGCACACATGTGAGCACGAGCAAGAACGATGTGAACTACGTCGTCACCGAGTTCGGCGTGGCGCAGCTGCGTGGCAAATCGGCCAAGCAGCGTGCGCAGGAGCTGATCGCCATTGCCCACCCGAACTTCCGCCCCGAGCTGCTCGAACAAGCCCGGCAGATGAAGCTGCTCTGAGGGCGCCGCCGGGCTTGGCCCGGCAAATCCCGTCTTTTCCGCCCATCGAGGCCCGCCCCGGGCGGCGAGGATGGCGTTTCGACACGCCATGAGAGTCTTCCTCGACACCGAACTGACATCGCTGCAGGCGCCGCGCCTCATCGCCATGGGCCTGGCCGCCAGCGATGGCCGCGAGTGTTATGCCGAGCTGCCCGCCGATCCCTCGCTGGCCAACGAGTTCGTGCGCCAACGGGTGTTGCCGCAGCTGGGTATCGTTCCGGCGCGGGTGGCGTCCAGCGCCGAGCTCGGGCGCCGCATCGGCGACTGGCTCATCGCCCTGCAATGGCCGACGATTCCGGTGGTGTTCGATTTTCCGCTCGATTACGACCTCCTCGAACAGGCGCTGCGCGACGGCGGCCGCTGGAACCGCTTGCAAGGCCTGCTGGTGCCCACGCGGGTTGGCCAACTGATGCGGCTCGCCGCAGGCCATGAGGCGATGATTCGGTCATGGTCCCGCTCGCTCGCCGCCGACGGCATCACCCGCCATCACGCGCTGGCCGATGCCAGGGCGCTGCACGCCGGGTACGACGCGGTCTACAGCCCCGCCCGGTCAACCACTTTGCAGCGATTTCAAAGCAGCGGTGCTCCGCCCACGCCTGAATCGCACCTCACTTGGGTGGCACCTTCTTCCACCAGTCCATGAACACTGGCTCCGAACCGCTGCCGATGCTGCGGAGGTAGGCGGTGAGATTGGTGATGTCGGTGTCGGTTGCATAGGCCTTGTAAGAGGGCATGCCACCGTCTTCGCCACGCATCACCGCTTCCCGCACGTCGTTGCGCTCGGTGCCGACGATGTTGGGGCCCATGCCGCCGGCGGCAAACATGCCATGGCAGCCGTAGCAGTTCAATTGCAGGAAGGTGCGACGCCCTTCGCCAGCCGGGCTCAACGGCGCAGTGGCGGTGGCGACTGGCTCGAGCGTGCGCGCGACCTCGACAGCGAGCGTGTCACCACAGGCCACGGTGAGGCCAAGCGTGGCAGCGAACAGGTTCATGAGTGGACGCATGATTCGTTCTCCTCTTTCGGCAAGCAAGGGGTTGGGGACGGCGACGCGGCAACCAGCGGCACACCGAAGCGGGTCAGGATCGCCTGGATCTCATCGTGTCGGCGGTCCAGCACGGCCTGAAGCTCCGCCTTCAAGGCACGATCGGCTGTGCGCACGCCAATCGACATGTCGTAGGCGAAGGTCAGCGAGGGATTCGACGGATCAGGCGCCACCGCGCTGATCTCGAGCTTTCCCGCATGGCGCTGGGCGAAGTAGCCGGCGAACGGGCCCCACACGATCGCTGTGTCGATCTGCCCGTCCGCCACGGCATCGATGATCGCAGCGGCTGGACTTTCGACGCTCTCTTCGGCCCACATCGGAAAGCCGACGATGCGGCTCTGGATCCCGCGCGAGGCCAGAGCCGTGGCCGGTGGCGTGTTGGCGCCTTCCGCGCCGAGCGCTTGCAAACCAATCGTCAGGTCGCGCAGTCCGGGATCGTCGAATCCACGCAGATGCAGGCCTCTGCGCCGCGCAGTGACAAAGACATAGGTGGAGCTGTAGTAGGGGCGTGTGGTGGCCAACCCGCCCAGGCCCGTCGGCACACCCAGCACCACATCGCAGGAGCCGGTGAACAAGGTGCGCCGCAGGAAACCGCGACGCTGCATGTTCCACACGTAGCGCACGGTGGCTTGCAGTTCGTCGGCGATCAGCGTGGCGATCTTGTTTTCGAAGCCTTCACCACGCTGGTTCGAGTATGGCAAGCCGCTGGGATCGGCACAGACCGCCAGTTCGCGCATCGGCGCGGCCTGGCTGGCTTGCGGCAGCGCCAGGCCCAACATGGCGGCGATGCCCAGCGCGCTCAAGAGCGGGCTCATGGCAGCTTGAAGACATGCAACATGCCGCTCTTGGGGCCTGCCGCCTGGGTTGCCGGTGCGCCAGCCAGGTGCAGATCGCCGATCGCACCGGCCAGCGGCGAGCGGGCGCCGGCGAGCGCATCACCGCTCTTGCCGGTATCGGGGCACGGCGCACCGGCGAAACCACCCGCCAGCCATCCCAGGCCGGTATAGACGGCGACACGCTGCTTGCCGTCCGGTGCGGTGTAGCTGATCGGATTGCCGACGATGCCGCACTCCAGCTGCTTCTGAAACAGCACCTCGCCGGTGGTCGCATTCACCGCCTTGAGCCATTTATCCAGCGTGCCGTAGAAGACGACGTTGCCGGCGGTGGCGAGCACGCCACCATACAGCGGCAATATTTCGGGCACGCTCCAGGCTCGCTGGCCCTTGGCGGCATCCCAGGCGATCAGCTCGCCATAACTGGTGCCCGGGCCAGGCACGATTACCGTGTTGTTGCCCGTGAAGGGTGTGCCCGCGATGTACATCGCCTTCAGCGGCTCCATGTTGTTGCACAGGTTGATGGCCGGCACGTAGAAAAGCTGCGTCTTGGGCGAATAAGCCGAAGGTTCAAAGTCCTTCACGCCCAGGGCGGAGGGACAGATGTTCTCGGTGATGACACCCTGATGCGTGTTCATCCCGGGATTCACCACCGGCGCGCCGGTGGTGGCATCAATGTGATCCGCCCACGTCACGTAGCCGAACTTCTCGGCCACCAGCACCTCGCCGGAGTTGCGGTCCATCGTGTAGGCGAACCCGTTCTTGTTGAAGTGCACGATCACCTTGCGCGACACGCCGCCGATCGGCAGATCGGCCACGATGCTCTCGTTGACGGCGTCGTAGTCCCAGCCGTCGTGCGGCGTGAGTTGGTAAGCCCAGACAGCGGCGCCGGTATCCGGATTACGCGCGAAGATGCTGGCGCCCCACTTGTTATCGCCCGGGCGCATGTCTGGGTTCCACACTCCTGGGTTGCCGGTGCCGTAATAGATCAGGTTCAAATCGGGGTCGTAGGTGAACCACGCCCAGGAGGTGCTGCCGCCCTGCTTCCACAGGGTGCCCGGCCATGAGGTGGCGCCGAGATCGGTGCCACGGTCCTTGGCGTAGAACGCGTGAAAGCCGGAACCGATCAGCACATCTGCGTCGGGGCCGGTGTTGTAGGCCTTCCAGCGCGGCTTGCCGGTCTTGATGTCCAGCGCCTGCACCCAACCACGTATGCCGAGTTCGCCGCCTGCGTTGCCGACGATCACTTTGTCTTTCGCAACGATGGGCGCGCCGGTCAGGGTCTCGCCAGTGGTCGGGTCACCGAGCTTGGTACGCCACACCTGCTTACCCGTCACCGCATCGACCGCCACGGTGGTGTCGTCGAGAACGTTGTAGATGACCTTGCCATCGGCATACACCGCGCCGCGATTGACCACATCGCAGCAGGCTACACCGCGAGCATATTCGTCCACCGACGGGCTGTATGTCCAACGCCTGGTGCCGGGATTTGCCAGGTCGAGCGCAATCAGCTTGTTCGGGAATGGCGTCACGATGTACATCGTGTTGCCCACCACCAGCGGCTGGCCCTGATGGCTCGCCACTGCACCCGTGGGAAACGCAAACTCCTCGACGAGCGAGCCGACGTTGCTCGACGTGATGCTCGACAACGAGCTGAAACGGGTGCCTTGTGGTGAGCCGGCCGGCGTGGTCCATTCAGCGCCGGCCGACTGCGCCAACACATTCGTCGACATCGCACCAAGCGCCGTGGCCACGGCCGCCAGGAACATCGAAATGCGCACCGAGCCGGATGCGCTCGAGTCGGAATTCGGCAAGCGTCCTGGTCGAAATGAAACGATGAATGGGGTGGTCATACGCGTCTCCAATGGCTTCATGAATCGAAATGTCCACCGATGCGCCAAGCGAAGCAAACGACATTTCAAAGCCATACAGCCTTAAGAAATACGCGGTATCGCCCTTCATGTGGCCTTAAGCAATCGGCCATCCAATGCAGGCTCCACAGGCCACCGGCCTTCGCTTGACTTGCACCGGGATCCACATGAAACACTTCCTCTTCACCGTCACCTTCCTCGTGTTCACGAGTGCCGCCGCGGCTGGTCCGATCTGCAACGTACCCGAGGCCAGTTGGATAAAGGAATCCGACTTCAGGTCGCGCGTTGAAGCCCAGGGCTACGCCATCAAGACCTTCAAGGTCAGCAAGGGCCGCTGCTATGAGATCTACGGTTTCGACAAAGCCGGAAAGAAAGTCGAGATCTACTTCAATCCGGCGACCGGCGCTGCGCTAGAAAAGAAATCCTGAGCGCCGGGCAGATGTTGATGAGCCCCGTGCCGGCCGGCCACGCCATCCGCGTGTGGGATCCAATCGTCAGGATCTTCCACTGGAGCCTGGTGGCCTGCGTGCTGCTCGATGCCACCGTGTTCGACGACGGTGACCCGGCCCACCGCTGGACGGGCTACGCCGCCAGCGGGCTCGTGATGGCACGCGTCGTCTGGGGTTTCATCGGTTCGCGCCACGCACGCTTCAGCGACTTCTTTCCCACGCCGCGCCGCGTATTGGCGCATGTGCACGCGCTGCGGGCGGGCCGAGTCGAATTCCATGTCGGCCACAACCCGCTTGGCGCGCTGATGATGCTGGCCCTGCTGACTGTGGTGCTGCTGCTTGGCATCACGGGATACCTCCAGACGACCGATGCGTTCTGGGGCGAAAACTGGCTCGAAGAGATCCATGAAGGACTGTCGAACACGCTGCTGGTATTGGCCGGCCTGCATGCAATCGCAGCGATCCTCGTGGGCCGCGGAGAGCGGGTGAACCTGGTCGCGGCCATGTTCACCGGGGTGAAGGTTCGTCGTCCCGAGCCAGACGATTCGACGCGTCATTCGGCATGAGGCCTCTGCGGACTGGTACGTGCAAGCGACAACTCGATGCGTGAGCGACTATTCACCCGGAAGGTGATGCTGGAAGCAGCCTCGCGCGCGGTACACCTGGCGGGTTCGCCAGTAGCGCTGTCGGCACGTGAATTCGATCTTCTGCACGTTCTGATGCGCCATGCGGGATGTGTGCTGTCACGCGAACAAATCCAGCAGCACCTCTACAGCTGGGGCCAGTCCGTGGAGAGCAACGCGGTGGAGGTTCATGTTCACCACCTGCGCCGCAAGCTTGGGGCCGACGTCATCCAGACGGTTCGCGGCGTGGGCTACACGGTGCCGGCCGAAACAGCTTTTGAATGACCAAATCGTGCAGCCGAACCGACGCTGTGCCCTCGACAACTTCCCGTCACCTGACTGCTGGAGATTCATGAAAACGCTACTGTTTGCCGCCGCCCTCGCCCTGACCACACTCACCGCCTCGGCGATCGAGGAAACCTTCACCGACGCCGGTCCGCTGGATTGCGGCCAGATCAAGACCTGCCGGCAAACGACAAGCGACCAGCATTTCACGCTTGCCTTCAGACCGGCCTACCCATGGTCAGGGCCCTCACCGGCAGGATTCGAGGTACGCCAGCAAACCATCGAACTGCGAAATGCCAATGGAGGTCTTCTTGACCTGGGCATCATGAGCGTCAATCTGACCGGTTCGTCCGCCTACAACGGCTCGACTTTCATCGGCGCGATTCGGCTTGACGTGCAGGACGCGGCCGGCGCGTGGTCGCCGGCATCGCAGTGGTCGTCCTGGGTGGGGTCGCCCTTGGGCATCTATGTCGTGTTCAGTGGGCACAACGCCCAATCGCCGTTGGTGCGCGGTGTTCGCGCGGTACGGCTCACCGCCGTGAATGGCGCCACCGCGTTCCGCATCGGGATGATGAACCTGACGGCCTACTGAAGCTGCCGCCGCAGGGCGAGTCACTCCGCATAATGGGGCCCTGTGCCCTGTGCCCTGTTCGCAATCACCTCCGTCGAATGCGCCTGCTCATCGTTGAAGACGACCCACCGCTGGGTGACGCGCTGGCCACCGGGCTGCGCCAGCTCGGGCATGTGGTGGATTGGTTCACCGATGGCAAACAAGCCGACGCCGCACTCGACGGCGCAGCCTACGACGCCGTTGTGCTCGATCTCGGCCTTTCGGGCCGCGACGGAATGGTCTGGCTCGGTCACTGGCGTGACCGGGACCTGGTCCAGCCAGTGTTGATCCTGACCGCACGCGATGGTGTGGACGACCGAATTGCCGGGCTGGACGCAGGCGCCGACGACTACCTTGTCAAACCGATCTCGATCGACGAACTCGCCGCGCGGCTTCGTGCACTCGTTCGCCGCGCATCGGGCCGCGCCCAGGCATCGTGGCGGCATGGCGCCCTCGAGTATGACCCCGCATCCAAGCAGGTGCGATGGAAAGGCGAGTTGGTCGAACTCACCGGGCGTGAGCACGCGTTACTCGAAGTTCTGCTGTTGCATCCGCAACGTGTGCTATCGAAGGCGCATCTGCAGGAAAAATTGTATGACTGGAGCGGCGGCGAGCCAGAGAGCAACGCGCTGGAAGTGCACGTACACCATCTAAGGCGCAAAATCGATGCTGGCATCGTGCGCACGGTTCGAGGCGTGGGCTATGCGCTCGGTTCCGGCGAGACGAGTTCATGAGCCTCCAGCGGCGGCTCTTGCTGTATCTGCTCCTTTGCGCGCCGATCGTGTGGGGGATCGCACTGCTCATTTCGGTGGATCGGGCACGCGACGAAGTCAATGAGCTATTCGATGCCGAAATGATCCGGCTGGCGCGCCAGGTGCAGGCGACGCTGAACCCCAATCTGCCGCGGATCGTGACCACAGCGCCGGTCGAGCACGGCGATGCCTTGGGTGAGGCTGATGTGCGCGATCTGGCGATCGCGGTATGGGATGCGCAGGGCAACCTGCTGCTCTTCGACCGCGAAGGCGTGCAATTGCCGCGGCACGACGATGCAGCCGGCTTCGTCGATGAAACTGTGAACGGCGAATCCTGGCGTGTCTATTACCTGCAGTCCTTTGCCGGCAAGTGGCTGGTGGCAGCCGGCCAGCGGGTGTACGAGCGCGACGAGCTTGTGTTCAGCCTCACAGCCAGCCAGTTGTTGCCCTGGTTGCTGGTGTTGCCGGTGCTGCTCGCGGCGATGGCCTGGGCGGTGCGCCTGGCACTGGCACCGGTGCACCATCTGGCTACCGAACTGCAATGCCGCGACGCCAACGATCTGCAACCGGTGCCCGAAAACCATGCACCAACCGAGCTGAAACCCCTGTTGGCTGCGATGAACGGCCTGTTCACCCGCATCGACGCGACGATGGCGCGTGAGCGTCGCTTCACCGCCGACGCCGCACACGAACTCCGCACGCCACTGGCCGTGTTGCGTGCGCAATGGGATGTCGTAAGGCGCGCCGGCACGGTGCGCGAGCGGGCCGAAGCGGAGTCCAAACTCAGCGCCGGACTTGAGCGCATGGATCGACTCGTGACACAGATGTTGGCTCTGTCGCGGGTGGAGAACACAGTAGCTCCGGCGATCACATCCGAGGTGCCGTGGCCGGTCGTCGTCGAGCAGGCTATCAACGATTGCCTTCCACTGGCCGAGCGCCGCCGCATCGAGCTGGCGTGCGAGTGGCCACCCCAGGGCGTGGCGGTGTTCCCGCTGCGAGGAGACACACACCTGCTGACCATGATGTTGCGTAATTTGCTCGACAACGCAGCGCGCTACGCACCCCGTGGCAGCCTGGTACGACTGTGCTTCACCGACGACCGGCTGGCGGTCGAGAACGACGGCGACGCGCTCACGCCCGACCAGCTCGCCAGGCTGGGCGAGCGTTTTCATCGCCCGGAAGGTCAGGTGGAAGGTGGCAGCGGCCTGGGCGTATCCATCGTGCAGCGCATTGCCACACTGCACCGCTTGCAAGTGACCGCTGGTCCGTGCGACAACGGTCACGGCATGAGGGTGGTGGTGCGCGGCCCGCCGGCAGGCGCCTGAGCGCAGCCGCAAACCCGTCAGCGTGCTCCCCTACCTGGCCTTGGCCTTTTCCAGCAAGGCGCGAGCTTCCTCACGCCGACCTGTGTCGGCAATCTGCCATCCCTGCCTGAGCGGCGCCCGCAACGCACGCTCGAGATAGGTCATCGCTTCTGCGGCGCGATTGGTTTCGAGCAGGTACTCGCCAAAAAAGTAGTTCGGATCGATGCCGTCGGGGTTGACCAACAACGCCTTTTGCAGCAACTCGTTCGCCTTCGCCTTATCCCCGAAACTGAAGGGCCAGCCGGGCACTTTGTAGTACAAGGCGCCGAGGCTGTCGTACGCAGAACCTTCCAGCGCATTGCCATCGATCTGGATCGCCGCCTCATACAGTGCCTTGGCCTGCTTGGCCAAGCTGAGCGCTCGGAAGCCGCCTTTTTCGTCGGCCTCGGAGCTGACGATGATGCCCTCCCAGATGAGCGGTTCGCTGCGGCCCGAAAAGCTCTCGCTCACCTTGTGCGCCTTCGAGGCCAGAGCCTCGAAACGCCTTTCGCGCTCGGCTGCAGGCGTCTGGTAACGAATCACCTCCCAGTCGCGCCGCAACTCGGTGATCGACTCTTCGACCCCCGCCGCCACGGCAGCTCGCGATCCGCACAATCCACACCCGAGCGCCACGGCAATGACCAACGCTTTTCCCCTCCCGTGGCGGCGCAGCCGGGGGCGGTATTTCGATGGCGGATAAGGCGTCATGGTGTGACTTCTCGCGGAACAATCTTCAGCGACGACGCGAGAGTCTCACCACGAATTCTGAACCTTGTGGATTAACGGCAGCTTAAAGGGCGGCCAAGCGAGCGGCTTGACCGTCCACGGCGTCGCGGGGCGCGAGCGGCGGCACACGCCAGAATGCGCTCATGCATCGTTTCCGACGTCTTTGGATTGTGTTGGTGTTCCTGGCACTGGTGTGGGCGGTGTTCCAGTTCTCCGGCATCCGTTCGCAATTCAGCCTGCAGTTTCTGCACGACAGCTTTCAGCGCCACATGCTCAGTGGTTTGCTGATCTTTTTTGCGCTGTTCGCACTGGGCAACCTGATCCAGATTCCCGGTTGGCTCTTTCTGGCGTCGGCGGTGTTGACGCTCGGTGAGTTGTGGGGTGGGCTGGCCACCTATGGCGCGGCCTGCGTGTCGTGTGTCACCACGTTCTGGGTCATCCGGCTGCTGGGTGCCGACGCACTGCGAGAGCTCAAGGGCAAGCTGAGCGCCAAGGTGTTTGCGCGGCTCGATGCGCATCCAGTGCAGAGCGTGGTGATCCTGCGCCTGCTGTTCCAGACGGCCCCCGCCCTGAACTACGCGCTGGCGCTCTCGGGCATTCGCTTTCGCAGCTATCTGCTGGGCACCGTGCTGGGCCTGCCGCTGCCGATCCTTCTGTACAGCGTGTTCCTCGACGCTGTAGCCCGCTGGCTGGACTGGCCGATCCCGCAAGCGCTGTGAGCCTGCCCGGCCGCCCGAAAGGCGAACCGCGCAGTGCGAAGCACGGAGCTTGCCTTATGCGCGTTTGAAACGTACCGCTGGCGGCATGGCGGCGGGCGAGCAGCGAGCCTTCGGTCGTGGCCAGGCAATCCCTCGTTTGAGTGATGTGCCCCGCGCACCGAAGGAATAGCATCGCAATCCGGGTCGGCATGTCACGCCCCAAGGAAACGATCATGGCCAAG
>JANMAS010000059.1:0-1517 GCA_031359975.1 Burkholderiales bacterium
TGGCCTCATAGGTGCGCTGCAGCACCGCCCGGATGAAGTTGTCCTTGTTCTTGAAGTGATAGTGAAACATGCCCAGGTTGACACCCGCATGCTCGGTGAGCCTGCGCACCGAAAGCCCATGGCATCCCGTGCTCGGCAGCAGCGCGAGGCCGGCATCGAGCAACAGCTGGTCAACGTTCTGGGAGGGGCGAGGCACGCGATTACTATACGTTCGTGTAGTAACCAAAGTCAAATGCGCCCGCTGCGCATGGCCGGCCTGAGCCCGCTGCCCTCCGGCAGCCCCCTCTCCCCACCAGCCCGCGGCGATCAGTCGTCAGGAAGGTCGTTCACCCGGCGCAGGCGGAAGATGGTGCCCGCATCAAAGGTGCCGCCGCGGCGCGTGGTGCCGTAGAGCGCGCCGTCGCTGGCGCTCAGCATCGCGCCGTGCGGCTCGCAGCCGTCGGTGGGATCGTTGGCGCCTTCGGCCTGGAAGACGTGGGGCACACCGTAGTTGCCGCGTGTCGTCATGCCGAACACGGTGCCACAGCCGATCGGCACGAACGCCACCAGGCTCCAGTGGCTCGTCGCGCCGTAGAGCACGCCGTCCGAGTGCAGCACGAGATCGCCCATCGGCATGGCGCCATCCACGCCGTCGTCGAGATCGCGCAGCAGCGTCGTGGCACCCGCCGAGGTGATCTTGAATACCGTGCCCGCCGTGCTGCCACAGCCGCTGGCCACGCTGACGAACCCGCTGCGGATCGGCGTGAGGCCGGCGCTTGGCCGGCACCCCTGCGGATCGCCAGCCACGAACGGCTCCAGAAAGAACGAGTGCATCAGCTGGTAGAACCCGGCCGTGGTGATGCGATACACCGAGCCGCCCTTGAACACGCCCTGGCCAGACATCGTGCCGTACAGAAACCCGTTGGCATGCTCGACCAGCGGCCCCGACGACGTAGTTGAAGACCCCCCCTCGAACTCGGAGCGCATCACCATGAGCGCACCCGCCGACGTGATGCGGTAGACAGTGCCTTCCCCATGCGCCCCGCCCTTCGATGTGGTGCCGTAGAAGTTACCGTCCTTGGCCTGCATCAGCGGCGCCAAGGGGTTGGTGCCCTCCGTCACGCTCAACTGCTTGAGCACCGTGAACGAACCGAGCGTGGAGATGCGAAACACCCCGCCCTGGTTGTTGACCATGCCGCTTTCCACCGTGCCATACAGGGTGCGGCCCACGGCCAGCAACTCCGCTTTCGGCGCCGCCCCGTCGCGCCCGCGGAACGTATGCATCACCACCGGCGCGCTAGCAGGCACGAACTTGAACACCGTCCCCCGCCCGCCCCGCCCAGGCCCGCCGTTGCTCGTGGTGCCCCGGAACGCCCCCGCATGCTCGATAAGCCCCACATAGGGCTCGGCGCCGTCGACAGCCGGATTGAAGGAATGCAGTTGCTCGTACTGCCAATGGGAGCCGCCTGCGGCGAGGGACAGGGTGCAGGGCAGTGCGACAGCGATCGCGGCGAGGACGCGTCTCATGGCGGGTCTCC
>JANMAS010000546.1:0-8451 GCA_031359975.1 Burkholderiales bacterium
GGCCGTTGGCATCTTCCTGCACCACCACGAGTTGCAGCGTGGCCAGGCTGCGGCCGACCGCCGCGGCGGTGGCGCGATCGAGCTTCAGCACCGTGCCGGCGGGCACGTACTTGAAGCGCTCGGCCACATCGTCCGGGATGCTGCCTTCATACACGCTCAGCGGCAAGGAGCCGTCGGCGCCGATGACCAGGCCATCGCGCGGCGTGACGATCTGGCCGGCTGCGCCGTAGTAGAGCTTGAAGCTGCCGCTGCCGCCCACACGCGGCCACTTGATCAGCTCGCTGTTGAACCAGTAGGCGCGCGCATCGGTGGTGGAAATCTGGCGCGTATCGGGCGCAGCGTAGTAGACGATCGGCGTCTCCTGCACCAGCCAGACATCGGCCACGCCGCCGGTGGGCGACAGGTTCGCATAGTCGACACGGATGTTGTTGGTCCAGCCATCCTTGTTGTTGACCCCGCCATTCGGATTGCTGGGCATGCCGTGGATGATGAATTCGAGGGCGGTGCGGGTGGCATCGACTTTCGGGTTCACCACCGGCATGTCGAACACCACTTCGCCGGCGCCGAGCGCGTAGTTGGGCATGGCGGCAAACGGTACCGGGCTTTCCCACACGCCGATCGTCACGCCGGGCAGGCGTGTCACATCGATGCCGTTGGTATCCCACAGGTGCAGGCCCCAGTTGGCGTAGTCGCCGTCGTAGCGCTGGTAGTGCACGCGCACGGTGTTGAGATCGAGCGCGCCGGTGCCGAAGGGATTGGTGCGGTAGATGGTGGTCTCGCCGGACTTGAGCCACAGCTCATTGCCGTCGGCGAAGGTCCAGAAACGGTCGACACCGGGAGGGTCGCCATCGGAATTGGCCTTGTGCACGATGAAGCCGAAACCGGCGGCGTCGGGCCGGAACACCGACTTGTCGATCAGCCAATAGGCGCCGTAGTCGTCGACACCCGCCTGAGGCAGGGGGTTGGGCCAGCTCACGCCGGGGTAGTCGGCGATGTAGGCGTTGGCGGCATTGATCTGCCACACATGCAGGCCGAAGTCGGTGTAGTTGCCGTCGGCACGGTAGTAGTGCACCTTCACCGTGCCGGTGCGGGGATCGTCCACCGGCGGCGGCACAGGCGACAGCACCATGCTCGTGTCGATGGCATTGCAGATGTTCAAGGGCAGCGCCGGGGTGGCCAGCTTGGTGCGGATCGACTGCACTTGCTGCCTGGCCTCGGCCACCTCGCCGCCGCCTTGGCCTCCGCCGCAGCCCGACAGCATCGCCGAGACAGCCAACAAGCCCATCGCCAGCAGGCGATGCCAGGATGCGGAATGGGCACAGGCCATGATGGATGCTCCGAGGTGGGTGCGCGCGTCAAAAGCCAACCGTTTGTGACGGTGCCGCGCGGAAATGTGAAAGGGGAGCCTGGTACGACGCAGCCTGGGGGATAGGGCTGTTGGGCCAGTGCGCAGGCGATGCTAGGCCAGGCCACGCACGGGCGCTGCCCGTGAAATCCCTCAGGGGCCGACGAGGCAACGGTCTAGCCCGTTGCCTCGATCCGCGCGCTCAGCGCGCCAAGGCGTCCAGCACCTCGTAGCAGGCGCCCATGGTGTGGTAATCCACCTTGCCGGCCGGGCTTTTTTCGTCGGTGAGCTTGTGGTTCTCGGGCGTGAGCAGGCGGAACCAGGCACCGTGTTGATGGTCGATCATGTGCTGCCAGCTGAAGGCCCAGATGCGGTCGTACCAATCCCAGTAACCACCCATGTGGCTGTGCGTCGCAAGGGCACCGGCGGCGGCGATCGATTCGGCCTGCACCCAGAAATACTTGTCGCCGTCGCAGATGGCAAAACGGCCGTCGCTGCCGGCGGGATCGTGGCTGCCGGCAAAGCCGTAGGCGAGGCCGCCGTGCTTGCGATCCCAGCCATGCTCCACCGCGGCGGCGAAAAATGCCCGCGCGCGATGCGCCAGCATTTCTTCCGGGTCCGGCGGCAGGCGGCGTTCCAGCGTGAGCAGCAGCTTGGCCCATTCGGTGAGATGGCCGGTCTGGTAGCCCCAGGGCCGAAAGATGTTGGTTCGGTCTTCGCGGTTGTATTGCCAATCGGGCAACCAATGGCCGGAGGCATCGCGGCCGTAGTGCTCCCAGATCAGCCCGTGGCCCATGGCCGCGAGGTGTCCGGTGACCGATTCGGCCAGCACCTGGGCGCGTTCGAGGTAGCGCGCTTCGCCGGTGGCGGCATGCGCGGCCAGCATGGCCTCGCAGGCGTGCATGTTGGCGTTCTGGCCGCGGTAGGGCGAGAGCAGCCAGTGGCCGGCGGTGACGACGACGGCATCGTCGGCGTAGAGCGAATTGTCGGGTTCCCAGAAATGTCGCTCCATCAGATCGAAGGTCTCGGCGATACCGGCGGCGGCTTCTGGGATGCCGGCGAGCACGCTCTCGGCATGGGCCAGCAACACAAACGCCAGGCCGTAGCAGTGCCGGGTGGAATCGGTCACCTGCGCATGCCCGTTGTCCCAATGCAGCGTCCACGCGTAGCCGCCATCGGCCGGATCGCGGTGGGCATCGCGCAGGAAGCGCAAGCCGTGGCGGGCGGTATCGAGCCAGTTGGCTGCGCGGGCATGGGTGGGAAACCGCCGCGCCGCCCAGGCATGGGTGATGATGAAGCGCGTGCTGCTGACGAGGTGGCGGGTGTGGGCGTCGTAGACGCTGCCGTCGTCGCGGAAGAAGTGGAAAAAACCGCCGCTGTGATCGACGCACCGGCCGTCGTAGAAGGCCATCGTGCGCAACACGTGGTCTTGCAGGAATTCGGCGGCGCGGAAGTTGGGGAGTTCAGGCGTGCTCATGGGGGACCCTTCGGGCTTCGCCCTCCGGTATTCGCCCTTGGGGCGGCCCGGCGGGCTCATGGCTGCCAGTATGCCCATGCGCGCGGTGATTGGTGCGAACGGATGTGAGGGCTCAAGCCGGCGTCAGCAGCTCGCGGTTCTGGGTGAGCGATTCGCGGACGATCTCCGACAAGCCCTCGCCGGCCGACGACTCGAGGTGGTTGAGCAGCTGCCGGCGCATGCGCGGCTCCCAGAACCGCTTGATGTGGTTGCTGATGCCGGCCACGGCTTCATCCCGGCACGGCATGCTGTCGAAAAAATCGCCGATCTGGTTGGCCATGCGGACGAGGTGATGAATGTCCATGGTGCGCGATCTAGTTGAATTGGAGGCGTTCGGGGTGGGCATAGGCCACCAGATCGGACCCGCGCGCGAAGCCGACGAGCGTGAGCCCCGCAGCTTGCGCGGTGCGGCGCGCGAAATCGGTGGGCGCAGAGACGGCTACGAGTGTCGACACGCCAGCCATGGCGGACTTCTGCACCATCTCGAAGCTGGCGCGGCTGGTGATGGCGATGAAGCCGGCGTCGATCGGGCTGGCGGCGCGACTCATGGCGCCGATGAGTTTGTCGAGCGCGTTGTGGCGGCCCACGTCTTCGCGCACCAGCACGATCTCGCCGGCCAGGTTGCACCAGGCCGCCGCATGCACCGCGCCGGTGGCGGCCTGCAGCGTTTGTGCCCGGGGCAGGGCGGCCATGGCCCTGGCGATGGCCTGGGCGCTGATGCTGCCGGCCGCCATGGTGCCGGCGTGCGGGATCGCCAGCGCCACCTGATCCAGGCTTTCGGTGCCGCACAGGCCGCAGCCGGTGCGCCCGGCCATGCTGCGGCGGCGATCCTTGAGCCGCGCAAAGCAGGCGCTGGAGACTTCCATCTCGATCGTGATGCCCTTGTCGCCTGGGTTCAGCTCGATCCCGTACAGCTCATCGGCGCGTGCCAGCAGCCCCTCGGTGAGGCCGAAGCCGAGCGCGAAATCGTCGAGATCGAGCGGCGTGGCCAGCATCACCGCCTGCGAGATGCCGTTGAACACCAGCGCCACCGGCACCTCGTCGGCCAGCCAGTCGGTGGTGTGCAGCACCTCGCCGGCACGACGCGCCACCACCGGCGCGCGGCGCGCACCGAGCGGGGGTGGCGCATCGCTCATGTTCATCGGCCGGTCGTCGCGGTGTTGTCTTCGAGGGCCTGGTCGAGCAGCCCTTGTTGAATCTCGTTGAAGCGGCTGTATTCCTTTTGCCAGGTGGACGGCTGAGCCACCGGCATCACCTGCACCGCCGTCACCTTGTATTCGGGGCAGTTGGTGGCCCAGTCGGAGTTGTCGGTGGTGATCACGTTGGCGCCGGATTCGGGGAAGTGGAAGGTGGTGTACACCACACCCGGCTGCACCCTTTCGGTGATGAGGGCCCGCAGCACGGTTTCGCCGGCGCGGCTCTGGATGCCCACCCAATCCGACTCGCGAATGCCGCGATCCTCGGCATCGTGCGGATGGATCTCCAGCCGGTCTTCGCTGTGCC
Source organism: Burkholderiales bacterium (assembly GCA_031359975.1). Classification (GTDB taxonomy): domain Bacteria; phylum Pseudomonadota; class Gammaproteobacteria; order Burkholderiales; family Burkholderiaceae_C; genus JANMAS01. Next base: position 4,365 of record JANMAS010000546.1, read on the forward strand.
AGCGGTTGTTTTCGGTGCGGCGCGTCTGCGCGCCCACGTTGTACTGCGAGAGCACACGGCCGGTGGTGAGCAGCAGCGGGAACTTGCGCGTCACCTTCTCGTCGCTGGCCACGTACTTCGTGATGATGAACCTGCCCTTGCCGCGCACGAATTCATCCACATGCATGATCGGCGTGCCGGCTTCTTCGGTGTGTTCGTTGCAGGGCCATTGCACGCTGCCCAGGCGATCGATCTTCTCGAAGCTCACGCCGTGGAAGGTGGGCGTGAGCGACGCGATCTCCGCCATGATTTCGCGCGGATGGGTGTAGTTCATCGGGTAGCCGAGCGCGTTGGACAGCGCCACCGTCACTTCCCAATCGGCCAGGCCCGCCTTGGGCGGCATCACCTTCTTCACCCGCGAGATGCGGCGCTCGGCGTTGGTGAAGGTGCCGTCCTTTTCGAGGAAGGAAGAACCGGGCAGGAACACATGCGCGTACTTGGCGGTTTCGTTGAGGAAGAGATCCTGCACCACGATGCATTCCATCTGCATCAAGGCGTGCGCCACATGCTGGGTGTCGGGGTCGGACTGGACGATATCCTCGCCCTCGCAATACAGGCCCTTGAAGCTGCCGGCGATGGCCGCGTCGAACATGTTCGGGATGCGCAGGCCGGGTTCGTCTTGCAGCGTCACGCCCCAGGCATCCTCGAACAGCGCGCGGGTGGTGCTGTCTGACACATGCCGGTAGCCCGGCAACTCGTGCGGGAACGAGCCCATGTCGCAGGAGCCCTGCACGTTGTTCTGGCCACGCAGCGGGTTCACGCCGACGCCTTCGCGGCCGACATTGCCGGTGCACATGGCCAGGTTGGCGATGCCCATCACCGTGGTCGAGCCCTGGCTGTGCTCGGTGACGCCCAGGCCGTAGTAGATGGCGCCGTTCGGCCGCTTGCCGGCGGCAAACAGCGCGCTGGTGCCATCGCTGCGGCCGGTGGCAAACAGGCGCGCCGCGGCACGGGCTTCCGCGGCCGGCACGCCGGTGATGCTTTCGGAGGCCTCGGGTGAGTTTTCGGGCCGGGCGACAAAATCGCGCCATTCGTTGAAGGCCTTGTGCTCGCAGCGTTCGGCGATGAAGGCTTCGTGCATCAGGCCTTCGGTGACGATCACATGCGCGAGCGCGGTGACCATCGCCACGTTGGTGCCCGGTTTGAGCTGCAGGTGGTGCGAGGCCTCCACATGCGGCGAGCGCACGATATCGATGCGGCGCGGATCGATCACGATCAGCTTGGCGCCCTCGCGCAGCCGGCGCTTCATGCGCGAGGCAAACACCGGATGTCCATCGGTGGGGTTGGCACCCATGACGATGATCACGTCGGAATGCTCGACCGACTTGAAGGTTTGCGTGCCGGCCGATTCGCCCAGCGTCTGCTTCAGGCCGTAGCCGGTGGGCGAGTGGCACACCCGGGCGCAGGTATCGACGTTGTTGTTGCCGAAGGCGGCGCGCACGAGCTTTTGCACCAGGTAGGTTTCTTCGTTGGTGCAGCGTGAGGAGGTGATGCCCCCGATCGAATCGCGGCCGTAGGTGGTTTGCAGGCGCTTGAATTCGCTCGCCGCATATTGGAAGGCCTCGTCCCAGCTCACCACCTGCCACGGATCGGTGATCTTCTTGCGGATCATCGGGGTGGTGATGCGATCCTTGTGGGTGGCATAGCCCCACGCAAAGCGGCCTTTGACGCACGAGTGGCCTTCGTTGGCCTTGCCGTCTTTCCACGGCACCATGCGCACCACTTCGTTGCCCTTCATCTCGGCCTTGAAGGCACAACCCACGCCGCAGTAGGCGCAGGTGGTGATCTCGCTGTGTTCGCCCTGGCCCATCCAGATGATGGAGGTTTCCTGCAGCGTGGCGGTGGGGCAGGCCTCGACACAGGCGCCGCAACTCACGCACTCCGAATCCATGAACGGCTGGTCCTGCCCGGGCGATACACGCGATTCGAAGCCGCGGCCGCTGATCGTCAATGCAAAGGTGCCCTGGGTTTCTTCGCAGGCGCGCACGCAGCGGTTGCAGACGATGCACTTGGAGGGGTCGTAGGTGAAGTAGGGGTTGGATTCGTCCTTCTTGTCTTTCAGGTGGTTGGCGCCGTCGTAGCCATAACGCACTTCGCGCAGGCCGGTGACGCCGGCCATGTCTTGCAGCTCGCAATTGCCGTTGGCCGGGCAGGTGAGGCAATCGAGCGGGTGATCGGAGATGTACAGCTCCATCACGCCCTTGCGCAGATCCTGCAGCTTGGGCGACTGGGTGCGCACCTTCATGCCCGCCTCGGCTGGCGTGGTGCACGAGGCCGGGTACCCCTTGCGGCCGTCGATCTCCACCAGGCACAGCCGGCAGGAGCCAAAGGCTTCGAGGCTGTCGGTGGCGCAGAGCTTGGGAATCTGCACGCCGGCATCGATGGCGGCGCGCATCAGCGAGGTGCCCTTGGGCACGGTGACCTGTTCGCCATCGATCTCCAGCGTCACTTCCTCGATCGAGGTGCGCCTGGGCGTGCCGTAGTCGATCTCTTGCTTCAGGTGGTCGAGCATGGTGTTTCCTTGGGATGGCCCACTGAGGGGTTCAAGCCGCTTGTGCATCGACCGCGGCGATGCCGAAGTCTTCAGGGTAGTGATTCAGGGCCGAGAGCACGGGATAGGGTGTCATGCCGCCCATCGCGCACAGGGAGCCGTGCAGCATCGTGTCGCACAAATCGCGCAGCAGCTTGACTTGATGAACCCGATTGTTGTTGGCGGTGATCTTGTCGATCACCTCCACGCCGCGGGTGGAGCCGATGCGGCAGGGCGTGCACTTGCCGCACGATTCGATGGCGCAGAACTCCATCGCATACCGTGCCAGTTGCGCCATGTCGGCGGTGTCGTCGTGCACCACGATGCCGCCGTGGCCCACCACGCCGCCCTGGGCCGCGTAGGCCTCGTAGTCGAGCGGGATATCCCATTGGGATGGCGGGATGTAGGCGCCCAGCGGCCCGCCCACCTGCACCGCCTTGATCGGCCTGCCGGAGGCGGTGCCGCCACCAAAATCGAACAGCAGCTCGCGCAGCGTGAGGCCAAACGCCTTTTCGACGAGGCCGCCGTGTTTGATGTTGCCGGCCAGCTGAAACGGCAGCGTGCCGTGCGAGCGGCCGACGCCGTAGTCGCGATAGAACTTGGCGCCGCAGGCCATGATGATCGGCACGCTGGCGAAGGTGATCACGTTGTTGATCACCGTGGGCTTGCCGAACAGGCCGGAGATGGCGGGCAGCGGCGGCTTGGCGCGCACGATGCCGCGTTTGCCTTCGATGCTTTCGAGCATGGCGGTTTCTTCGCCGCACACATACGAGCCCGCCGCCTTGCGCACCTGAAGGTGAAAAGCCTTGCCGGAGCCGAGCACGCTGGCGCCGAGGTAGCCGGCGGCTGTGGCGCTCGAGATCGCCTGGTTCAAGGTGGCGATGGCGTGCGGATACTCGGAGCGCACGTAGATCACGCCCTGGGTGGCACCCACCGCGATGGCGGCGATCGTCATGCCTTCGATCAGCATGTAGGGATCGCCCTCCATCGTCATGCGATCGGAGAAGGTGCCGGAATCGCCTTCGTCGGCATTGCAGACGATGTACTTCTGGTCGGCCGTGGTGCCGAGCACGGTTTTCCATTTGATGCCGGCGGGAAAGGCCGCGCCGCCGCGGCCACGCAGGCCGGCGTCGAGGACCTGCTGGGCGATGGCGGCGCCATCGAGCGCCAGCGCGGCTTCGAGGCCCAACCAGCCTTGATGCTCGGCGTAGTCGTCGAGCGACAACGGATCGGTGATGCCCATGCGCGCAAACGTGAGGCGCTCTTGTTTGGCGAGGTAGGGGATCTGCTCGGTGGCACCGAGGCACAGCGCATGGGCGGCGCCGGCGAGCAGGCCGGCATCGAGCAGGCCGGGCACGTCATCCGGCGTGACCGGGCCGTAGGCGATGCGGCCAGCCGCCGTGCTCACCTCGACCATCGGCTCCAGCCAGAACAAGCCGCGCGAGCCGTTGCGCACCACCTTGGCGGACACACCGCGCCTCGCCATCTCGGCCTGCAGCGCCAGGGCCACTTCGTCGG
>JANMAS010000555.1:0-6708 GCA_031359975.1 Burkholderiales bacterium
CGCCAGCGCCGCCATCCGTGGCACCCGCTGCCACCGCGGCCTGGGCGGTGCCGGCCTTGGCCTGGGCGAAGCCGCCCTTGGCGGTGGCGTAGGGATCGGTGGCGCCGGTGGGTGCCGAGTCGATGTCGAGCACGTTGACCAGACCCGCCGGGGCAGCCGCTGGCGACGGCGCGCTCCAGTAGCCTTGCATCAGCTGGGTGTTCACGCCGTAGAACACGGTTGGGTCGCCGTTGCCGGCACACAGCAGCACCGGGCGTGCGGGCGTCCAGTTGCGCAGGTCGTTGAGTTTGGCGGCGATGCGCAGCGGGTGTTGGGGCGCTGCGGGCGGCGCGCCGGTCGTGAACGCGGGTACGGCGCCATCGGGATTGGCGATCGCATCAAGCAGGAACGACAAGCGGGCTTCGTTGGTCACCAGCGGGGTGGTGCCGAAACCGAGCGCAAACAACGGCGCCAGCTCGGGAGGTGAGGTGGGCGGCGTGATGGCGTCGAGCGTCGGCTGCAGCGTGGGCGGTGAGCCGACGGGTGCTGTGGGCGGCGTGCTGTTGAACAGGGTGGTCTGCGGCAGGCTGCCTTGCAGAAACAAGGTGGTGAGATCGGTGAGCGATGGCAGGAGGGTTTCGATGCCGGTGGCGTAGGGCGCACTGTAGATATCGGTGGGGCTGCTGTAGATGTTGCCGTAGGCGTTTTGGTAGGCGGTGGTCAGCAGCGGGGTGAAGATGGTCGATCCCAGGTTGACGTTGCCGTAGTACACCGCATCGCCAAGGGCGGCCAGCGCATAGGGGCCAGACATCGGGGCCGACGCGGTAACGGTCAAGCCGGCGGCCTGCATCGCCTTGTGCGTGGCCATCGCGACGTGGCCGCCCTGCGAGTAGCCGGTGATGAAGAGCTTGCCGGAATCGATGGCGCCCAGCCGCGGTATCGCCTTGCGGGCGGCTGTGAGCACATCGATCATTTCCTTGGACTGCTGATCGGCCACGAGGTAGGGGTGGTAGCTCAGGGTGGAGGTGTCGTAGCCGGCATAGTTGGGCGCGACCACGATGAAACCCTGCGCCGCATACATCGCCGCCACCAGCAGCGCCTCGCCATAGGCCGGGTTGGTGCTGTCCAGCACGTTGGCGATGTTGTAGCTCTTGCCGGTGGTTGTGCCGTGGGCGTAGAGCACGATCGGCCGTTCGCCGGAGCAGGCCGGATCGGTGCCCACCGGCATCATCAGCGCGCCGGTGGCGGTGGTTTTCTCGTCGGTGGCGCCCACGGTGCCGTAAGCGAGGTAGTTGAAATCGACGCCGCACTTGGGCGCCCCGGCGACGGCCAGCAGGCCGAGGCCTGTAGGGCTGCCGCTCAGGCTGGCGAGAAAGTCGGCCGACGAGAGGGTGGTCACCCGCAGCGGAGGATTGGTCTGCAGGGAACCTCGGTCGCCGCTGTTGTCGGTGGTGATGCCATCGTCCGAACCGCCGCCGCAGGCGACGATCAATGCGGCCGCTGTGAGGCTGGCAGCCAGTGCGGCGTGGCCGGTGAGCTTTTGCATGCTTGTCTCCCTGAGTTTCGAGTATCGACCGTCGGTTTGTGGCGGCGATTCAGAAGCGATGGCGCACGCCGACCGCCAGTGCGTTCGAGTCGGTGCCGGCGGTGTCGGTGACGCCGCCGAGGCTGCCGGCCTGGCCGGGTGCGGCCTGGGCGAGGCCATTGTTGGTGAAGTGGGTCAGCGCCAGATTCAGATCGGTGCGCTTGGAGAAGGCGTAGGTGAAGACCGCACCGAACGACGTGGTGTCGGCGTTGGAGCCGCGGCGGTCGTCGAGGTGGCTGTAGGCCAGATAGACCTTGTGCGTGCCCACCGGCAGGCGGTAGCCGACGTGATACAGCCGCGAATCCTGCTTGACCGCATTCACGAAGGCGTTCTGGATCACCAGCGCGGTGGGCGCACCTGTCAGCGGTGTCAGCGCGGCGGCGATTGTGGACAGGCCGGTCGGGTTGTTGTCCTTGATCATGTCGTATTGGCCGACGACGGTGCCCGGCCCGATTTGGGCGGACGCACCGATCACGGCGGTGGTAAGCGATTTTTGCCCGAGCTCGTTCTCGCGCTGGTTGTAGCCGGCGCCGAGCGCAAAAGCCTCGGTCTTGTAGATCACGTTGCCGCCGAAGAACTTGCCGGTGGTGGTGCTGCCCTCGGCCAGCCCGGCCATCAGCGCGGCCGACACCGGGCCGATGATGATGCGGTAGGCCAGGGTGTTGCTGAGGCGGATGTCGATGGTTGGCGGGAACGAGCCCACCTGGCCGGCAGACAGGCTGGACTGGGTTTCGAGCGTGTCGAAGGTGGCCGCCACTTCGTAGCCCGGCGTGTATTGCCGGCCGGCCAGAATGCCGCCGAACGGTGTGACCAGGCCCACAAAGGCCTGGCGATCCCAGAAGCGGCCATCGAGGTTGACGCCCGCGCTGCTGCCGATCAGGTCAGCCACGCCGGTGACGGCAGGCTGCAGCGCCGGGAACAAGCCGAGCAGTTCGGCCTGGGAAAAACGGTCGGGTAATTGCGAGCCCGAGCCCGGGCGATTGGAGATGCCGCCGGTATCCACCTCGAGGCGGTGCTCTATCGTGAACAGCGCGCGGTAGCCGCCGCCGAGATCCTCGCTGCCCTTGAGGCCCAGGCGTGAGCCTTCCATGATCCCGCTGACGAGGGCATTTTGGGTGCCTCCCCGCAGCCCGGTGACCCGGCTCAGGCCGGCGTCGAGCACGCCGTACATCTGCACGGTGGTCTGCGCCATCGCGACGGGCGCGGCCAGGGCCAGCGCTGCAACGGTCAATGCCTTATTCATCGCGTGTCTCCCGGGCTGTTCGTCAGCCGTATTGGAGACCGATTCTGTCGATCCGGGCAGCGAAAGGCAGGGCGGTGTGGCGCATTGGGCACGCAGACTTATCCTATGGCGCTGCGCTCGGGCTTGGAGTCACCAGATCCGTATTCGCGCCTTGGGATCGAGGTACAGGCGCTGGCCGGGCTGCACGTCGAACGCTTCGTACCACGCATCGATGTTGCGAACGGTGGCGATGCGGTAGGTTTCCGGGGCGTGGCCGTCGGTGGCGATCTGCGCACGCGTGGCTTGCTCGCTGCTCTTGCTGCGCCACGCTCGTGCAAAGCCGATGAAGAACTGGCGGTCTTGTTGGCGCAGGGTGCCCTTGTCGCCGGCCTGGCTGCCCAGCTTGCGGCGGTAGGCTTCGAAGGCAGCGGCAAGGCCGCCCAGGTCGGCCAGGTTCTCGGTCAGTGTCAGTTTGCCGTTAACGCTCAGGTTGGCAAAAGGCTGGTAGCCGGAAAACTGGTTCACCAGCGCTTCGGTCGATGCCTGGTAGCGCGTCAGGTCTTCGGGTGTCCACCAGCGGCGCATCCGGCCGTCGGCCTCGTACTCGGCGCCCAGGGTGTCGACGAAATGGCTGATCTCATGGCCGACGATGGCGCCGATCGCGCCGTAGTTGGCGGCGTCCGACCCCGCCGGATCGAACTTGGGGTCCTGCAACAGAGCGGCCGCAAAGTTGTACGAGTTTTGATGGAACAAGAGCACCGCGCCGGGCCGCTGCACGGCGATGGCCCAAGCGGCTTTGTCGATGCTCTGCCCGAGGCGGGCCACGGCTTGGCGGTGGTTGCGCTGTGCGATGCGCCCGAGATTGCCGAGGGCATCGGCAGGGTCCACGATCAGGTCGGAATCGTCCTGCCACTTGTCCGGGTAGCCGATACCGAAGTACAAGGTCTTCAACTTGGCCAGCGCCATCGTCTTGGTGGCGGGCGACATCCAGGTGACCGTTTCAACCCGTTGACTGAAAGCCGCGATGACATCGGCCACGATGGCTTGCACGCGCGCCTTGTGCTCGGCCGGGAAATAGCGCTGCGCATACATCCTGCCCAAGGCTTCGCTCAGGGCCGATTGGGTGGCATCGAGGGCGCGTTGGGCGCGGGCGGCGGGGGGTGCGCGTGGTGGCGATGTGACGGCCGCCGCGGCAGCCCGCAGCGCCAGGGCCTGCTCGGCGAAGGCGCGCGGCAGCACGTCGGCATGGGTGTGGACGACCTGAAAACGCAGGTAGTCCTTCCATGCCTGCAGCGGCTGCGTGGCGAGCAACGCCGCCTAGGCCTGGACCGCGCTGGGCTGCCAGGCGACGAATTCCTGCTGCCCGGCCAACCCGGCCGCAGCGAAGAATGCAGACCAGTCCATGCCAGGCGCCTGGCGCGCGAAGTCGGCGCGTGTCCAGAGGTTGTCGGCATGGCGATCGTCGGCCGATGCCTCGCGGGTGGTGTGGCTTTGCGCGATGGCGGTTTCCAGGGCCATCACCGCCTGCGCGCGTTGCACCGCATGGCTGAAGCCGGCCAGCGCCAGCATGCGGCCGATGTATTGCCGGTATTGGGTTCGCAGCGCCTGCATGCCGGGCTCGGCGCCAGCGGGGTTGTCGATGTAGTGCTCGCGCTCCGGCAGGCCGAGCCCGCCTTGCAGCAAAAAGGCGACGTTGTTTTTTTCGCCATGGATGCTGGCCTGCACAGCCAGGCCGAGCACGTGCGAAGAGTCGTAGGTGCCCCGGTTCAGCGGGTCGACATCGGCACGCAACTCGTGGCCCAGCAGCTGCGTCAGCGCCGCTTTGTCGCGAATGCGATCGATGCGATCGAACAGCGGCTTCAGGGCCGCAATGCCCTTGGCCTCGATCGCTGCCTCGTTCATGTAGGCCGCGTGGAAATCGGCCACCTTGCGCGCGCTCGATCCCTTTGGCTCGGCCCCGGCATCGGCCAGCAGCTTCGCCACGCGCTGGCCGGTGACTTCGGTGATTTCGCTGCGCGCATCCCAGCGCTGCTTGCCCGCGGGGATTTGGGTGGCCTTGAGCCAGTCGCCATTGGCGTAGGCAAAGAAGTCGTCTCCGGGCTGGATGCTGGTGTCGACACCGCTCTCCTGCGCGGATGCTGCGCTGTCGCCGACGGCTTGCGCGTCGGCCGCAGACACGAGGGCCCATGAGAGCGCTGCGGCCAGTAACGCTGGGGCCAGTAACGCGTGGGCCATTGGTGCGGAGGCCAAACCCGCCGAGGCTGGGGCTCTGAACATGGGTGGGGCCTCTGTGGAAAACGGTGAGGGGATCGCCAACGGGATGTGTCCGCTCGATCACGGCGATGACGTTGCCACCTTATGGGGTTTGCCATCCACTGTCGCGCCGCGCATCGACACAATTAGAGCAATTTCAGACATTGGCCTGCGCCTCACCGCCCGTGCGCCTACTATCTGGTGCATGCTTCGGCCAACCCACCATGTCCGAAAATGATCGACCTGCTGTTCATCATCACGCCGTATTCGATGCTGCTCGATATCGCCGGGCCTGCGGAGGCGTTTCGTCTCGCCAACCTGCATCGCGCTGCGCGCGGGCTGCCGCCGCGATTCCGCCTGCGCTTCAGCGGCCCCATGCCAACGGCGCCCAGCTCGGTCGGGCTCGCACTGGCTGGGCTCGAACCGTTACCGCGATGCCTGAGTTTGCCAACCTGGGTGATCCTGGTCGGCCAACCGAATGCGCAGTTGAACCAATTCACGCCGGCCATCACAGCCACCGCGCAGTGGCTCAATCGAGCACTGCATGAACCGCTGCTCGCGGTAGACACGCCGCACCGCCTGATCACCATCTGCTCCGGCACGCTGCTCGCCGCTCGCGCCGGCCTGCTCGCCAAACGCCGCTGCACCACGCACCACGAATTGCTGGACACGCTGCGTGCCTTGGCGCCGCAGGCGCAGGTGGTGGGCAACCGCGTGTTCGTGGTGGACGGGCCGCTCGCCTCGAGCGCCGGCATCACGGCCGGCATCGACCTGGCGTTGCACCTGATCGCGCAAGACTGCGGTGAGGCCCTGGCCGCGGCTGTCGCGGAGGACATGGTGGTGTACCTGAGGCGCTCGCCGCGCGACCCCGAGCTATCGCCCTTTCTCGTCCATCGCCGCCACCTGCACGGCGCCGTACACCGGGTGCAAGACGCCATCAGCGCCGAGCCGGAGCGCGACTGGAACATGGCCGCGCTCGCCGAGCTGGGCCATGTCACCGAGCGCCACCTGCTGCGTCTGTTCACCGATCACGCCGGTGTGTCTGCGCTGCACTATCTGCAGGCCATCCGGCTCGAGCATGCACGCCAATCGCTCGAGCACGGCGCCAGCGTCACGCACGCGGCCGAGGTGGCGGGCTTTCGGTCGAGCCTGCACCTGCGTCGCGCGTGGGGACGGCAATGGGGCGGTTCGCCACGCGACGCCACGCGCGCGGATGCGCCGATGCGCGTGGCTTCGCGTCCATCGCCCACGGCTTTGCCCGCGCGGCGCCGGGGTATGCCGGTTTCGAGCAGTTGAATCGTCTGATCGGATGTGCGGATCGAGTTGAATTCATCTACTCGACCGCGTTCTTGCGGTGTCTGGGCGCGAGTGCTCTTGTGCGCTGCAAAGCCGCATGCGGACAGGCCGCGGCGCTTCGGCGAGGCGGCCTTCGCTTCGCTACGGCTGCCCTGCGATGCTCGGTCTCGCGGCCCGTCGCAGAACTCCCTGCGTTCGCTGCGCGCTCTCCGGTCAAACAGCTGCGACAAGCCATTCGGGATAGGGGCCGGCTCGCGCCGGGCCCCTCCCACACCACCCGGCATGCGGGTCCGCACCGGGCGGTTCGAGAAGTTGAGGTCAGCAGAATTTGGGCACTCCCAGTCGGTCGAAGTACGCGACGTTCAAGATGCTT
>JANMAS010000599.1:0-21228 GCA_031359975.1 Burkholderiales bacterium
CTTGGCATCGGCCATCAACTCGCGGTGCAGCGGGATGTTGGTGAGGATGCCTTCGACCACGGTTTCCGACAGCGCGATGCGCATGCGCGCCATCGCCTGCTCGCGGGTATCGCCATGCGCGATGATCTTGCCGATCATCGAATCGTAGTTCGGCGGCACGAAGTAGTTGCTGTAGGCATGCGAATCGACGCGGATGCCCGGCCCGCCCGGCGAATGCCAGGTGGTGATGCGGCCCGGCGAGGGCATGAAGTTGTACGGGTCTTCGGCGTTCACCCGGCACTCCACCGCATGGCCGCGCATCTGGATCTGGCGCTGGGTGAACGGCAGCTTTTCTCCGGCCGCCACCCGGATCTGCATCTGCACGATGTCGATGCCGGTGACCATCTCGGTCACCGGATGCTCCACCTGCACCCGGGTGTTCATCTCGATGAAGAAAAATTCGCCGTCTTCATAGAGAAATTCGAAGGTGCCGGCACCCCGGTAGCCCATCTTCTTGCAAGCCGCGGCGCAGCGATCGCCCACGCGCTCGATCGCGCGGCGCGGGATGCCCGGCGCGGGCGCTTCTTCGATGATCTTCTGGTGCCGGCGCTGCATCGAGCAATCGCGCTCACCGAGCCACACGGCATTGCGGTGTTCGTCGGCCAGCACCTGGATCTCGATGTGGCGCGGGTGCTCGAGGAACTTCTCCATGTAGACGGTGGGATTGCCAAACGCCGCCCCGGCTTCGGCACGGGTGGTTTGCACCGCATGGATCAGCGCCGCTTCGGTATGCACCACGCGCATGCCGCGCCCGCCGCCGCCGCCGGCCGCCTTGATGATCACCGGATAGCCGATCGCACGGGCGACGCGGATGATCTCCTTGGGGTTGTCGGGCAGCGCGCCATCGGAGCCGGGCACCGTGGGCACGTTGGCGCGCACCATGGCCTGCTTGGCCGCCACCTTGTCGCCCATCGTGCGCAGCGATTCGGTGCTCGGCCCGATGAACTTGAAGCCGCTGCGTTCCACCCGTTCGGCGAAGTCGGCGTTTTCGGACAGGAAGCCGTAACCCGGGTGGATGGCCTCCGCATCCGTCACCTCCGCGGTGGAGATGATGGCCGGCATGTTGAGATAGCTCTGTGCCGACGGCGCCGGCCCGATGCACACCGCCTCGTCGGCGAGCTTCACATACTTGGCTTCTCGATCGGCCTCCGAATACACCACCACCGATTTGATGCCCATCTCGCGGCAGGCACGCTGGATACGCAGGGCGATTTCGCCTCGATTGGCGATAAGAATTTTCTTGAACACGGTACCGCGCTCAGTCGATGATGAACAAGGGCTGGCCGAATTCGACCGCCTGGCCGTTGTCCACCATCACTTTGGAGATCGTGCCGGCGTGATCGCATTCGATCTCGTTCATGATCTTCATCGCCTCGATGATGCACAAAGGCATGCCTTCCTTGACTGTGGCGCCCACCTCGACCAATGACGGCGTACCCGGCGTTGCCGATCGATAGAACGTACCCACCATCGGCGACTTCACCACGTACCCGGTGGCCACCGGTTCGGCCGGCGCGACGACCGGCGCGCTGGCGCCAAGGGCCGCAGGAGCCGGCGCCGCTGTGGGCGCGCCCACCATCTGGGCCGCAAATGCCGCTGCCGGTGGGCCGGATTTGACGATGCGCACCTTGCCATCGGCTTCGGTGATCTCCAGTTCCGCGATATTGGAGTCGGAAACCAGGTCGATCAGGGTTTTGAGCTTGCGCAGATCCATGAAATCTTCTCCAGCGACACTTCGATAACGATCTCTCGTCATCTGCAGCCAATTGACTGGCTTTTCGTTTTTTAGCCCCTTGCGTTTTCACGGAAACACATCTGAACAGAGTGTGTTACAAGCGCGTCGACTGATCCTGAACACCGCCGTAGATTCAATCGAGCGCGGACTTTACGCTGTATTGCGTGCTGTTGCGCTCAACTGATGCCAGATCGGGTAGAAATATTCCAACTCGCTGGCAAGCCTGGGTACACCCTGCGGCCGCAGGATGGGAGCGGGACGCCTCAGGCTTTGGCGGCAATCGCCGCCAGTCCATCGTAGGTGGATTCGCCGGTCTTGCGTTCGATGATTTGCCCGGCCGCCGACAACACGGCGGTGAACGGCAATCCGCCCACCTCATTGCCCAGCGCCCGGGTCAAGGGCAGGCCGCCGGGGCCTCCCAGCACGATCGGAAACGACACCGGCGTGCGCGCCAGGAAGGCCTTTACCGGGGCCGCCTGATCGATGGCCACTCCCACCACGCGCCAGCCCCGTGAGCCGAATTCCTTCGCAAAGCGGTCGAGTGCCGGCATTTCCCGCAAGCAAGGTTCGCACCAGGTGGCCCAGAAGTTGATCACCAGCGGCTGGCCGCGCCAATCGGCCAGCGCTTGCCGTCCACCATCGGGTCGCTCCAGGTCGAGCGTCCAGATCATCCCCGGCCCGGGATCGGCCGGGGATGACCGCCGCAGCGACCAGCCCACACCGGCCGCCACCGCCGCACCCGCCACGCCCGCGGCCAGCAGTGCGTCGCGGCGCTTCATTCGTCGCCCTCCTGCAGCAACCGGCGCAAGGCTTCGGTGCCGCCTCGCCAGCTGCGGCCTCGTGCATCGGGCTTGAGGGCACCGCGTTGGGCGTCGAGGTCGTTCACGGTGAGGTGCACCAGCACACGCGTGCCGAACGCCGGGCAGGGCGTGGCGACGGTGAGCACATCCACCGGTTCGTTGCCACGGCCGTCGTCGCTGATCTCGAAATCGACGCCGGAGTTGATCAGCGTGATCTCGGCGATTTTTGGATCGTCGCAATACAGGTCGATGTGCAGGTCGGACAAGCGCGTGGCTGTGCCGCGCCACACCGCGCCGCCCAGGTGCGGTCGAAACTCGGCCACACGCTCCATCCACACCAGGGCCAGGCGCCGCAGGGTGAGCAGCTCGGCCGGCTGGGTGTCGGCGCAAAAGATGGCCAGATGTGTGCGCACTTCGTCTTCGACCGCCTCGTTGCTCGGCAATTCGCCCAGCCGACCACCTCGCTTGCCGAGCGCACGCGCGGCCTTGCGCTTCGCAGCGCCGTACTCGAAGCCTTCATCGACGACGAATTGCGCCGCGATCACCGCGATTTCATGCGTGGTCATGGCAATGCCACCGCGCCCATGCGGGCGGCTATGGTGCCGGCGCGGCCGCTCACATAGGCCGAGCCGGGGCGTTTTTCGAAGCGTTTGGGCGCCGGCAGCATCACCGCCAGGCGCGCGGCGGGCATCACTCCGAGTTGCGACGCATCGACACGAAAGTAGTTGCGTGCCGCTGCCTGCGCACCAAAAACACCTTCACCCCATTCGACGTTGTTGAGATAGATCTCCAGGATGCGGCGCTTGCTCAGCAGCGCTTCGAGCATGAAGGTGACGACGAACTCCTGGCCCTTGCGCAGCACGGTGCGCTCGCCGGAGAGAAACAGGTTTTTCGCGAGCTGCTGGGTGATGGTGGAGCCGCCGATGACCTTGGGTTCCACCCGCTTCGGTTCGACCACCGGCTTGGCGGCAGCAGCCTTCGCGGCGGCGCGCTGGGCCTGTCGTTCGGCGGTTTTCTCGGCCTGGTCGTTGAGTTTGTCGGCGCGTGCTTCGGCGCGCTGGTTTTTCTCCCAGGCCTTTTCGATGGCTTCCCATTCCACGCCGGTGTGGGCCGTGAAATTGGCATCCTCGCTGGCGATCACCGCGCGTTTGAGGTGGTCGGCGATGCGATCGTCATCGCGCCAGGCCTGGCTCCACACGATCTCGTGCTTTTCGGTGAGCAGGCGCCAGGCCTCGCTGCGCTGGAAGGTGGTGGATTGAGGATCGATCACGAGCATCATCGCCACGCGCAGCACGAAGTACAGCTGCAACGCCACGCCGCAGACGATCACCAGCGCGAACCCGCGCCACAGCGCCGCCCATACGCCGCGGCTGCCGCTCACGAGGGCTCCACGTCGAGCTGGCGGCGCATTTCAGCCAGCACCAGCGCCGTGTCCGGCCGTTGGCCGCGCCAGATGAAAAAGGCTTCGGCGGCTTGTTCGACCAGCATGCCCAGGCCATCGCGGCCGGTGGCGTGGTGCCGGCGCGCCCATTCGACAAACGGCACCGCGAGCGGGCCGTACATCAGATCGATGGCCAAGGTATCGGGGGCCAGCACCTGCTCATCGACCGGCGCTTCCTCGCCGGCCAGGCTGGTGGAACTGGCATTGATCACCACATCGAAGGCCCGGCCGGCATCGTCCAGCGTGGTGTCGAGCAGCATCACCTGATGGGTGCGGGCCAGGTGGAGGTGGCGCGCGGCGAGCATCATGCCCTTGTCGCGGGTGCGATTGGCAATCACCACCTGGGATGGCCCGGCCTCGATCAGCGGTCCCAGCGCACCCGCGGCCGCGCCGCCGGCACCGATCAGCAGCACCCGGCTGCCCGCCAGCGGCACGCCGGCGTTGATTTCGATGTCGCGCACGAGGCCGATGCCATCGGTGTTGTCGGCGAACCAGCCCTTGGCGCCGCCCGCGGCATCGACACCCGCATCGCTGTCGAAACGCAGCGTGTTGGCGGCGCCGGCCAGACGGGCGCGTGGTGTGGTTCGGGCGCCCAGCGCATACGCCTCGAACTTGAACGGCACCGTCACGTTGCAGCCCTTGGCGCCGCTGGTGGCGAGCTGCCGCACCGTGCTGACGAACGCATCGTTGGGGCATTCGAGCCGTGTGTAGTCGATCGAGTCGGCGAGTTGGCGTGCAAACAGCGCATGGATAGCCGGTGAGCGGCTGTGGCCGACGGGGTTGCCGATGACGGCGTAGCGATCAGGGGTCATGGGGCGGGTGCGCGTGAGGGGGCTGACAAGCTGGTTTCGAGCCCGTCGTCGCGGGTGAAACGAAAGCGGGAGGTGACGACGATCTGATCGGCCTGGCGCCGCATGGCTTCGCTGAAGGGGCCGAACGGCGCCGCCGCGTGAACGATCGCCACCGCGCGCTTGTCGAGCGCCTTGTTGCGCGAAGAGCGCAACACGTCGGCTTCGACCACACGCCCGCCTGAATCGATCGTCACATTCATCGTCAGCTCGCCATACAGCTTCTGGCCCTGGTTCTGCGGGAAATCGCGTGTGCCCCGGTATTCGATCTTGCGCCGCAGCGCGTCGTAGTACACGGCATAAATCTCCTCGCGCGTGGCGGGGCTGATGTAGCGCCGCTTGGGTCGCGCATTTTCTTCGTTCACCCGCTTCTCGATCTCGGCGAGCATGCGAAGCATCTGCTGGCGCCGCTCTTCGCGCTCGTTCAGCGCGTCGGGGGTGACCGGCCTGGTGGGATCCGGTGCCTGCAACAGCGCCAGTTCGCGCCGCACCTGCGCCAGCAATTGCTGCTGCAGATCCTGCATGCGATCGATCTGACGCGCGGCCTCCTGGCTGTCGTCTCCCTCCGCCGTGGCGGGTGATACCGGCAGGGGCGATGTGGCCCGCCCTTGCGCAGCCTCGCCGCCGCCGCTGAGCGTGGCCTGCGCAATGGCCTGCGGGCGCAGCGGCGCCGGCTCGTTGGCGCGCGCATTCACGAGCACCACTTCCAGCGGCGTGTCTTTCATCAGGCGGTTGAAGCCCTCGGGATCGACAAAGCGCACGGTGAGCAGCGCCGCATGTGCGGCCACCGAGAAAAGCAGGGCGAACTGCAGCCCGGAGATTTTCTCCAGGCGTGGCTTCAGGCGGGCCTGCAATCGCGCCAGCATGGGATCAGGAGGCGACGGACGGTGTCGAAAGGGCAGGGGATGGCGCGCCGGCCGCATCGACAACCGGCGCGGGCTCATCGGCCGTGTCGATGGCGAGCGACAGGGGGCCCGCAGCTTCGCTGTCGTCGTCACCTTCGGGCTCGGTGGCTGGCGTGTCGGGCGCGCCGGCTTGGGCATCCAGGCGCGCTGCCAGCGCGGCGTGGATGTCGAGCGTCAGCGTATCGATGCCGTTCAGGCGCACCCGCACCCGCGCGCCGCGTGGCAGTGCTTCGCAGCCCAGGGCCTTGAAAACCAGCGGTAGCGACTCTGCGCGCACCAGGCCTTCTTTCATGACAGTGGCTTCGAGCTCGACGATGCCTTGCTGCTGCAAGCTGCGCAGCGTCCAGAAACGCTCGATGCCGTGCTGGAAATCGGCATAGGCGCTGTAGGCGGCGTCGAACGACGAGATCACCGAGAACAGCGAGGCATCCCGTGGCTTGAACGGCGCCGCCAGCGCCGCGGCGCGGCCATGGCGCGCGCAGGCAATGATCTGCCACTGGTTGACCAGATCCACATAACGGCGCAGCGGTGAGGTGGCCCAGGTGTAGTGCGCCACGCCCATGCCGGCGTGCGGCAGCGGTTTGGCGCCCATGCGCACCTTGATGCCGGGCGCCAGGCTGGCCTGGCTGCGGTAGATGCCCGGCACGCCACATTCCGCCAGCCAGCCGCCCCAGGTGCTGTTGGCCAGGATCATGGCTTCGGAGACGATCAGATCGAGCGGTGCGCCGCGGCGGCGGGTGCTGATTTGCACGGTCTCGCTGCCATCGGGTTCGTGGGTGTTGGGGGCGCCGTTCGCGTCGAGCAGGCGGAAGTTGTAATCGGGCCGGTTGAACAGCTCGGGCTTGCCGCGCACCACCTCGCGCGCCGCCTTCAGATGCCGCGCGAGGCGGAACAGAAACGCCAGCTCGCTGGAGAAGGGGTAATCGGCCGGGGCATCGCCGAGCAAGGCGGCTTCGGTGACGGTTTCGTCGAGCTGATCGTGGCGCAGATTGGCCGCGATCGGCACCTGCTCGAGCCGCGTTTCGCGGGCCGAGATGGCCAGCGTGGCCTCGTCCAGCGTGACATACAGGCTGACGGACGGGCAGTTGCGCCCCTGGGCGAGCGTATAGGCCTGCACCACCTCGTCGGGCAGCATGGTGAGCTTCCAGCCCGGCATGTAGACGGTGGACAACCGATCGCGCGCCAGTTTGTCGAGCGGCGAATCGGGCAGCAGCGCCAAGCCGGGTGCGGCGATGTGGATACCCAGCGTGATCGTGCCGGTGCCCAGGCCGCTGACCGACAACGCGTCGTCGATCTCCGTGGTTTGCGAGTCGTCGATCGAAAACGCCTGCACCGCGGCCAGCGGCAGGTCTTCCTTGATTGGCGGCGCCGGCAGCGCCGGAAAACCGGTACCGCGCGGAAACTGCTCGAACAGGAAACGCCGCCAGTGGAACTGGTAGGCCGAATCGATCGCACCGGCCTCCTTGAGCAGATCGAGCGGCGCACGCTGCGAGCGTCGTGACGCATCGACGACGGCCTTGAACTCCGGCGCGTTTTTGTCGGGTTTGAACAGGATGCGGTAGAGCTGCTCGCGCACCGGCTCCGGGCAGCGGCCCTCGATCAATTCGGCCGCCCAGGCTTCGATCTGGAGTTGCACCACCCGCTTGCGTTCGATCGCCAGCAGCGCGGCCTTGACGGTTTCTTCGGGCGCCTTGCGGAACATGCCCTTGCCCAGCCGGCGGAAGTAGTGCGGTGCGTCGAACAGGCAGATCAGTGCCGCGGCCTGCTGCTCGGCGCCGGCCTTGGCATCGAAATACTCGCGCGCCAGATCGGCAAAGCCGAATTCGGCTTCGGGCGCGAATTCCCAGGCGAGATCGAGATCGATCTCCTGCGCCAGGCTTTGCGCGCGTGCCATCAGCACGGCGGGTTCCGGCTGCGAAAAGCGCAGCATCACATTGGCCAGCTTCACCTTGACGCGCTTGCCCGAATCCAGCTCGACCTGCATCGCGCTCTCGGCTTCGGACATCACACGTCCGGCGAGAAACTTGCCGGCATCATCGAACAGGGCGTAATTCACGCCGGGATTGTGTCAGACGGGCTTGCTGTCGCCAGCGCCGCCTGGCGAACCGGCGGCCAGCCCGAGGAAGCGCATCACCGTCGGCAAGTGCTTGTCGAAATCTGACAGCGCGTGATCACCGCCTTCGAGCAGATGAAGATCAGCACCTGCATAACACGCCGCCATTTCTCGCCAATCGAGCACTTCATCACCCTTGGCGATGACGGCCAGGTAGCGCTCGGGCCGGGTGATCCTGCGCACCGCGAGCTGGCGGAATTCGTCGATGAACTCGGCACGAAAGAAGAATCGCTCCTCTGGCGCGTGGAACATCGATTGCTCACCGATATGCCGCGCCAGATCGCGTGCCGGCTCGACCGCCGGATTGAGCACGACAGCCCGGCAACCCGTAGCCTCGGCCACGGCGGTGGCATAGAAGCCGCCGAGCGAACTGCCGATGACCGCCATGCGATCCCGCGGCCAATCGGCAATGCCTTCATGCATCAATCGCCAGGCCCGCGCTGGCGAAGGGGGCAACTGCGGGCACCAGCAGGTGACCGCTGGTTGATGCGCGCGCAGCCAGGCCATCACACGCTGCGCCTTGAACGAAAGCGGCGACGAGCGAAAGCCGTGGAGATAGAGAATGTGCGGGATCGGTGCCGACATGGGATGTCACCCCGGCCCCCTCCCGCCAGCGGGAGAGGGTTGGGGTGAGGGCAAGGGCTTCGGCCTAACGCGCCGAGCCGCAGATCGCAGCCACCGCGCTTTGCAGTTGCGGGTTGGTGTACAGCGTGCCGCTGTTCGCGCCACTTCCGCCGCTGGCCGAGCAACCGCCGTTGGTGTGGATGCCCACCACCTTGCCGGCGCTCAGAACCGCCGAGCCGCTGTTGCCGCCTTCGGTATCGGCTTGGTAGTTCAGGCGCGTCTTGGCCGACTTGACGGCGGTGATCGGCCCGGTGGATACCTGCTCGGTCTGGTTGGCGGTGCCGGTATCGACGCCATAGCCGACGATCTCCACCGTCGAACCCTTGGCAGGCAACGAGGTGGCAAATTCAAGGCCGGGGCCTTCCACGTCGATCGGCATCAGGCCGGTCTGGGTGTTGGGGAACACGGTGAACACCCCCCAATCCTTGCCGATGGTGTTGCTGAGGAACTGGCGCGAATTGGTGGGCACGTATTGGTCGGACGGCGGCGGGTGGCGCAGCGCGCCGCTGCTTGTCGAATCCGGCACATTGAACTCCACCACATCCACCAACGACGGGCTGCTCATGCAATGGCCGGCGGTGATGAAGCAGCCGCTGGTCATCAGGTTGGCGGTGCAGCCGACATCGAGCAAGCGGCCACGAGCCGCCGCGGTGGAAGCGACGCGGTTGTCGACCGGGCCGCACTGGCTCTCGGTTTGCACGGGCGGTTTGCCGACCATCAGCGAACGGATGCCGAAGCGATTGCCGCTGGTGCCGTCGGCGGCGATCAGCTCCACACGCACGGCTTCGCCGTTGAAGTAGGCCGAGGTGTTGCGCCACTGGCGCAGCGTCTCGGCGTTGAGATGCTGCTGTGCACCATCGAGCATCGATGTGATGACCAGCGTGGAGCCGGGCTGGAGCTGAACCCCTTCGAAGCGCAGACGCAGCCACTCGGCGCCGTGCGCTTGCACCACATGCGAGGCCTGTACCTTGCCATCGCCCACACGCGCCTGCTCGGCGGTGGCGAAGTGGTAAGGCTTGGTATCGAACTGCAGGCCGGCTGGTTCGGCCATCGCTATCGACGAGGCCGACACCATGGCAACACCGCAGGCCAGCGCCAGCATGGTCTTCTTGATTCGTTCTATACGGAGCATGAAAAGTTCCTTTGTGTGGAGTGGCAGCGCCGTGGGTGGCGCTGCGTTCTATCCTGCCATGCGCTTGGGCGCGGGCGCAATGCGGGGAAGGGAGAGGTGTGTGCCTGGGTGTAGCGCGTATTGCGGTGGCCAGGTGACGCGCGGGCGGGGTGCGGATCAGCCGCTCGCGGTGGGGTGCGGATCAGCCGCGTGCGGCCAGTGCGTGCAGCAGTTTGTCGTGGATGCCGCCGAAGCCGCCGTTGCTCATGGCCAGCACATGATCGCCGGGCCGGGCGGCCTGCACCACGGCTGCGACCAGCTTGTCGACGCTGTCGGCCGTGACCGCCTGGCGACCGATCGGGCCGAGCGCCTCGGCGACGTTCCATCCGTAGTCGCCCTGCAGCGCGAATGACAGATCGGCCGCCTCCAGTGCCCATGGCAATTGGGCCTTCATCGCGCCCAGCTTCATGGTGTTCGAACGCGGCTCGAAGACGGCGAGGATGCGCTGCATGCCCACTTTGCGACGCAGGCCGTCGATGGTGGTGCGCATCGCCGTGGGATGGTGCGCAAAGTCGTCATACACCTTGACACCATGGCTTTCGCCCCGCAGCTCGAGGCGGCGCCGCACGTTCGCAAACGTGCCCAGCGCGGCCGCGGCGGCCTGCGGCTCCACCCCCACATGCTCGGCCGCGCCGATCGCCGCCAAGGCGTTGAGCTGGTTGTGCTCGCCCAGCAGCGACCACTCGACATGCCCGATCTTCAAGCTGCCGCGCAGCACGTCGAAACCATGCGGTTCGCCGCGCGAGCGCAGCGCGCCGGATTCTTCCTTGCGGGCACCGAAACGCAGCACCTCGCTCCAGCATCCACGCGCCAGCACGCGGGCCAGCGCTTCCTCGCGGGCATTGACGACGATGCGCCCGCTGGCCGGCACGGTGCGCACGAGGTGGTGGAACTGGGTTTCGATGGCGGCCAGATCGGGGAAGATATCGGCGTGGTCGTATTCGAGGTTGTTGAGGATCGCGGTGCGCGGCCGGTAGTGCACGAACTTGCTGCGCTTGTCGAAAAACGCGGTGTCGTATTCGTCGGCCTCGATGACAAAACTTCGGCCGGTGCCCAGCCGCGCCGAGACGCCGAAATTCCGCGGCACGCCGCCCACCAGAAAGCCGGGCTGCAGGCCGGCCGATTCGAGGATCCAGGCCAACATCGAGGTGGTGGTGGTTTTACCGTGCGTGCCGGCAACGGCGAGCACATGACGGCCCGCAAGCACGTGATCGGCGAGCCATTGCGGGCCGCTGGTGAACGGCAGGCCGTGGTCGAGGATGGCTTCCATCAGGGCGTGGCGCTGGCCCCCGCCGACCGGCTGCGCGCGGGTCACCACGTTGCCGATCACATAGAGATCGGGCTTGAGCTTGAGTTGATCCGC
Organism: Burkholderiales bacterium; assembly: GCA_031359975.1. Classification (GTDB taxonomy): domain Bacteria; phylum Pseudomonadota; class Gammaproteobacteria; order Burkholderiales; family Burkholderiaceae_C; genus JANMAS01. The sequence goes on from JANMAS010000599.1 coordinate 11,040, forward strand.
GCCAAAGCCTTCGATCAACTCGATACCCAGCGCACGCAACTGATCGCTCATCGGCGGATAGACGCTGGCGTCGCAGCCGGTCACCGTATGACCGGCTTCGCGGGCGATCGCGGCCAGGCCCCCCATGAAGGTGCCGCAGATGCCGAGGATGTGAATATGCATGGAGAAAGATTCTAGGGAGGTTGTGATGCTTTTCGGCGCGCGAGCCGCCGCATTCCGCCGCCAGCCGCGCTACCGATGTGGCAAGCGGATGCCCGGCAGCCCGCCTGAAGCGCAGGCGATCAGCTGACGCCCGATTCGATCGCCTGCAGCCCCAGGGCCACGGGTATGAGGCGCGCTTCGAGTTGTTGGTACAACCCGACCAGGGCCGGACGCGACTGGCCGCTGACACACGCCGTTTCGAAACTTGCCGCCGCTTCCTGCACCGCCAATGCACCAAGCGTGCCAGCCAGACCTCGCATGTCGTGCGCCAGCCGCCGTGCGTCGGCGATGTCGCCACGATCGAGGGCAGCCGGCGCGTCGACAACGAACTGCTCGTGCTTGTCGCGAAAGATGCTCAGCAGCCGGCGGAACAACCGCTCGTTGCCCATCGTCGACGCCATGCCGATGCGTGCATCGATACCCGGCAGCGACGCCAGCGCGTCGGGCAGCGGCAAGGGCGCCGGCGTGCCGCGCGACGGCGAGCTGGAGAACGAGAGCCCGCGCGGACGCAGCCACCGCCCCACCAACAAGCGCGCCGCCTTGCTGTCCAGCGGCTTGGTGATGACTGCGGTCATGCCCGCCGACACAGCCATGCGATCGGTGGAGGCATCGAAACCCATGCCGATCACCGGCATGTCGCTCCAGGCGCTTTGCTGACGGATGGCCCGCGTCATCTGGTAGCTCGCCAGCGCCGGCAATTCGCAAGACAGCAGGACACCATCGAATCCTTGCGTTTCGAGCAGCCGCAGCACCTGGTCGCCGTCCGATGCCAGGGCCACGACGGCACCGGCCTGCTGCAGCGCATCGATGGCGATCTCGCGGTCCAGGACGTTGTCTTCCACCAGGATCAGGCGCATGTTGCGCAGCGGCGCGGAGTTCTCGCCGGCGCCGTGGGCCAGCGGTGTGGTGGGTAGCGCAGACGCGGTTGACGCGATGGTGGCGAAGGGCAAGACGAATGGCAATACGACAGGCAGGTCGTCGGCGCGGCGCAACGCTGGTGTCGGCGCTCGATCCAGCGTGGGTGCGGCGCTTGCGTTGCCTGGCGAGACACGGCCCGTGGCGCGCACCGCCGCGAGCAAGGCCTCCTCCAAAGTGCGCGGCAGCACGGGTTTGGCGAGCAGGCTGCCCACAGGCGCGGCACTGGCGTTGATTCGGCTCCACAGGGCGGGGTGGTCGCGCCGGGCGGCCATCAGCACGATCCGACAGGCCGTTGGTGTGCCACTGCCCAGCTTGCCGATGCACGCCAGCCCGTCCATGCCCGGCATGTCGGCGTCGACCAGGGCCATGTCGAAGGGGTGACCGGCCTCGCACGCCATGGCCACGGCACGCCAGCCATCCCAGCCGTCGACCGCCGACTCGGCACGCGCGCCAAGCGCCCGTGCCATCTCGAGAACCGCCTGGCGTGCGACGGCGTTGTCGTCGATCACCAGCACCTGCAGCCCCTGCAGCAGTTTGCTCGGCGCCTGCGTGGTCGGTAGCAACTGCGGCGCAAAACGAAGGCGTAGCGTGCACTCGATGTCATCGCCGGAGCGGCTCAACGTGGCGCTGTCCAGGCCGATGGCCAGGCGTTCGATGGCCGGCTGGTCAGCCAGCCCGGCCGCGTGCCGACCAAAATCGCTGACGCTGAATCGCAGCAGCACGGCGGACGCGCTGCGTTCCAGCTCGTCCGCGCGGATGACGACTTCGGCGCGCTCGGTCGCCACCAGTGCCCGCTCGGCCAGTGCGGCGATGCCCTGCACCAGGCGATCGGCATCGCCAAGCAGCGGCTCGACCAGCCCCGGCGGATGAAACAAGACCAACTCTCGGCCCGCTTCGTTGGCGCGATCGACCAGCAGCATGCCCAGGCGGGCCATCACATCATGGAGTCGAAATCCGGGATTTTCCATTCCGGGTTGGGGTGCACCGTGTCCATAAGCCTGCCGCGAACCTCGCCTGGCCCGCAATCGCTGGGCCGGCGCGTGATTTGTCGTAGGAGATCGACCGCCGCGTCGTGCGCAAACGTCGATATCCGCATGGATAGACCGGTAGTAGGTGGGCCGAATGCGTTGAAGCGCCGCTGTTTGGTTGCCACCCGAAACAAAAGTGTACAACTGTGAACTGGACATTTTGGCTGAATTGCGCCAATCAATTCGTCCATGTTGTGGAAGTGCTCACCGGTGACGCGATGGCGCGCAGAAACTCGCTTTGTCGACCGCGGGGCCGATGGCCCTGTGGTCGTTGCCCGCCCGAGACGAAAGACGCGGCTTTCCGGTCAGGACAACCGCAATGCCTGGCGCGCCGCGGCGAGTGTGGATTCGATATCCGCACCGCTGTGCGCCGCACTCACGAAGCCGGCCTCGTACATCGCTGGCGCCAGGTAAACACCGCCATCGAGCATGCCGTGAAAGAAGCGGTTGAAACGTTCCTTGTCGGTGGCCATCACTTGGGGGTAGTTCTGCGGCAGCTCGGGGCCGAAGAAAAAGCCGAACATGCCGCCTTCGCTGTCGCCGCGAAACGGCACATCGGCCTCGTGGGCCGCGTGTTGCAGGCCTTGCACCAACAAGCGGGTGCTGGCGGCCAGCGCATCGTAAAAGCCGGGTTTGGCAATCTCGTGCAGGGTGGCCAGGCCACACGCCGTGGCCACGGGGTTGCCCGACAAGGTGCCGGCCTGGTAGACCGGCCCGAGCGGCGCCAGCTGGGCCATGATATCGCGCGAGGCGCCAAACGCCGCCAGCGGCATGCCGCCGCCGATGACCTTGCCAAACACGCTCATGTCGGGCTTGAAGCCGGGGATCCGCGCCGCGTAAACGCTCTGCGCCCCACCCAGTGCTACACGAAAGCCCGTCATCACTTCATCGAACACCAGCAGCGCGCCGTGCCGCGTGCACAGCTCGCGCAGCCGTGTCATGAAGGGCACGCTGGCGCGAACGAAATTCATGTTGCCGGCGATCGGCTCGATCATCACGCAGGCGAGGTCCGGCCCATGCAGCGAAAAGGCTTCTTCGAGCTGGGTGACGTTGTTGTACTCCAGCACGATCGTGTGCCGCACCACCTCGGCCGGCACGCCGCCGCTGGTGGGGTGGCCGAAGGTGGCCAGGCCGGAGCCGGCCTTCACCAGCAGCGCATCGGCGTGGCCGTGATAGCAGCCCTCGAACTTGATCAGCTTGTTGCGGCCGGTGGCGCCGCGCGCCAGGCGGATGGCGCTCATCGCCGCCTCGGTGCCCGAGCTCACCAGGCGCACCTGCTCGATGCTCGGCACCTGGGCGATGATGGCTTCGGCCAGCTCGATCTCGCGTTCGGTGGGCGCGCCGAAACTGAAGCCATCCCTGGCGGCCTTGTGCACCGCCTCGAGCACCGCCGGATGGCCGTGGCCGAGGATCATCGGGCCCCATGAGCCGATGTAGTCGATGTAGCGCCGGCCTTCTGCATCCCACATATAGGCGCCTTCGGCGCGGGCGATGAAGCGTGGTGTACCGCCTACCGCGCGAAAGGCGCGAACAGGCGAATTGACGCCGCCGGGGATGACACGCTGGGCGCGTTCGAAGAGGGCTTGGTTGGTGCTCACGGGCGTAAAGCTCACAGTGGGTGTCGGCGTGGGCCGCCGGGTACAACAGGGGTTCGCGGGTTCAGTGCACGCGGCGTGCGGGCGAGCCCGACTTCGGCGGCACTTCTTCCGGCGCGGCGGGCACCAGGGTCGGCGCTTCGCCCTCTTCGGGGCCCGCATCCTCGCCGGGAGGCACCGCCCAGAAAAAGCGATCGGGCAGCACGTTGCCCATGCCGGGCCGGAAGCCCGCGTCCAGGCTCTGGTCGAGAAATTGAAGCGCTTCGCCGGTGGCCGACTGCAGCTCCACCGACATCGCCAGCAGCGCGGCCAGCGCCGCCGAGAGGGTGTCGCCGGCGGCCACGAAACCCGCCTCGAACATCTCGAACTTCTCACCCGTGAGCGCCCCTTGCGGAGAGGCCAGCACGTTGTCGATGAATTGCCCTTCGCCGCGCGCGGGCAACATCACACCGGTGACCAGCACGAAGCGGGTGCCGTGTTCGCCAGCGGCCACGGCCAGCTCGCGCGGCGAGGCCGGGCGATCGGAATCCCATTCGGGCAGCAGGAAATCGGTGAGGGTCTTGTGGTTGCCCACCAGCACTTCGGTGGCCGGCAGGATCAACTCGCGAAAGGCTTCGAGGTAGGGCTGCAGCTGGTCGTCATCGAGCCACGACAGGCCTGGCAGGTAAGAGACCACCGGTACGCCGGCGTAGTCGGCGAGCAATTCGGCCACCGCACTGACGTTCTCCGCCGAACCGAGGAAACCCACCTTGAAACCGGCGGCGGGCAGGTCTTCGAGCACGGTGCGGGCCTGCTCGATCACGGCATCGCCGTCGAGCGGGCTGTGATCGATCACCTCGACCGTGTCGCGCATCATGACGGTGGTGACCACGGGCAACGCATGGCCGCCCATGGCGGCAATGGTGGCCACATCGCCGGGCAGGCCGCCGGCGCCGGTGGGATCAGCGGCGTTGAATGTCATCACGCAGGCCGGCGAAGAGGGCTCCGACGGTGAGGCGATGTCATCCTCAGGGGGTGTTGATGGTTCTGTGGACATGGTGCTGGGCGGAGTGCCGCCGCAAAAGGATGCAGGGCCGAAGGACGCCCTGCAACGCTAAAGATTCGGGAGCAATGGCCCGAAAAGAGGGTGATGCGGTGCGCGTTCCACTCGGCTGCGCATCACCATGGGTGGCTACAATGTTCTTTGATTGTAGTGACTTGGCACCAATACTGTGAGTGAAACGCGAACCTGGATGTGCTTGATCTGCGGCTGGATCTATGACGAGGCCGAAGGGGATCCCGAGCACGGGCTTGCCCCCGGCACGGCGTGGGCGGACGTACCGATGAACTGGGTGTGCCCGGAGTGTGGCGCACGCAAAGAAGATTTCGAGATGGTCGAGATTTGATGAGGGGCGGCGTCGCTGCCCGGGCATCACCGGCCGGGCCGGCCAGGCGCTGCGATCATCCGATGCGGCGTCGCGCCGAAGATGCATGTTCCCGCGGCTGTTCCACAGCCGCTCACCTGGAAAGGGCGCGACGTGGCCGATGAGGTTTCAGCCGCACCGATGGCGCTCACGAAAGTGCTGGTCATCGACGACAGCAACACGATTCGCCGCAGCGCGGAGATCTTCCTGAAGCAGGCGGGTTGCGAGGTGGTTCTGGCCGAAGATGGCTTCGACGCCTTGTCCAAGGTGAACGACCACGATCCGCAACTGATCTTCTGCGACATCCTGATGCCACGCCTCGATGGCTACCAAACCTGCGCGATCATCAAGCGCAATCCGCGCTTTTCGCATGTGCCGGTGGTGATGCTGTCGTCGAAGGATGGCTTGTTCGACAAGGCCCGCGGGCGCATGGTGGGCTCGGAAGACTACCTCACCAAACCCTTCACGAAGGATCAGTTGCTGCGCGTCGTCGATCAGTTCCGACTGGCGCAAACCAGCTGATACCGCATCGCAGCAGCATCTCCCGGGAGACCGGCGCCCCAGGCGCATCAGGATCCGCGTCAACGTGGCAAAGGCCTGAACAAGGAAGCCGACATGCCGATCCAGCACATCCTCATCGTCGACGATTCGCGCACCGAGCTCTACCACCTGGGCGAGGCTCTGGCCAAGCGTGGCTATGCGGTGCGCACCGCGCAAAGCGGCGATGAGGCCCTGCGTCGGCTGGCCGAAGGCACGCCCGACCTGATCCTGATGGACGTGGTGATGCCCGGCACCAACGGCTTTCAGCTCACCCGCACCATCACCCGCGATCCGCGCTGGGCCGATGTGCCGGTGTTCATGTGCACCAGCAAATCACAGGAAACCGATCGTGTGTGGGGCATGCGCCAGGGCGCGCGCGACTACCTCGTCAAGCCGGTGAATGTGGACGAGCTGATCGGCAAGATCAACGCTCTGGCCTGATCCCGGCCGTCACCCCACGACCCGAGCACGATGGCCAACCGCCAAGCCCTGCGCGAACTTCAAACCCGCCTGGCGGAGCGTTTGCAGGCTGCGCGCACCGATACGCGGGCGCCGGGGTGGCTGGCGGTCGAAAGTGCCGGCCTCGGGTTTCTGTTGCCGCTGGCACAGGCCGGCGAAATATTCCCCATGGCCGGTATTCAGCCGGTGGCCCGCACCCGCAACTGGTTTGCCGGCGTGGCCAATCTGCGCGGCAACCTGGTGGCTGTGGTCGATCTGGCGGCGTTCCTGGGTTTGAGCACCAGCCACGGCGCGTCGTCGGCCACACGACACGCCGGCCAGTTGATCGCGCTGAACCCCACGCTCGGCCTGAGTTGTGCGCTCTGGGTGGACCGGCTGGCCGGGCTGCGCGGCGCTGAACAGCTCAAGGTATTCATGGCAGCGTCGATATCCATGCCGAAGTTCGCTCGCGAGCGATGGCTCGATGCGGACGGCCGCGAATGGCTGCAACTCGACCTCGTCGCGCTGGCCGCCGATCCCACATTTCTTTCCGTGGCCTCGTAGCGGCGACGCGTCCGGTTCCCTTCGGCCACCCAGCCGCTTAGCACAGAGGATGAGATGAGCCTTACCGACAGCCCTCCGAAGTCCGAAGCCGGCGACGACACGCTGATCGTGGCGGCACCCCCTGGCAAGCGACCCGCCATGCCCCGCACCGGGGAACCGATCGATCTGGTGCTCGGCGGCGATTCCGTGCTGCGCAGCGGATTTGCCGATTCGCTGCAGGCCATGCCGTTCGAGGAAGCACCCGCACAGGCCGTGATGGCTCCCGCGCCGCGCGGATTGCCGTTGATCGGCGGCATGTCGGTGGCGCGGCAGCAGCGTTTGCTGGGCGGCCTCATCGTGCTGGGTGCGCTGGGTTTCGTGATCGCGCTGTGGACGATCCTGTCCGACACCTCTCGCCACGCCGCGCAAGCGCGCGGGGCAAGCCAGGCCACGTCGCATGCCAATACCTTGCTGCGCAGCAGCGCCCAGGCGATGCTTGGCCTGCCGCAAGCCTTCCCGGAAATGCGTGAAAGTGCCCAGCGCCTGTCGGGCATCGTGGCCTCGATGGTCACCGGCGGTGCCGACCTGGGGGCCTTGCCGGCGGATCTGTCCGAGGTGCTGAAACCGCTCTCGCCGCTGGCCGAACGCGCCGAGCGCAACGCCACCACCATCGGCTCGCAGCAGAAGGCCCTGGTCGAAGCCAGCCAGGCCATGCGGTTGATCGGTCGCCAGGCGGTTGACATGGGCAGCGCGGTACAAGCGTTGCAATCGACGAAAGTGCAAGCCGGCGCCGCAGCCGGCGAGATGGCGGCGGTGGGCCAGCTCGGCATGCTGGTGAACCGTGTGCTGCTCACCAGCAACGGCGTGCGCGCCCTGAATGGGCTCACGCCCGAAGCCAGCGCCCAGGTGGGCAAGGATCTGCAGGCGGTGCGCGACACCCTCGACGCCTTGCTCCAGGGCGGCGGCGCGTTCCAGCTGCTGCCGGCGAAGGATGCGGCGGTGCGAGAGCGCCTGGAGCAATTGCTGGCGCAGACCGACGCGGCCTTGAAGCTGGCTGGCCCGCTGGGCGCCGCCGGTCTGCTGGGCATCGGCGCGGCCTACACCGCCCACTCGGCCATCCTGAACGACAGCAACCCCCTGATCGATGGGCTGCAGCGCCTGCAGGACAGCCTCGGCACACAAGGCGGCCCGAACACGATGATGCTGGCGCTGCTGGTGGGATCGGTGCTCGCGATGGCGCTGGGCGGGTTCGGGTTTCTGCGGGTGAACATTGCCGACCAATCCGGCCGGGCGCGCACCGCCGAAGCCATGCGGCAGCAGGCCGAGCAGCAGGAGCGAGATGTCAAGCGCATCAACAACGCCAACCAGACGGCCATCCTGCGCCTGATGGACGAGCTGCAGAACGTCGCCGCCGGCGACCTCACCCAGCAAGCCACGGTGACGGAAGACGTCACCGGCGCGATCGCCGATTCGGTGAACTACACGGTGGAGGAATTGCGCAACCTGGTGGCGCAGGTGCAAGGCACCGCCACACGGGTGGCCGAGACCACCGAACTCGTCGACCAGACATCCACCGAGCTGCTGGCGGCGTCGTCCGAACAATTGCGCGAGATCCGCGACACCGGCGAATCGGTGCTGCAGATGGCCAGCCGCATCAACGATGTGTCGTCCAACGCGCAGGAAACCGCCGACGTGGCGCGCCAGTCGCTGAAGGCGGCCGAATCCGGCCTCGTGGCGGTGCAAAACACGATCAACGGCATGAACGCCATCCGCGACCAGATCCAGGACACCTCCAAGCGCATCAAGCGCCTGGGTGAATCGTCGCAGGAGATCGGCGAGATCACCGAACTGATCTCCGACATCACCGAGCAGACCAATGTGCTCGCGCTTAACGCCGCCATCCAGGCGGCTTCGGCCGGCGAGGCCGGTCGCGGCTTCTCGGTGGTGGCCGAAGAGGTGCAGCGCCTGGCTGAACGGTCGGCCGACGCCACGCGCCAGATCGCCGCGTTGGTCAAGGCAATCCAGACCGACACCCAGGACGCCGTGGCGGCGATGGAGCGATCCACCCAGGGCGTGGTGGAGGGTGCGCGCTTGTCCGATACCGCCGGTGCCGCGCTGGTGGGCATCGACCGCGTCACGCGCGAGCTCTCCGACCTGATCCTGCACATCTCCGAAAAGGCCTCCAGCGAAGCCACTCAGGCCAATGTGGTGGCGCAGAACATCCAGCACATCTTCGCGGTCACCGAGCAGGCCAGCGACGGCACCCGCTCGACGGCCCAGATGGTGCGGGAGTTGTCGCATATCGCCGAAGAGCTGCGCGAATCGGTGGCCCGATTCAAGATCGCCTGAGCCCCCGCATCACCATGAGAAAAGATCTCGAATCGCCGCCCGATCTCAGCGCGCTGGCCTGGGTCCAGGAAGAACTGCGCCGCACGCTCGAAGGCGCCGGCAAATCACTGCGCCGGCATGCGCGCGAGGTGGAGGCGGTGTCGGCATCGGCCATCGACAGCCCCGACACCGCGGCCTTGCATCACGCGCGTGCGCAGTTGCATCAGGGGGTGGGCGCACTGGAGCTGGTTGGCTTGCCGGTGGGTGCGCGCGTGCTGCGCGCCAGCGAGCAGGCGGTGCAACGCTGCGCCGCCAAGCCCAACCAGATGGACATGGCGGCGGTGGAGGCGATCGATCGTTCCTCGCATGCGCTGCTCGACTATCTCGGCCGCCAACTGGCCGGCAAACCGGTGTCGCCGATCGGGCTCTTCCCGCGCTTTCGCGCCGTTCAGGAGATTGCCGGCGGTGAGCGCCCGCACCCTGCCGATCTGTGGCCGATGACGGTGCCGTGGGATGCGACACCGGTCATCGAAGCGGTGGCGCCGCTGGAGCCGGATGCGCAAACGCGCGGGCGTATCGAATCCGCCGTGTTGGCCATGCTGCGAGGCCCCGTCGATGAGGCCGCCATGCAGATGAGCGACACCTTTGCCGGCCTCGCCGCCGGCGCGCAAGGCCGGCTCGCCACCTTGTGGAGCCTGGCTGCCGCCTGCTTCGAAGCGCAGGCCAAGGGCCTGTTGCCGGGCAATGTGTATACCCAGCGGCTGGCTTCGCGCCTGATGTCGCAGCTGCGTGCGATCGGCCGTGGTCTGCCCGCCGACGGTGCCGACCGTCTCGCGCTCGACCTGATGTTTTTCTGTGCCCAGGTGCCGCCCCCGGCGCAGGGCGCCACGCAGTCGCCGCGCCTGGAAGCGCTGCGCCAGGCGCTTCACCTCGAAGACGTGCCGGCCGTGGATTACCAGCACAGCCCGCTGGGCCGCTTCGATCCGCAGTGGATCCCGACGGCGCGCAAGCGTGTTGTGTCGATGAAGGATTCGTGGTCGGCGATGGCGGGCGGCGAAACCCGGCTCGCAGCCGGCCTGCCCGAGCAAAACACGCTGCTCGGCGATTCGCTGCGCAAGCTGTTTCCGCACGGTGCCGCGTTGGCCGATTCGCTCGCCGCGATGGTCAACCGCACGGCTGCCGGCGGCACCATGCC
>JANMAS010000601.1:0-8842 GCA_031359975.1 Burkholderiales bacterium
GCGGCCTTCGGCGGCTTCCATTTCGCCGATCAGCAACTGGTAGAACAGCGGCGCGTCGAGCCCGGAGTTGACCACCGGCGCCGTGGGTGCGCCTTCCTTGGCCATGGCCAGGGCGCTGAGGCTGGCCCGCGCGACCGCCGAAAGGGCGCGCCATCGCGTCAGCCGGGATGCGGTGATGCCGCGAGGGGATGCCATGTTTACAGCTCCGGAAAGAGTCAAATTCATTCTAGGCTTTGCGAGTCACACGCTCGAAGGTGGGGTTGCAAGCCCGGAAAGGCTTGGAGCCGGATCCGCCGCCGACGTTCCCCAACCCGCGGTCTGCACGCCGGGATAATCGCCCGATGCCTGAACTGCCCGAAGTGGAGGTCACCCGCCTGGCCATAGCCGATGCGCTGGAGGGGGCGGATGTGCGCGCCGTGCGCGTTGGCAAACCCTTGCGCTGGCCTTTGGGCTTGCAGGCCGGCGAACTCGACGGCCACCGCCTGGGCGCCATGCGCCGCCGCGCCAAGTACCTGTGGCTGCCGCTGTCGCGCGGCAGCACGCCCACCGGCGGGCTGCTCTGGCATCTGGGTATGTCCGGCTCGCTGGCCCTGCAAAACGGCCCCGTCGCGCCCGGCGCCCACGACCACTTCGACCTCGTCACCGATCGCGGCACCTTGCGTTTGACCGATCCGCGGCGCTTCGGCGCGGTGATCTGGTCACCCGCCATCGACGGCGGCCTCGCCGGCCAACTATTGGGCCGCCTGGGGCCGGAGCCCTTCGATGCCGCGCTCACGCCGCAGGCCTTTCGGCAGGCCCTGCGCGAGCGCCGGGCGCCGGTGAAAAGCGTGCTTCTGGCCGGCGATGTGATCGTCGGCGCCGGCAACATCTACGCCTGCGAGGCGCTTTTTCTGGCCGGCATCGACCCGCACACCCCGGCGCATCGCATCGGCCCGGTGCGCGCGCAGCGCCTGTTGGCTGCGCTGCGCCAGGTGTTGCGAGCGGCGATCGAGGCCGGTGGCTCCACCTTGCGCGATTTCCGCGATCCCCACGGCGCCGCGGGCGCCTACCAGGCCCAGCGGCAGGTGTACGACCGCGAAGGCGAGCCATGCCATCGCTGCGGTGCCCGCGTCCAGCGTGTCGTGCAGGCCCAACGCTCCACCTACTTCTGTTCCGGATGCCAGCGCCGATAACGCTGATGATGGCTGCCGCTGCCGCGATCGTCGCGTGTCGGCGCACACTTGCCACACGGGCACAGCGTATGCAACGCGGGTTGCCCTGCAGGCAGCGCCTTGGCATCATTTCGCCCCAAGCCCAACCAATTCACCTCCCTTGACTTCGCCCACGCCGCCATCGCTCGTTCCTGGCCTCGACGCGCTGGCCCAGTGGCGTCACGACCTGCTGCGCCAGTGGCAGGATCTGGTGCGCATGCTGATCGAGCACGATCTGCTCACCCCCAGCTCGGCCGATACGGCCGAAGGTGTGCGTGTGAGGTTGCTGCGCGACAAGCTCGTGCTCGCGCTGGTGGCGGAGTTTTCGCGCGGCAAATCCGAGCTGATCAACGCCATCTTCTTTTCCGAAGCCGGCCGTCGGGTGCTGCCGGCTACGCCGGGGCGCACCACGATGTGCCCGGTGGAACTGGCCTGGAACGAAGGCGACAAACCGTCGCTCGATCTGCTGCCCATCGAAACGCGGGCCGATTCCACGCCGCTGTCGGAGCTGCGCCAGCAGCGCGACGACTGGGTGCGCATCCCGCTCGACGGCCAGGACCTGTCCTCGATGGCGGATGCGCTGATCGAAGTCACCCACACCAAACGCGTGCGGCCCAAGGAGGCCGAATCCTTCGGCCTGTGGTCGATGCAGCAAAGCGAGGATCTGCGCCGCATCGGTGCCGACGGCCTGGTCGAGGTGCCGGCCTGGCGCCACGCGATCATCAATTTCCCGCATCCCCTGCTGCGCCGCGGCCTGGTGGTGCTCGATACCCCGGGCCTCAACGCGATCGGCTCGGAGCCCGAGCTCACGCTCAGCCTGCTGCCCTCGGCGCACGCGGCGCTGTTCGTGCTCGGCGCCGATACCGGCGTCACCCGTTCCGATCTCGCGGTGTGGCAGGAGCACCTGGGCGAACACGCCGGCAACTGCTTCGTGGCCCTGAACAAGGTCGACATGCTCGACGATCCGCTGGTGTCACCCGCCGAGGTGGAGCGCCAGATCGAAACCCAGTGCCGGCTCACCGCCGAGACGCTGGGCATCGGCCGTGACCGCGTGTTTCCGGTCTCGGCCCGCGGTGCGCTGGCCGCGCGCCTGAACGGCGACGCCGCCGCGCTGCGCCGCAGTCGCCTGCCGGCGCTCGAAGCCGCGCTGGGCGCCGAACTGCTGCAAAAGCGCCAGCAGGTGCTTGCCGACGCGGTCACCCACGGCGCCCGCCAGCTCGCCTCGCAAGCCGTGCTGCGGGTGCGCGAACTGCGCCGCCACAACGCCGAGCAGATGCTGGAACTGCGTGGCCTGCGGGGAAAGAGCGGCGGCAAGATTCGCAACATGCTGCAGCGGGTGGAGCAGGAAACGGCGGAGTTCGAACAATGCAGCCATCGCATCGCGGCGTTGCGTTCGGTGCATGCGCGCATGTCGGGCCATGCGCTCAAGCCGGTCAGCAACGAGTTGCTGCGCGAGGATCTGGTGCGCTTGCGCCAAACGGTGGGCGAATCGTGGCTGCGGCTGGGCGCAAAAAAATCATTCACCAAGATGTGCATACAGTTGCGCGAGCGGCTGGATGTGTCCGAGCGCCACGCCAGCGAAATGACGGCGATGCTCGAAGCCAGCTTCCGCCAGCTCAATACCGAGTTCGGCTTTTCGCTGCTGGTGTCGCCGCGGCCGCTGCTCTCCGATGCGCGCGCCGAGCTCGATCGGGTGGAGCGTGGTTTCACCCGCTACGCCGGCATCACGCATGTGATCAAGATGCAATCGCCGGTGTTCTCCGAGCGCTTCCACCGCATGCTGGCGGCGATGCTGCGCATGGTGGTGGAAAACGCCGCCGCCGAGATCCAGCTGTGGAGCCAGGGCGCGCTGTCGCAGCTCGACGGGCAATTGCGCGAACGCCGCCGCAACTTCCGCCGCCGCCGCGATGCGCTGGAGCGCATCCAGGGCGCCACCGACGAGCTCGAACGCCGCCTGGCCGAGGTGGAATCGGCCGACGAGGTGCTGCACGGCCTGCTCACCCACGCCACCGAGCGCGCCAACACACTGTGCAGCGCAGCCCTCGGCGGGCCGAATGCGGCGGTGCAAGCCGAACTGCGGGAGGCCGCCGTCCGCGTGCCCGGCGCGGCGTGAGGCAAGAGACCGGGTTTGCCGATGCGCTGATGGCCTGGCAGCGCCACCATGGCCGCCACAACCTGCCCTGGCAAGCCTCACGCGATCCGTACCGCGTGTGGCTGTCCGAGATCATGCTGCAGCAAACGCAGGTGAGCACGGTGATCGCCTACTACGCGCGCTTCATCGAGCGTTTCCCCGATGTGGCATCGCTCGCCGCAGCCACGCTCGACGAAGTGCTCGCGTTGTGGAGCGGGCTCGGTTACTACAGCCGCGCGCGATCCCTGCATCGCTGTGCGCAACAGGTGATGGCCGAGCACGCAGGGCGCTTCCCCGAAACCGCGCCGGCCCTGGCCGAACTGCCCGGCATCGGCCGCTCCACCGCGGCGGCGATCGCGGTGTTCTGCTTTGGCCAGCGCGAGGCCATCCTCGACGGCAATGTCAAACGGGTGCTCACCCGTTGGCTCGGGTTCGACACCGATCTGGCCGGCGCCGCGGCGCAGCGAGATTTGTGGGCCCGCGCCGAGGCGCTGGTGCCCGAGCAGGGCGCGGACATCTACACGCAGGGCCTGATGGACCTGGGCGCCACACTGTGCACCGCGCGTCGGCCGCGCTGCGAAGCCTGCCCGGTGTCGGCAACGTGCGTGGCGCTGGCCCAGGGCCAGCCCGAACGTTATCCGGTGAAGGGGCGACGGCCGCGACGCGGCGAGCGCAGCCATGCCTTGCTGCTGCTCACGCACGGCGATCGGGTGTGGCTGGTGCAGCGCCCGGCCGAAGGCGTGTGGGGCGGCTTGTGGTCGTTGCCGGAGTTCGACGATGAACAGGCATTGGCCACCGTGGCAGGCGCCTGGCCGGGCGAGACCGTCGCGCTGCCGCTGGTGCGCCATGTGCTGACCCATTTTGATTGGGCGCTGCAACCGTGCTGGCACCGCTTGCCGTGGGGCCAGGAGCCACTCGCCACGCTCAGCGAGCGATGGCCCAACGGTCGGTGGGTGCCGGCGGGCGCGCTCACCGACTGGGGCTTGCCAGCGCCGGTGCGCGGCCTCATTGAGCGGCTGCTTGCCAGCGGAGGGCCGCCGGCGCCAGGAAAGATCAAGTCACCGGCGCCGGGTTGAACAACACCAGCGCGTTGTGCAGCTTCCAGTGCTCGGCCCAGGTTTTCTTGCGGCCGCTGGCCACGTCGAGCATCAGGCGAAACAGCTCCCAGCCGACCTCGTCGATCGTGGCGCTGCCGTCGGCGATGCGGCCGGCGTTCACGTCCATCAGGTCGTGCCAGCGCCGCGCCAGATCGCTGCGCGTGGCCACCTTGATCACCGGGCAGGGCGCCAGGCCGTAGGGCGTGCCGCGGCCGGTGGTGAATACGTGCAGGTTCATGCCGGCGGCAAGCTGCAGCGTGCCGCAGATGAAATCGCTGGCCGGTGTGGCCGCGTAGATCAGGCCCTTGCTCTTGAGCTTTTCGCCGGGTGAGAGCACACCGGAGATCGGCGAGCTGCCGCTCTTGACGATCGAGCCCATGGCCTTTTCGACGATGTTCGACAAGCCACCTTTCTTGTTGCCCGGCGTGGTGTTGGCGCTGCGATCGGCGCTGCCGCGCTGCAGGTAGGCGTCGTACCAGGCCATCTCGCGGATCATGGCGTGTGCCACGTCGGGCGTGGTGGCGCGCGAGGTGAGTTGGGCGATGCCGTCGCGCACTTCGGTGGTCTCGGAAAACATCACCGTGGCGCCGGCGCGCACCAGCAAGTCGGTGCAAAAGCCCACCGCCGGATTGGCGGTGACGCCGGAAAAAGCGTCGCTGCCGCCGCACTGCACACCCACCACCAGCTCACTCGCCGGCACGGTTTCGCGCCGGCGGGCGTTCAGGCGTTCGAGGTGTTCCTCGGCGGTGCGCATGATCGAATCGATCATCGACATGAAGCCGATGTGCGCGTCGTCTTGCAGGCACACCACGTCGAGCTTGGCCTCCTCGGTGTTGCCCACGTCGGCGATGTTGCGTTCGTCGACGAGCGCGATCGTTCCGGGTGGCAGCAAGCGCTCGGGCTGCAGCTTCACGCAGCCCAGGCTCACCACCATCACCTCGCCGCCGAAATTGGGATTCAGGCTGATGTGGCGCAGGGTGCGGATCGGGATGATCGCGTCTGGCGCATCGATCGCCACGCCGCAGCCGTAGCTGTGTTCGAGGCCGATCACATCGTCGACACGCGGGTACTTGGGCAGCAGCTCGGCCTTGATGCGCTGCACGGCAAAGTCGACCACCCCGGCCACGCATTGCACCGTGGTCGTGATGGCGAGAATGTTGCGGGTGCCCACCGAGCCGTCCGGATTGCGATAGCCCTCGAAGGTGTAGCCCTCCAGCGCTGGCTGCGGGGCGGGCTTGACCGTGGCGATCGGCAGATCGGTGAGGGCGCGCGCATCGGGCATCTTCAGCAGCCGCTCGTGCACCCAGCTGCCGGCGGGGATGGCCCGCACCGCATGGCCGATGGGCACGTTGTAGCGCAACACCGGCGCGCCTTCGGCCAAGTCCACCATCGCCACCTTGTGCCCCTGCGGCACCTGGTCGAGCAGGGTGAGGCCGGAGGCGAGCACGGTGCCGGCGGGCAGGCCGCCGTTGTTGGCCACGATCGCGACGTTGTCGCGCTCGTGCATGCGAATCGTCAAGGGCGTCACGGTCAGCGGTGTCGGGGCCAGCGGTGTGCTGGCCAGCTTCGAGCGCGGGTCGGAGGCGGGCATGACAGGTTCACTCCGGCTTGACGTTGCCGTCCTTGACGATCTTGGCCCACTTCACCAGTTCGGCTTGTTGGAAGTCGGCAAACTGCGCGGGTGTCATCGGCACGTTTTCAACGCCCATCGTATACAGCCGCGCCGCCACCTGCGTCTCCGCAACGATCTTCGTCAACTCATCGTTCAGGCGCTTGACGACAGCCGGCGGCGTGCCGGCCGGTGCGAAGATGGCCTGCCACGAGGCCACGTCGAAACCGCGCAGGCCCGATTCAGCCAGCGTCGGCACATCCGGCAGCACCTTGGCGCGTTTGCCCGAGGTGACGGCCAGCGCGCGGATCTTGCCGCTGGTGATGAACGGCAGCGCGACCAGCGCGGTGTCGAAGCTCATCGGGATCTGGCCGGCGATCAGATCCTGGATCGACGGCGCACTTCCGCGATAGGGCACGTGGGTGATATCGACACCCGCGTCGAGCTTGAACTTTTCGCCCGACAGATGCTGCGAGCTGCCGGTGCCCGGCGTGCCGAAGGCCAGCGTGCCCGGCTTGGCCTTGGCCGCGGCGATCAGCTCCTTCACGCTCTTGTACGGTTGCGACGCACCCACCAGCAGCACGTTGGAGATATTGCCGACAAAAAACACCGGCACAAAATCCTTGCCGGCGTTGTAGGGCATCTTGGCTTGCAACGCCGGGTTGATCGCATGGGTGGCGATCGTGCCCAGCAGCAGCGTGTAGCCATCGGCAGGCGATTTGGACGCCGCGTCCGCACCGATCACGCCGCCGGCGCCGGTCTTGTTGTCGATGATCACGGTTTGCTTCAAGGCCTCCTGCAGCTTCTGGCCGAGCAGGCGGGCCAGCGCATCCGAGGTGCCGCCGGTGGCGAAGGGCACGATGATCTTGATCGTCTTCGAGGGCCAGGCATCCTGCGCCATCG
Organism: Burkholderiales bacterium; assembly: GCA_031359975.1. Lineage (GTDB taxonomy): Bacteria > Pseudomonadota > Gammaproteobacteria > Burkholderiales > Burkholderiaceae_C > JANMAS01. Next base: position 6,931 of record JANMAS010000601.1, read on the forward strand.
TGAGCGGTGAAACGGCGGTGGCGGCCAGGCCGGCGAGGGCGGCCAATGCGGTGCGACGTGTGGACATGATGGGTTCTCCGTTCTGGGAGCGATTACTTGAACATTGCCGGCAGCCACAGCGAAAACGCCGGGACGTAGGTGACGAGCATCAGGCACACACCGAGTGCGCCGTAAAAAGGCAGGATGGACTTCATTACCTGGCCCACTGAGATGCCACCGATCGCGCAGCCCACGAACTGCACCGAGCCCACGGGCGGGGTGTTCAGGCCGAGCGCGCAATTGATCAGCATCACGATGCCGAACTGCACCGGGTCCATGCCGAACTGCATCGCGATCGGCATGAAGATCGGCGTGCAGATGAGGATCGTCGCGGCCATGTCGAGAAAGGTGCCGAGCACGAACAGCAGCACGTTGATCATGAAGAAGATCACCCACGGGCTGCTGCTGATCGACTTCATCAATTCGCCGGTGAGCTGCGGCACTTCATACAGCGCCATGAAGTAGCCAAACGCATTGGAGATGCCGATCAGCAGCAGCACCACGCCGGTCGTCTTGCAGGCCTTGGCGCAGGCCTTGAGAAAGTTGTGCCAGCTCAGCGTGCGGTACACGAAGATCGTGATGAACAGGGCCCACGCCACCGCGATCGAGGCCGATTCGGTGGCGGTGAATGCGCCCGACAGGATGCCCACCAGGATGATCACCACCACCAGCAAGCCCGGCAGCGACGCCGCAAAGGCCGCACCCACTTCGCCCCAGCCCTTGAAGGCGCCGCGTGTGGGGTAACCGCGCTTGACCGCCACGTAGTACGCCGCGCCCAGGTTGCACAGCGTGAGGATGATCGCCGGCACCAGACCGGCCAGGATCAGGCTGAACACGCTCACCGAGGCGATGCCCGAGGTGGCCAGCGTGAAGATGATCATGTTGTGCGAGGTGGGCATGATCGCGCCGACCAGCGCCGCGTGGGTGGTCACGTTTACCGCGTAGTCGGCGTCGTAACCTTCTTTCTTCATCAGCGGGATCATCACCGCGCCCATCGCCGACACATCGGCCAGCGGCGAGCCGGCCACGCCACCGAACAGTGTGCAGCCGATCACGTTGCTCATGCCCAGGCCGCCACGCACATGGCCCACCAGGCTGTTGGCAAAGCGCACGATGCGATCGGCGATGCCGCCGTAGAGCATCAGCTCGCCGGCGAACACGAAAAATGGAATGGCCAGGAAGCTGAACACCTGCATGCCGCCGACCATTTTCTGGAACACCACCGCGATCGGCAGGCCGGCCGCGAGGATCGTGGCCACCGACGCCAGGCCGATGGAAAAAGCCACCGGCACGCCCAGCAACAGCAGCACGGTGAAGCTCAGGGCGAGAACGCTCAGTTCCATGATGGTTCCACTTCCTTGCCGCTGCGCAGCGCGAGTACATGTTCGATGGAGAACAGCACGATCAGCACGCCGGCGATGATCAGCGGGATGTAATCCACGCTCTCCGGCACGCCCAGCATCGGCTTCTTCTCATTCCATTTGGCGTGGGCCCAGATCCAGCCGCCATACACCATCAGCAGCCCGAAGGTGGCCACCAGCACATGGATCAGCAGCTCGATGCGGCGTTGCCATATCTCGGGCAGCAGCGACACCATCGACTCCAGCCCGATATGGCCCGCGTCGCGCACGCCCACGGCCACGCCCAGCGCGGTGACATACAGCACCAGCATCATCGCCAGCCCTTCGGCCCAGGTGGGCGTGTCGTTGAAGACGTAGCGCCCGATCACCTGGTATTGAACGCACAAGACGACGGTGATCAGCCCGATCACCGCCAGCATCAGGCTGAGCTTGGACAGCAGGGCGCAGAGTTTTGTGTACATGGGATTCTTCCGGTGGGGATGTTGGCCCTCGACCGGCCCTCACCCCAGCCC
>JANMAS010000031.1:0-6168 GCA_031359975.1 Burkholderiales bacterium
CGCGATCGCCGCCGTGGTGCTGATCCTCTCCGTGATCGTGCATGTGTATGCGGCGATCTGGGTGAAAGGCACGGTGCGCGCGATGACACGCGGCACGGTGAGCGAGGCGTGGGCGAGGCAGAATCACCCGCTATGGCATCAGGAAGTGACAGGCCGCAAGTGAGATTGTCCGCACGATGGGCCTGACCCAGGCCACCCGGCTGCTGACGCCGGAGGAGATCGCCGTCCAGGCCGGGCAACAGGTGCCGTACCTGCGCCTGCCGCAGCGGCCCAGCGAATTCGCCGCTCGTGAACTGCGCCTGCGCCAGCTCGCCGCTGGCCATGCGATGCGCGACTACCTTCTCTTCATGGCCGATGTGGCCCGCGCGCAGCACACCGTGCTGCAGGCGTATCCGGCGGTGCACCTGCCGGATGCCAGCCAGATCGAAGCCGCCTCATCCGTGGGGCGGCCACCGCTGCCGGCCACCGGCTGGCCGCGCGATCCAGCCTGGCGCCCGGCGTTTCGGCAGCTACTGGACGAGCTGCTGCCGCGTTTGCAAGGCAGCCCTGCCCTGGCCGCCGTGAAGGCACTGCGCGCCGCCGACGATGATCACATCGAGCGCCAGGCCGATCGCCTGCTGAACGGCGTGATGGTGGGCCTGGATTTCGCGGCCGCGCCGCTGATCGCCGCCGGCCTGCAAATCTACTGGACGCATCTGGTGCTGTCGACAGACACCCTGCACCGCGCCGAGCAACGCGCGCCCTTCGGCCGCACCGATGACGCCACGATGTGCCCCTGCTGCGACAGCCGCCCCACCGCCAGCATCGCCCGCATTGGCGCCGATACCTCCGGCTACCGCTACCTGCACTGCTCGCTGTGCGCCACGCAGTGGCACATGGTGCGCATCAAGTGCGCGCATTGCGAAAGCACCAAGGGCATCGGCTACCAGTCGCTGGAGGCGCTACCGGGCCACGAGGTGCCCGCCACCGGCGCCGCCAAGGATGCGGTGCAAGCCGAAACCTGCGACGAGTGCGGGCACTACCTGAAGATCGTCCAGATGGCCAAGGATCCGCATGTCGAGCCGGTGGCCGACGATCTGGCGTCCGTCACGCTCGACCTGCTGGTGGCCGAATCCGGCTACGAGCGCCATGGCGTGAACCTGATGCTGCTGTTCGGCGAGCCCGAGCCACCGCCCGATACCGAAACCGGGCCGCCCTGATGGCCCGGCCCGACGAATCCGTGGTTCACGGTTCCAAGGCCAGCGCGAAGGATCTGCCTTCGGTCGACCGCCTGCTGCGCCAGCCCGCTGTGGCGGCACTGGTGGCCGAGCACGGCCACACGCTGGTGGCGCAGGCCACCCGCGCGTTGCTCGACAGCCTGCGCACCCAGGCCCTGGCCGGTGCGCTCGACACCGCCACCGTACAACCCGCCGCGATCGAAGCGGCCTTGCACGATCGTGTGGCCGCGCGCCTGGCGCCGCGCATGCAGACGGTGCTCAACCTCACCGGCACCGTGATCCACACCAACCTCGGCCGCTCATTGCTCGCCGATGCCGCGCTCGCGCATGTGCTGGCGATGATGGCCGGCGCCAACAACCTCGAATACAACCTGGCCAGCGGCAGCCGAGGCGATCGCGATTCGATCGTCGAGGAGCTGCTGTGCACCCTCACCGGCGCGCAGGCGGCCACGGTGGTCAACAACAACGCGGCGGCGGTGCTGCTGACGATCGCCGCGCTGGCTGCGGCGCACCCGGGCAGCAGGGAAGTGATCGTCTCGCGCGGCGAGCTGGTGGAGATCGGCGGCGCGTTTCGCATGCCCGATGTGATGGCCTCGGCCGGCGCCACGCTGGTGGAGGTGGGCACCACCAACCGCACCCATGCACGCGACTACGAAACCGCGATCACCGAGCGCACCGCGCTGATCATGAAAGTGCACACCAGCAACTACGCGGTGCAAGGCTTCACCTCAGCCGTGGATGAAGCCGAACTCTCGGCCATCGCGCACGCCAAAGGGCTGCCGCTGGCCACCGATCTGGGCAGCGGCTCGCTGGTGGATCTGGCGGCCTACGGCCTGCCGCGCGAGCCCTTGCCACAGGAAAAGCTGGCCGCCGGCTGCGATGTGGTTACCTTCAGCGGCGACAAGCTGCTGGGCGGCCCGCAGGCTGGCTTGATCGTCGGCAGCCGCGCAGCCATCGGCCGCATCCGCAAATTTCCGATGAAACGCGCGCTGCGCATGAGCAAGCTGCCGCTGGCCGCGCTCGAAGCCACGCTGCGCCTTTATCTGCGGCCCGAGCGCCTGGCGCGGGATCTGCCCACGCTGCGCCTGCTCACCCGCCCCGCCGAATCGATCCACGCGTTGGCGTTGCAGTTGCTGCCTGCGCTGGCCGCTGCGGTGGCGCCTCGTTTCAGCGTGAGCGTGGTGGCGCTGCTGGGCCAGATCGGCTCGGGCTCGCTGCCGGTGGAAAGGCTGCCATCGGCGGGTTTGGCCATCGCGCCGGTCGGAAAAAAGGGCTCCGGCCGCGCGCTCGACGAGTTGGCCACGGCCTTGCGTGCGCTGCCCTTGCCGGTGATCGGCCGCATTGCCGACGATCGCCTGCTGCTCGACCTGCGCTGCCTCGAAGACGCGGGGCCGTTCAGCGCGCAGTTGAGCCAACTGCAGACAGCCCTGATGTGAGCGGCGGAACGTGAGCGTCGGAACATGATTGTTGGAACAGCAGGCCACATCGACCACGGCAAGACGACGCTGGTGCGCGCACTCACCGGCATCGATACCGATCGCCTGCCCGAAGAAAAAAAGCGCGGCATCAGTATCGAGCTGGGCTATGCATTTCTCGACGCACCCACCCAGCGCATCGGCGTCATCGATGTGCCCGGCCACGAGCGGCTGGTGCACACCATGCTGGCGGGGGCCACCGGCATCGATGTGGCGCTGCTGCTGGTGGCCGCCGACGATGGCGTGATGCCGCAAACACGCGAGCATCTGGCCGTGCTGGCGCTGCTGGGCATCCGCCGCGCCGCGGTGGTGATCACCAAGATCGATCGTGTGGATGCGCAGCAGGTGCAAGCCGTGCGAAGCGAGGTGAGCGCCTTGCTCGAAGGCACACCGCTGGCCGGCAGCAAGGTACTCGATGTGAGTGCCCATCGGGGCGATGGCATCGATGCGCTCAAGGCATGGCTTGTTGATGCCGCCGCCGCGGCCTCGGCGCCAAGCAACGATGGCAAAGCCTTCCGGCTTGCCATCGACAGGGCCTTCACGCTCGGCGGTGTGGGCACCGTCGTCACCGGCACCGTGCATGCCGGCACGGTGAAGGTAGGCGATGACTTGCGTGTGGTGCCTGGCGATATCACCGTGCGCGTGCGCAGCGTGCATGCGCAAAACCAGCCGATGCCGCAGGCCCACGCCGGCCAGCGCTGCGCGGTGGCGCTGGCGGGCATCGCCAAGGAGCAGGTGAGCCGTGGGCAATGGCTGGTGGCGCCGGCTGCGGCGCTGGCCGGCTCGCGCATCGACACCACGCTCACGCTGTGGCATGCCGAGCCGCGCGCGCTGCGCTCAGGCACCCGCGTGCAGGTGCATCTCGGCGCGGCCAGCGTGCCCGGCGTGGTGGCGCTGCTCGATGGCGACACCCTGGCACCCGGCGCCAGCGCGCGTGCCCAGCTCGTGCTGCAGGCGCCGATCGGCGCCTGGCATGGCGATCGGGTGGTGCTGCGCGATGCGTCGGCCAGCCGCACCATCGCCGGCGGCACGGTGCTGGATCCGATGGCGCCCACGCGCTACCGGCGCACGCCGCAGCGCCTGGCCGAACTCGATGCGCTGGCGCATAGCGAATCAGATGAGCGGCTTGCCGCGCTGTTGGCAGTCGCACCCCACGGCATCGATCTCAGGAGGCTCGGCGCCGCGTGGGGGCAATCGGTGCAAGCCGATCCGCCGGGCGGTTTGCGCCACACCAGCCCCCACGGCGATTGGGCACTCGGTGCCACGCAAACGTCTGCCGCCCACACCGCCGTGCACACCGCCCTGGTCCACTTCCACGCCCAGCACCCCGACGAACTCGGCCCGGATGCCAGCCGCCTGCGCCGCCTCGCCCTGCCGCGCTGGCCCGAGCCCTTGTGGCGTGCGTTGCTCGCAGCGATGCAGCGCGATGCCGCACTCGCCGTGCGCGGCGCGTTTGTGCATCTGCCCGAGCACGGTGTGCGGCTGTCGGCCACCGAAGAGCGTGTAGCGCAGAAGGTGGCGCCGCTCCTTCGACAAGCCGCTGTGGAGGGCGCCTGGGCACGCGACCTGGCACGTGCGACGAATGAGTCCGAGCCGCTGATGCGCGTCACCCTCGCCCGGCTGGCCCAGCGCGGTGATCTGCACCAGGTGGTGAAGGATCTCTACTATCCACCCGCCACCCTGAGCAGCCTGGCCACCATCGCCCGCGAAGTGGCCGCCGCACACGCCGGCGAGGTGAGCGCAGCCGCCTTCCGCGACCGCACCCCCCTGGGCCGCAAACGCGCCATCCAGATCCTTGAATACTTCGACCGCATCGGCCTGCTGCGCCGGGTGGGCGACGTGCATAAACTGCGCAGCGACTCCACGTTGTTCGAGGCAGTCCCATGAGACCGCCGTGCCGCCCCAAGGGCTCATCAGGCAACCTCCGTGCTTCGCACTGCGGTGGATGAGCCTTTCGGGCGGCCGGGCAGGCTCATCAGGCAACCTCCGTGCTTCGCACTGCGGTGGATGAGCCTTTCGGGCGGCCGGGCAGGCTCATGCTCCCGCTTGGCGGGATCGGGCGAAGCCCGTAGGGTGCAACACTCACGAATCAACCGATTTCGGAGGGGAAACGATCCTGGTGGATCGGCCGGGCTTCAAACCCGGTGGGCGGCGCCACGCGCCGCCGGGCGGGTTCGACTCCCGTTTCCCTCCGCCTCAGGTTTGGAGTCCGGCACCTGAACGAGGCACACGACCGGCCAATTTGTCGAAGCAACCGGCTACCTCGGTTTCAAGAAAACTGCCCTGGACAACAATGCTGTATGGGTTAGTTCCTTGATTACCGTAGCAATCAACGAGCACAACTCCGTTTGGCTGGTCGACGTAGAAGAGCACCGACTCTTTGGCGACATCAGCTATCGCAAGTAGTACGGTCGGATCAATTTCCGATACTCGTGTAAAGCCTAGGTACGCCTTATCATGAAATCCAATGCGCCCGGTCAGCCCGCCGAGTCGCTGACCAATGCAACGCAGCACGCGCTCCACCTTAATTTTATCAGTGTATGCAGATACCAATCCTGGAGCATCTTCAATCCTCGCTGGCCAAATGACGGCATCGTGAAGTTCGCCGGAGTTAACGAAATCATCCATGGACAAGGATCTACCCAGCGCATGCCCGATGATGGTCACCAGTTGTGGTGCAGCAGTTCGCCGTAAATCCGCGTCCTGACGCTCGTCCGCGAGCGCTTGCCTTCTGACCCTGAGTCGATCCAAATTGGCAGAGTCAGCGACCATTTCCTTTACTCCTTACACTATTTACTAGGCTCAAAGTCCACCCGGACTTTGCCCTCATTCTGAATTCGTGGGCGGCCCGCTGAATCTAACTGACCTCCAGCCTTGACGGTGCCTGCTTCAATCTGAGATTGATCAGCGTGTTTACCTACTTGATCCCGGGAAACTTGAACTGACTTCTGTTCGGTTCCTCCGCCCGGCTTTGGAACATCGTAGGTCTGCTGTCGCCCGACGGGCGTTCCGTCTGAGGCTCGACCATTCGTCTGACTCACCGGCTGCTGAGTTGTGGGGACTCCAGCCTCACGTCTCGCCTCACGTGAGGCAGCATTTTGGCTAACGGTCGAACTCCGCCCTGCCTGGGAATTGGCTGCGCCTGAGTTCGATACTTGGCTCGCCCCGGCGCTCCTACCGCCGGCAGCGGATCCACCTGAGCCGCCGATGGGCCCGAAGGCACCGCCGCCTGCGCCCGCTGGCCCAGCATCGCGAGGCGCCATGCCGTCGGGGTCGTTGTACCTGTACGGGCTGTTCTCAGCGTACACATACCGATTGAAATGCTCCCCGGTCTTCGCATCGGTGACTACGGGATCCACCGACAGAAACCTCCCGGCCACCGGATCGTAATACCGCTGCTGCATGTACACCAGCGCCGTATCCGCGTCGTGCACATGCCCGGTGAAGCCCACGCCGGTGGGTGCGGCGCCGTTGGC
>JANMAS010000033.1:0-1984 GCA_031359975.1 Burkholderiales bacterium
ATTGCGGGTATTGCGGGTCGGCGGTGTAAGGCTCGGCAAGTACCAGCGACAAACGAGTCTCTTCCCGAAATCAGGAGACTTGCATGACGCTGCCCCATCGGCTGCTCCCGTTTGCACTGGGTAGCATGGCACTTCTGACGGCTGGGATGTCAGCCACCGCCGCGGATGGCACCTGCGGCGCCCGTTCCAGCAACGCCGTGCCGCACGTGGTGGAGCTCTACACCTCCGAAGGCTGCAGTTCCTGCCCGCCGGCCGATCGCTGGCTGGGTACGTTCGACGAGCGCCGCGCCGACGTCATCCCGATGGCCTTCCATGTGCAGTACTGGGACTATCTCGGCTGGAAAGATCGCTTTGCCAGCGTGGCCAACACGCAGCGCCAGTCGCAGACGCAGCGCACCTCCGGCGCACGGGGCAACTACACGCCGCAGGTGATCGTCGATGGGCACGACTGGCGCCAATGGCCCGCCCTGCCGGCGGCGAGCCGCGCCGCCAGCGTGAGCATTGCGCTGGTGCGCGAGGGCGACGAGGTCAAGGCCATGGTGAGCCCCGGCTCGGGCGCGCCGGCCCGGCTGGGCGGTTGGTGGGCGGCGCTGGAGAGCGATCTGTCCAGCTCGGTGACGGCCGGAGAGAACAACGGCTCCAAGCTCCTGCACGACCATGTGGTTCGCGCTTACGAACCGCTGGTCGATTGGGCCCAGGGCGCAAAGACGCTGGCGTTCCGCAGCGCGCCGCTGGGCGAAGGGGGCCGCCCGCGCAGCGTGGTGCTGGTGATCACCGACGCCGATTCCGGCCAGCCGGTGCAGGCGGTGAAGCTAGCTTGTTGAGATCGAGCCCGATCCCGGGCGCAGCATCTCCACATGCGGGATCGTGTCTTCGATGTACTCATCCGTCACCGCCTCGAAGCCGAGCTCGGTGTAGAACCGCCGCAACCGCGCCTGCGCGCTGATGCGGATCGCCTGGCCGGGCCAGGCGGCCGTGCAGCGCGCGATGCCTTCGACCATCAGCTCTCGGCCCAGGCCCGTGCCCCGCGCATCCGGCGCCGTGATCACCCGCCCGATCGACGGCTCGGGATACTTCACGCCAGGGTCCACCACCCGCAGGTAGGCCAGCAACACGCCCTCGCCATCCCGGCCCAGCAGGTGCCAGCACTGCGGATCCACGCCATCCGGATCCAGGTAAGGCCCCTGCTCCAGGATGAACACGCGGCAGCGCAGAGCCAGCGCGTCATACAGGCCGTTCACGCCCAGGGCTTCGAAACGGCACCATGTCCAGCAGACGCTCGGCATGTCAAATCAGCTTGACGAGCTGCTTGCCGAAGTTCCGGCCCTTGAGCAAGCCGAGGAAAGCGATGGGTGCGTTTTCCAGGCCTTCGGCGATCGTCTCGCGGTACTTCAGCCGACCCGCCGCCACCAGCTCGGCCAGCTCGCCCTGAGCCTGCGGCCACAGCTTGAGATGCTCGAAAACGATGAAGCCCTCGATGCGCAGCCGGTTGGTGAGAATGAGCTGCGGCACGCTCATCGGAATCGGCTCGCCGTTGTAGCCGGAAATCATGCCGCAGATGGCGAAGCGCGCGAAGGCATTGCTGCGCAGCATCACCGCATCGAGGATCATGCCGCCCACGTTGTCGAAGTAGCCGTCCACGCCGTTCGGGCACGCCTGTTTCAACGCCGTCGACAGCGACTTCGCATCCGCATGCGCCTTGTAATCGATGCAGTCATCGAAGCCGAGTTCGTCGCGCACATGCGCGCACTTGGCCGGCCCGCCGGCGATGCCCACCACCCGACAGCCGCGCACCTTGGCCAGTTGCCCCACCGCGCTGCCCACCGCACCGCTGGCCGCGCTCACCACCACCGTCTCACCCGCTTTGGGCTCGATCAGCTTGACCAGGCCCACCCATGCGGTAACCCCCGGCATACCCACCGCGCCCAGGTAGGCCGACAGCGGAACGCGGGAGGTGTCGACCTTGTTGAGCGCACCGCGCTGC
>JANMAS010000049.1:0-3506 GCA_031359975.1 Burkholderiales bacterium
CGACAGCGAAGCACACATGCATCTGGCCCTGCCCGCGCAAGGCATCGACGCCGATCTCGGCGCCGTGGCCGCGATGCCGCTCACGGTGAATGGGCATGCCGCCTACAACGTGGCCAATCTGATGGGGGCTGCGTTGGTGGCCGGCGCGCTGGGTTGGCCGGTCTCCGCGATCACCGCCGTCTTCGCCCGCTTCGGCGCCAGCCGCACCGATAACCCGGGCCGTCTGCAGCACTGGCGCCTGGCCGGTGATGTGAACGTCTTCGTCGATTACGCGCACAACCCCGAAGGCCTGCACGGCCTGCTCACCGTGGCCACCACCGGGCCCCACACGCGCCTGGGCCTGGTGCTCGGCCAGGCCGGCAACCGCACCGATGCCGACATCCGCGAACTCGCCGCCACCGCCGCCCGCTTCCAACCCGCCTTCGTGGTGCTGAAAGACATCGCCGGCATGGAGCGCGGCCGCCCCAGCGGCGAGGCCGCCGGCATCCTGCGCACCGAACTGCTGCGCGCCGGCCTGCCGCCCGAGGCTGTCACCTTCGAATCGCGAGAAGTCGATGCCGCCCGCGCCGCGCTGGCCCTCACCCGGCCCGGCGACGCCGTTGTGCTACCGATCCACGGCCCGGCGGCGCTGGTGGAGGTGCAGTTACTGCTGGATGGGCTGGAGGCGGCTGCGTGAAACGGGCCGACTGAAGCTTCAGGCTCGTCGCACCCGAGACCCATCGCGTTGGGTCTGATGGCATACTATGCCAACCGTCCTTACGATGCCGAGTGACTTCAATGCCAACCAGAAATGTCGTCCTCACCGATCACCAAGCCGCCTATGTCGAACGGCTCGTGACCTCGGGGCGTTACCAAAACGCCAGCGAGGTTCTGCGTGAAGGCCTTCGGTTGGTGGAGCGGCTGGACACGGAGGCACAAGTCCGCCTCAAGGCCCTGCGTCAGGCCGCGCGAGCAGGGATCGCCGATGCGGACGCGGGGCGATTCGTCACCTTCAACTCGTCCGATGATCTGCGCAAGCAACTCGATCGGTGGGCCGCCGACGCGCTCTCTAGCGCCAAAGTCATTCCGCCTGGGAAGTGAGCGTGTCCGCTCAACGCTGGTCGGTGCGCATGACCGACGCCGCCGCGTCCGATTTTCGACAAGCGGTTCAGTGGTCTGCGCAACAGTTCAGTGCACGGCAAGCCCGCAGCTATGCCAAGACGCTCGGCGCGGCGCTCGACGCGCTGATGAGCGGGCCCGGTATCGTTGGCGTTCGCCACCGCGATGACATCGCGAAGGGACTGATGGCATTGCATGTCGCTCGTGGGCGTCGCCGGGGGCGCCACTTCATCATCTTTCGAGTTGGCTCGCAAACTGACCCTCGGGTCATCGAGGTTCTGCGCCTGTTGCATGACGCGATGGATCTGGAGGGCCACGTATGACGCGGTCACCATCCACGGTGTCGGCGGGCGGCCCGCCCACGTGTGAAACCGTCACACAGCCGCAGCGCAAGATGTCACAGTGCGGCGCAAGGTCAGGGCCTAGAGTCAGCCGCTGTTGCCACACCCCGAGGAGACGATGATGCCCACCCCCAAGGCTTCGGTGACCTTCACCATGAATCAGGGCGGCTTCGAGCCGATCTCGCCGAACAATCCGTTCGAGTGCTCCGGCGCGGTGATGAGCCTGGCCAGCGGCGATCACGGCGTCACGCTCACCGGCTCGGGCAGTAACCAGCAGCTCAACGTGAGCATCGTGGTGGATCTTGAGTTCACCGTCGTCAGCCAGGACAGCGGCGTCAATTACTATCCCGTCGGCTTGGCGGTCACCCTGGTCGGCTCCGGCGACAAGACAGGCCGCAACACGTTTCCCTCGGGCAGCTTCGACACCACCGGCTCGGGCTCTTCTGCCGTCGTCAGCCTCACCGTGAAGGATCTGAAGCCGACCGCCTCGACGTTCAACTTCGTGGTGGCGGTGCAGCGCAGTACGGACGGCGCCTTCGGCGCGATCGATCCCAAGATCTCGAACAACTGACCGCCTCACGCCGACTGCCTCACGCCGACGGCACAGCGCCACCCCGACGCTGCCAGGCCTCGACGATCTCGCGGTGGTAGGGCACGCCGTGCAGAAAGCCATGGCGCTGCGCCGCATCGGCGATGCGCGCGGCGCGCGCGCTGAGCTCCGCATGGGCAGCTTCCAAAGCGGAAGAGGCGCGCGCGTCGGCAGCCGCTTCCAGCACCTGAAAACACACCAGCGGGATACGCAGCGGTTCATCGGTGCCTTCCAGGCCGGCGCCACCGGCCTGGCGAGCGAGGATCTGCTCCACCTGCGCCATGGCGGCCGGCAGGTCGCCGCGCGTCAAGGCTTCGGCAGCCAGCGCGGCAATGGCCTCGATCGCAAGATGGCCCATGCCGAGGGCGTCGAACAGCTCGCGTGAGGCCTCGAACCGCGTCACCGCCGCCGCCGCATCACCGAGCGCCAGCGCCGCCTGGCCCACCACGCGCAGCGCCGCGGCCTCGGCCCAGCGATCACCTGCCGCGCGCAGCAGGGCCAGGGCCCGCACGGCATGCTCGTGCGCTTCGGTGCCCAGGCCTTGATGCAGCGCCACCAGCGCGAGATTGATGTGCACGATGCCTTCGCTCTGGCGCTGCCCGATCTGCGCACACAGGGCTTGCGCCTGGCGGAACTGGGCGCGGGCGGTGGTGTAGTCGCCCAGGCTCAACGCCGCATAGGCCAGGTTGCACAAGGTGCCGCCTTCGTTGTGGCGGTTGCCGGCATCGCGGTGGATGGCCAGCGCCTGCTGGTAGCTGGCGATCGCGGCGCCGTAATCACCGGCGTCGTTCAGGCTCATGCCCACCAGGTTCAGCAGCATGGCCTCCACCGGCCTGGCGCCGGCCTGCCGCGCCAGCACCAGACCGGCATGCGCAGGCTCGGCGGATTCCTGCCGGCGGCCGAGACGTTCGAGGCAATCGACCACCATCGCGCAGGCGCGCGCCGCAAGTTCCGGGGCATCGGCCGGCGCCATCGCCCGCGCCCGCCGCGCCAGCACCAAGCCCTGCGTGGCATCGCCGCCGTCGTAGCAGTGGCGCGAGCGGCGCTCGGCCACTTCGCAACGCAGGGCATCGTCGTCGATCAGCTCGGCCAGCTGCTCCAGCTCGTCGAGAGTGCGCGCCAGGCGTTCTCGCGCCGACATCAATTCGAGCACGCGCAACTGCAGGTAGTGCAACGCGTAGCGGCGGCGCAGATCGTCGGCAGCCACCAGCGCCAATGCGCGTTCGGCATGGGCCAGCGCGGGGGCATTGGCATAACGCGCCTTCGCCACCTCCGACGCGCGCTGCCAGGCTTGCAGCGCTTGCGCCGGCTCATCGCCACGCTCGTGGTGCTCGGCGATCTGGTCCAGGTGCGCCAGGCCCGGCTGCGTGGCAAGCCAGCTCGCCACGCGCGCATGGGCCGGCTTCTTGACGCGCTTGAGCACGCTGTCGTAGCTCACCTGGTGCAGCACGTGGTGCTTGAACGCAAATTCACACCGC
>JANMAS010000052.1:0-15160 GCA_031359975.1 Burkholderiales bacterium
GCCATGCCTACTTGCGCGTGGTGCCCACAGCCGACCTGTCCGTCACCATGGGCCTGTCGGTCGGGGTGCTGATCACCTGCCTGGTCTACAACGTCAAGATCAAGGGCCTGGGCGGCTGGATTCACGAACTCTTCGCGGCACCGTTCGGCGACAAGTGGTACCTGTACCCGATCAACTTCGCGATGCAGCTCATCGAGTTCGTCGCCAAGACGGTGTCGCACGGCATGCGGCTGTTTGGCAACATGTATGCCGGCGAACTGATCTTCCTGCTGATCGCGCTCATGGGCGGTGCCTGGAGCCTGTCGGCCACTGGCATCGGCCTGGCGATCGGCCACATCGTGGCCGGCACCATGTGGGCGATCTTCCATATCCTGATCATCACGTTGCAAGCCTTCGTGTTCATGATGTTGACCTTGGTGTATGTCGGCCAGGCGCACGACTCGCACTGATCCCGCTGTAATCGTTTTCGTTTTTTCACCCTCCAGCAAATCTCTCAAAGGAATCACCATGGAAGTCATCAGCTTTGTTGCCCTGGGCGTCGGCCTGATCATCGGTCTCGGCGCATTGGGCGCTTGTATCGGCATCGGCATCATGGGCAGCAAATACCTCGAATCGGCTGCGCGCCAGCCCGAATTGATGGGCGAGCTGCAAACCAAGATGTTCCTGCTGGCGGGCCTGATCGATGCCGCGTTCATCATCGGCTTGGGCGTTGCGCTGTGGTTTGCCACCGTCAACCCGTTCCTCGCTCAGATCGCCAACCTGCCGAAGTAATTGCTCGGTCTGAAGGTTTGTCGGGCGGCACCTTGATGCGCTGCCCTGGGCTATCCATCACGAGGCAATCGACGTGAACATCAATGCCACCCTCATCGTCCAGGCGATCGTCTTTGCGATCCTCGTCTGGTTCACGATGCGATTCGTCTGGCCGCCGATCACCGCGGCCCTGGACGAACGCGCGAAGAAAATTGCCGAAGGCTTGTCGGCCGCCGACAAAGCCAAGAGCGAACTCGCCGTCGCCAACAAGCGCGTCGAGCAGCAGCTTTCGGCCGCCCGCGACGATGCCGCCAAGCGCCTGGCCGATGCCGAGCGCCTGGGGCAACGGATGATCGAAGAGGCCAAGGCCAAAGCCGGCGAAGAGGGCGCGAAGATCGTCGCCGCGGCCAAGGCCGAAGCCGAGCAGGAAGCCGCCAAGGCGCGCGAATCCTTGCGCGAGCAAGTGGCTGCGCTGGCCGTCAAGGGCGCCGAACAGATCCTGCGCAAGGAAGTCAACGCCGGCGTGCACGCGGATCTGCTCGCGCGCTTGAAAACAGAACTCTGACCATGGCCCCCAACGCTCACATTCGTTCGCTGCCCCCCGAGGGGGCGCAAGCCACCAAGGGCCACGCAGTGGCCCCATCGAGGCCCGTGGCGGCCCGGCGGGAGGCTTGACCATGGCCGAACTCGCCACCATAGCGCGCCCCTACGCTGAAGCCTTGTTCCGGGCGATTGGCCCGAACGACGCGTCTGCCGTGGTCACGCAAATCAATGCCATCGCGGCCGTCGCATCGAACCCGCAGCTGCGCGCCTTTGCCGACAACCCCAAGACCGGCGCCCAGCAGGTGTTCGATCTCGTCACCTCGGCGGCCAATCTGTGGCTCGGCGACGGCGCGAAGAACCTGCTGCGCACCGTGATCGACAACGGCCGCCTCGTGGCGATGCCGGAGATCGCATCGCAATACCAGGCGCTCGTGAACTCGCTCTCCGGCGTTTCCGATGCCACGGTCTACAGCGCATTTCCGATCGACGCGACGCAATTGGCCGATGTGGTCACGGCGCTGGAGCGGCGTTTCAACCGCAAGCTCAATGCATCGGTGCAGGTGGATGCGTCGCTGATCGGCGGCATCCGCGTGGTGGTGGGCGACGAGGTCAT
The DNA here is from genome assembly GCA_031359975.1 of Burkholderiales bacterium. Taxonomy (GTDB): domain Bacteria; phylum Pseudomonadota; class Gammaproteobacteria; order Burkholderiales; family Burkholderiaceae_C; genus JANMAS01. The sequence goes on from JANMAS010000052.1 coordinate 1,907, forward strand.
GGATACGTCGGTCAAAGCGCGTCTCGAACAGATGAAGGTTGCTCTGACGGCCTGAGGGCCACGCACAGAGCAGGAGAAAGCTATGCAACTGAATCCCGCAGAAATTTCCGAACTCATCAAGAGCCGCATCGAGGGCCTTGGTGTGTCGGCAGACATCCGCAACCAGGGCACCGTGGTGTCGGTGACGGACGGCATCGTGCGTGTGCACGGCTTGTCCGACGCGATGCAGGGCGAAATGCTCGAATTTCCACCCACCGCATCCGGCCAGCCCACTTACGGCCTGGCGCTGAATCTGGAGCGCGATTCGGTCGGCTCGGTGATTCTGGGTGAGTACGAACACATCTCCGAAGGCGACACGGTCAAGTGCACCGGCCGCATTCTCGAAGTGCCGGTCGGCCCCGAGCTGATCGGGCGCGTGGTCAATGCGCTCGGCCAGCCGATCGACGGCAAGGGCCCGATCAACGCCAAGATGACCGACGTGATCGAGAAGGTGGCCCCGGGCGTGATCGCCCGAAAATCGGTCGACCAGCCAGTGCAGACCGGACTGAAATCGATCGATTCGATGGTGCCGATCGGCCGTGGCCAGCGCGAACTGATCATCGGCGATCGCCAGACCGGCAAAACCGCCGTGGCGATCGACACGATCATCAACCAGAAGGGTCAGAACATGACCTGCGTCTACGTGGCGATCGGCCAGAAAGCATCGTCGATCAAGAACGTGGTGCGCGCGCTGGAGCAATACGGCGCGATGGACTACACCATCGTGGTGGCCGCCTCGGCCTCGGAATCGGCGGCGATGCAGTACGTGTCGGCCTACTCCGGCTGCACGATGGGCGAGTACTTCCGCGATCGTGGGCAAGACGCCCTGATCATCTATGACGATCTGTCCAAGCAGGCTGTGGCATATCGCCAGGTGTCGCTGCTGCTGCGCCGCCCGCCGGGCCGCGAAGCCTTCCCTGGCGACGTGTTCTATCTCCACAGCCGCCTGCTCGAGCGCGCGGCACGTGTGAATGCCGACTATGTCGAAGCCTTCACCAAGGGTGAAGTCAAGGGCAAGACCGGTTCTCTCACCGCGCTGCCGATCATCGAAACGCAGGCCGGCGACGTGTCCGCCTTCGTGCCGACCAACGTGATCTCGATCACCGACGGCCAGATCTTCCTGGAAACGTCGCTGTTCAACGCCGGCATCCGCCCCGCCATCAACGCCGGTATCTCGGTGTCGCGGGTGGGCTCGGCGGCGCAGACCAAAGTCATCAAGGGCCAGTCCGGCGGTATCCGTACCGATCTGGCGCAATACCGCGAGCTGGCCGCCTTCGCGCAGTTTGCTTCCGATCTCGACGCCGCCACCCGCAAGCAACTCGATCGCGGCGCCCGCGTGATGGAGCTGCTCAAGCAGCCGCAGTATTCGCCGCTGCCGATCAGCCTGATGGCCGCCACGCTGTTCGCGGTGAACAAGGGCTTCATGGACGACATCGACGTGAAGAAGATCCTCGCTTTCGAGCACGGCCTTCACGTGCACCTGAAGGCCAGCCACGCGGCGCTGCTGACCAAGATCGAAGACAGCAAGGCGCTCGACAAGGACGCCGAGGCCGAGCTGACCAGCGCGGTCACCGCGTTCAAGAAATCGTTCAGCTGAACCCACACGACCCTTGCGGGTCACGCGATCACCCCAGGGTGACGTAGCGAGCCCCACTGACTAGGAATTGATATGGCGGTCGGCAAGGAAATACGCGGCAAGATCAAATCGGTGGAAAACACCAAGAAGATCACCAAGGCCATGGAGATGGTCGCCGCGTCGAAAATGCGCAAGGCGCAGGAGCGCATGCGCCATGCGCGCCCGTACAGCGACAAGATCCGCAACATCACGGCCAACCTGTCGCAGGCGAATCCGGAGTACCACTCGCCGTACATGCGCACCGATGGCAAATCGGGCGTGATCGGCTACATCGTGGTCAGCACCGACAAGGGCCTTTGCGGTGGCTTGAACACCAACGTACTGCGCGCGGTGACCAACCGCATGCGCGAGCAGCAGGTGGCCGGCAAGACGGCCCATGCGGTGGCCATCGGCAACAAGGGCTTCGGATTTCTCAACCGCCTGGGCGTGCCGGTGGTGAGCCACGCCATCCAGCTTGGTGATGCGCCGGTGATGGAAAAGCTCATCGGGCCGGTGAAGGTGATGCTCGACAGTTTCGTCGAAGGCAAGCTCGATGCCGTGTTCGTCTGCTACACCAAGTTCATCAACACGATGAAACAGGAGCCGGTGATCGAGCAGCTGCTGCCGCTGTCGGCCGAGCGTCTGGTGCAAACCGAGGCCGAGAAGTCGGCCTACGGATGGGATTACATCTACGAGCCGGATCCGGCGTCGGTGATCGACGAGCTGCTCACCCGCTACATCGAAGCCCTGGTGTACCAGGCGGTGGCCGAGAACATGGCTTCCGAGCAATCGGCGCGCATGGTGGCGATGAAGTCGGCCACCGACAACGCCGGCAACCTGATCGCCGAGCTCAAGCTCATCTACAACAAGACTCGCCAGGCCGCGATCACGAAAGAACTCTCCGAGATCGTGAGCGGCGCAGCCGCTGTCTAACCGATTTGAATCGAAGGATTTCTCATGCAAGCTCAAGGCAAGATCGTTCAGTGCATCGGCGCGGTGGTGGATGTGGAGTTCCCGCGTGACCGCATGCCCCGCATCTATGACGCGCTCAAGATGGACGGCACGTCGCTCACGCTCGAAGTTCAGCAGCAGCTCGGCGATGGCGTGGTGCGCACCATCGCCCTCGGTTCGTCCGACGGCCTGCGCCGCGGCGTGATGGTCAGCAATACCGGCAAGCCGATCATGGTGCCGGTGGGCAAGGCCACGCTGGGCCGCATCATGGATGTGCTCGGCGCGCCGATCGACGAGCGCGGCCCGGTGAGCGACGAGCTCACCGCCTCGATCCACCGCAAGGCGCCGGCTTATGACGAGCTGAGCCCCTCGCAGGAACTGCTGGAAACCGGCATCAAGGTGATCGACCTGATCTGCCCGTTTGCCAAGGGCGGCAAGGTGGGCCTGTTCGGCGGCGCCGGTGTCGGCAAGACCGTCAACATGATGGAGCTGATCAACAACATCGCCAAGGCGCACAGCGGTTTGTCGGTGTTTGCCGGCGTGGGCGAACGCACCCGTGAAGGCAACGATTTCTATCACGAGATGGCCGATTCGGGCGTCGTGAACCTCGAGAGCCTGGGTGACTCCAAAGTGGCGATGGTCTATGGCCAGATGAACGAGCCGCCGGGCAACCGCCTGCGCGTGGCGCTCACCGGCCTGACGATCGCCGAATCGTTCCGCGATGAAGGCCGCGACGTGCTGTTCTTCGTCGACAACATCTACCGCTACACGCTGGCCGGTACCGAAGTGTCCGCGCTGCTGGGCCGCATGCCTTCCGCCGTGGGTTATCAGCCCACGCTGGCCGAAGAAATGGGCCGTCTGCAAGAGCGCATCACCTCCACCAAGGTGGGCTCGATCACCTCCATCCAGGCCGTGTACGTGCCAGCCGATGACTTGACTGATCCGTCTCCCGCCACCACCTTTGCCCACCTGGATGCCACCGTGGTGCTGTCGCGCGACATCGCTTCGCTGGGCATCTACCCGGCGGTGGATCCGCTCGATTCGAACAGCCGCCAGGTGGATCCGAACGTGGTGGGTGAAGAACACTACACCACCACCCGTGCGGTGCAGGCCACGCTGCAGCGCTACAAGGAACTGCGCGACATCATCGCGATCCTGGGCATGGACGAGCTTTCGCCCGAAGACAAGCTCGCCGTGGCGCGTGCGCGCAAGATCCAGCGTTTCCTGTCGCAGCCTTTCCACGTGGCCGAAGTGTTCACCGGCTCGCCCGGCAAGTACGTGTCGCTGAAAGAAACGATCCGCGGCTTCAAGATGATCGTGGCCGGCGAGTGCGATGCACTGCCCGAGCAGGCGTTCTACATGGTCGGCACGATTGATGAGGCGTTTGAAAAGGCCAAAAAGATTCAATGAGGCCTTGCGGGCCAAACCTGACCGGGTACGCCAGGGATGCTCTGTCCCCAACCGGTCAGGACGCGTGAAGCTCATTGTTTTCTGAAAGAACCCCATGGCCACCATTCACGTTGACGTCGTCTCCGCCGAAGAACAGATCTTCTCCGGCGAGGCCAAGTTCGTCGCGCTGCCGGGCGAAAACGGCGAGTTGGGCATCCTGCCTCGCCACACGCCGCTGATCACCCGCATCAAGGCGGGCGCGGTGCGCATCGAGCGCGCCGACAACGGCGAAGAAGAGTTTGTGTTCGTGGCCGGCGGCATCCTCGAAGTGCAGCCGAACCGGGTGACCGTGCTCGCTGATACCGCGATCCGCGGGCACGACCTGGATGAAGCCAAGGCCGTCGAAGCCCGCAAGCAGGCGGCGGAAGCCATGAAAAACGCCAAGAGCGACATCGACTTCGCCTCCGCCCAAGGCGAGTTCGCGGCGATGGCTGCGCAAATCGCGGCGATCCAGAAGCTTCGTCGCAAATAGGCTGCCCGCTTCGCACCTCAACTGAGCCCGCGCCGGCCATGCCGCGCGGGCTTTTTTACGTCGCGCAGCCGGCCGGCATGTCAGATCGCGGCCCCGTCCTACACACAGTCCCGTGCACAATTCGGCCTGTCGCCCGGTGAACCGGCGGCACCTGCCCGTCGCGGCAGGCAATCAATTCAGTGCAAAGGAACCTGTCATGAAAACCGCCACCACCACGACCGCCGAAGACCTCGCATCCGATGTGCAGCAAGCCTTGTCGGGTGCTGAATCGATGTTGGAACAAGCCGCATCGGCCACCGGCGAAAAGGCCGCCGAACTGCGTCGCCTGGCCGCTGAACAGCTCAAGGTGATGCGTGCCAAGCTGCAGGAAAGCAGCGAGAAGGCGCTGGAGCGCACCAAGGAAGCGGCGCGCGCCACCGACGACTACGTGCACGACAACCCCTGGCGCGTGATCGTCGGCGCGGTGGCCGTGGGCGTGGTGGTTGGCTTGATGGTCAATCGTGGCCGTTGATGCGAGCTGACCCGCGCAGCGGCGTGCTGTCGAGCCTTCGTCGGATCGCCGAAACGGCGGCCGACATGGCGAGCAGCCGCATCGAGCTGGCCAGCATCGAAGTGGGCGAGGCGATCGAACGCATCCTGCGCAGCCTGATCGTCGCTTTCATGGCGGTGCTGCTGATTGCCGCGGGATTGGTAGCGCTGTCGGCCTTGCTCGTGTTCCTGGTGGACGAGTCCCATCGATCAGCGGTGCTGGTGGGCATGGGTGTGGTCTATCTGGTGCTTGGTGTGGGCATGCTGGCCTGGCTGCGCAACGACCTGCGCAGCTGGCCGCTGATGTTCGCCGCCACGCTGGCCGAGTTGCGCCGTGACACCCGCGTACTGCGCGGTGGCGACGATGTCGTGGCCGGGCGCCCCGGCCCTGCGCAGGAGGATGCCTGATGGCCGCCACCGGCGGTGATGCGGCACGCCGCAAACGCTTGCTTCAGGCGCGGATGGAGATCGAGCGCGCGGAGCTGGCCATCGAGTTGACCGAGCTTCGCCACGCCGCCGCACCGCCGCAACTGGCCAAGGGCTTGTGGAGCACGGTGTTTGGCGGGCGCAAGCCGGGCCCGCGCGCTGGAGGCATTGTGGAAGCGCTGGTCGGTAGCGTCGGCGCCGAAGGCCTGCTGCGCGCCGTGCTCGGTTCGGGTTTGCTGAGCGGCTTGTTTTCAGGCCGTGCGCAAAAGGTTGCGTCCGGTGGGGCCCACGCGAGCGGCACCAGGCCCGGATCGTGGGCGCCGTTGTTCCAGGCCACGCTGGGCCGCTATCCGATGTTGATGTCGCTCGCGAGCCTGGCCTGGCCGCTGCGGCCCCGTGGCCGCACGCTGCGCCGATTGGCCACGGTGGCGACGATCGGCGCGGTAGCCTGGCAGCTTTGGAAAGTGTGGCAAACGTCGAACGAAGCTTCTTCAGTCGACGATTCAGCCAGGGTTTGATCGAAGCGTGAGCTTCTTGGGAGGGCTTGACGCCATGGGCAGCGGTAAACGCGATAGCGGGAAGCGGGATGGCGACAGCACCGACAAGCTGGGCAAGGAAGACTACGCGGAGCACCTGCAGCAGCTCAATCTCGAACTGAACGCCATGGCGCGCTGGCTGGCCCACACCGGCCGCCGCCTGGCGGTGGTGATCGAAGGGCGCGACACGGCCGGCAAAGGCGGTGTGATCGGTGCGATAGGCGCCACGCTCAACCCGCGCCAATGTCGTACCGTGGCCCTGGGCAAGCCGAGCGAGCGCGAGCAGTCGAAGTGGTATTTCCAACGTTACGTGCCCCACCTGCCGGCCGCTGGTGAGATCGTGCTGTTCGACCGCAGCTGGTACAACCGCGCCGGTGTCGAGAAGGTGATGGGCTATTGCACCGAAGCGCAAACCACCGCCTTCCTGAAGGCGGCGCCCGTGTTCGAGAAGATGCTGGTCGACGATGGCGTGCTGCTCTTCAAGTATTGGCTCACGGTCGACCAGGCGCAGCAGGAAGAACGCTTCGCCGAGCGCCTCGCCGATCCGCTGAAACGTTGGAAACTGTCACCGGTGGATGTGCAGGCACGCGAAAAATACAAGGCCTATGGCCAGGCGCGTGACGTGATGCTGGAAGCCACCCACACCAAGAAGGCGCCGTGGACCTTGGTGGACTTCAACGATCAGCGGCGCGGCCGCGTCACCTTGATCCGCCACTTGCTGGATCACCTGCCTGATTGCACCGTGCCGGAGGCGAGCATCGATCTGCCGCCGTTGGCGGCCAAGCCCCTGCGCGAGAAGTTCTCCGGCCCGCTGAAGCCGATCAAGCCGGTGGGCTGAGAGGCGGCGCCGCCAACCCTCAGCGGAAGTCGACCTGATCGGGCAGCTCGTTCACATTCGGAGCGCCCGCCACGCCCGGAAAGTGCTGCACCAGCAACGCATCCACCGCGTCGAGCGCCTGGGTGATGCCTTCCTCAAAGCGCTGGACGCGAAACGCCTCGCTCAACGTGGCCACCAGCTGCTGCCAATGGGCCGCCGGCACGTAGCGGGCAATGCCGCGATCGGCCACGATCTCGATCGCATGCTCGGCCAGCAGCACGTAGATCAGCACGCCATTGTTGGCCTCGGTATCCCACACCCGCAGCTTGCCGAACATCGTCACCGCCCGGTCGCGCGCCTGCAGCCGGCGCCAGAGGTACGACAGCGGCAGCCCCGCCTCCACGCAGATGCGAATTTCGCCGGAGTGACGGCCTTCACTGCGCGCCACCCGCTCCTGCAGGCGGGTCTGCGCCGCGCTGTCGATCAGGCGCAGCGCGTCGCGCTCGTCCCACAGGCGATGCTTGAGGATGCGGGCGAGGCGAGAGGTGGTGTTGGAAGACATCGTGGCTCACCAGTCGCCGGAAGCGCCGCCGCCGCCGAAGTCACCACCGCCGCCGGAAGAAAACCCGCCGCCGCCGCCCCCAAATCCACCGCCGCCACCGCCACCACCCCAGCCGCCACCGTTGAAGATCACCGGCCCGCCGCGGCCCATGCGCGCGCCGCGCCGGCCCAACGACGAGGCCGCGGTGCCGATGCCGAACAGGCCCACCAACAACAAGGCCACGACCCCGGCCCCGGCGGCGAGCAGCACGCTGGTGGTCATCAGCCACGCGATGCCGCCGGATGCGGCGCTGGTGGCCACGGCGCCCAACTTGCGCCCGAGCAGGCCGGTCAGCACGGCGCCGACGATCGGCACACCGACAAAGAAGAACATCGCCAATTGCTCCCACGGCGATTCAGAGCTTGAGTGCTGGCCCTTGCCCGTGGGCTGCGGTGCGGGCAGGGCTTCGCCCTTGATACGCCCGATCAGCTGATCGATGGCGGAATTGATGCCGCCGGCGTAGTCGTCGGCCTTGAACGCCGGTTTGATGGCCTGATCGATGACTTGCCGCGCAGCCAGATCCGGGATCGCCCCTTCGAGCGCCTTGGCCACCTCGATGCGCACCTTGCGATCTTTCTTGGCGATCACCAGCAGTACGCCGTCGCCCACCTCGCGGCGGCCGATCTTCCACGCGTCTGCCACCCGATAGGCGTAGGAGGCGATGTCTTCGGGCTGGGTGGTGGCGATGATCAACACCACGATCTGCGGACCGGCTTCGCTCTCGAACGCCGCCAGCTTCTGCTCGATCGCGGCGTGCTGGGGCTCGGTGAGCGTGCCGGTCTGGTCGACCACCCGCGCCGCCAGTGCGGGCACGGGTTGAACGTCTTGCGCTTGGGCCAACGCGGCAACCAGCAGCAGGCAGATGGCCAGCAGGGCGAGCCACCAGGCTCGCCCCAGCGGCGGGTTCAGCGCGCGAAGGGTGGGTATCACCGGGATGTGACGCGGCTGTCGTTCGAGCGCGGAGACTACTTCGAAGCCGCAGGGGCCGCGGGCGCGGGCTTGTCGAAGTTCACGGCGGGCGGCGCGCTGATTTCGGCTTCGTTCTGCACGGTAAACGAGGGCTTCACGTCGTAGCCGAAGATCTTGGCGGTGATGACCGTGGGGAAGCTGCGCGCCAGCACGTTGTAGTCGGCCACCGTCTTGATGTATTTGTTGCGAGCCACGGTGATGCGGTTTTCGGTGCCTTCGAGCTGCACCCGCAGATCCTGGAAGGCCTGGTTGGCTTTCAGGTTGGGGTAGTTTTCGGTGATCGCCATCAGGCGCGACAGCGCGCCGGAGAGCTCGCCCTGCACCTGCTGAAAGCGGCTGAAGGCTTCCGGGTTGTTGAGCGTTTCGGGCGTGACCTGCATGCTGGTGGCCTTGGCGCGCGCCTCCACCACCTTGGTGAGCGTTTCCTGCTCGAAATTCGCTTCGCCCTTGACCGTGCTGACGATGTTGGGGATCAGATCCGCGCGCCGCTGGTATTGATTGAGCACCTCGGACCAGCTCGCCTTGACGCCTTCGTCCATGCGCTGGAAGTCGTTGTAGCCGCAGCCGGAGAGCGACAGTGCCAGCGCGAATGCACCAGCCAGGGCAAGCCCTCGGGAAAGCCATCCTGAACGAATCGCGTGGGTCATGGTCGAACGATCTCCTTGTGGGCGGAAGAGGAATCCTAACCGCGCCCTGAACATGCGGTACGGTTCCCCGCTTTCAAGGCCTGCGGGTAACCCAAGGCCTCGTCGGCGGCACACCGGCCTTGTTACGAGAGCCGCCATCACTTTGCCGTTGGCTGCAATTGCGACATGTTTGGTTGCGCTTGAGGACGCTCGCGCACGGCCTGCGGCGTGTGTTCGCGGCGACACTGCCGCGGCTCATGAACGGATCCCGTCACGGATTGAGGGTATTGCATGCTGGATTGGCTGCCGGCGCTGTCGACCACGGTCGATGGCCCGCTGATTGGAATGGTGCTGCTGGTGGCGGTGGCCGCCGCCGTGGCGGAGCTGTGGGCCCGTCTGACCGGCGGGCCGCGCGTGATCGGCTACGCCGCCACCGGCTTGCTGTTTGGCGCGTTCGGGTTGTCGGATGTGTCGTCAACCTTGCCGTTGCCGGCCTGGACACGGCTGATTTTCGATCTGGCGTTGGGCGTGATGCTGTTCGAGCTGGGTGGTCGGGTGCGCATCGGATGGTTCCGGCATAACCCGTGGATTCTTGTGCAATCGCTGGCCGCCTGTGGCGCGGCAGGGGCGGCGGTGTACCTCACGCTCACCCATTTCGGCATGGCGCATCACAGCGCGCTGGCCAGCGCCTTCATGGCGGCGGCGGGCTCGCCGGCCGTGCTGCTGCGGGTGATCGGCGACGCGGGTGCCAGCGGGCAAGTGACCGAGCGCGCGGTGGTGCTCACCGCCATCGGCACGCTGGTGGCGGTGGTCGGCGCGCGGCTGTTCACCGGCGCGGTGATGTACAGCCAGCAGGAAACCGATCTCACCGCCGTCACTTCCACCCTGTACCTGCTCGGTGGCTCGGTGCTGCTGGCTGCCGTGCTCGGGCTGGTGAGCACGCGCATCGCCGCGCGCATGGATGGCTCGCACGAAAACGCCGCGCTGATGCAGTTGGCGGTGTTGGCCCTGGCGGTGCTCGGCGCGCGCGCGATGGGCCTGAGCTCCTTGCTGGTGCCCTTGCTGGCGGGATTGATGATCAAGCAGATGTCGCCCCGCCCTTGGGCCTGGCCACGGCAGTTCGGCACCGCCGCCGGCATGCTGGTGGTGCTGATGTTCGTGATGACCGCCGCGGCCTGGAAACCGGCCTTGCTGGCGGCGGGCGCGCCGCTCGCGCTGGCGCTGCTGGCGGTGCGCTGGGCGGCCAGCACCACGATGCTGCTGGTCTTCAGTTGGCCCAGTTCGGCCACGGTACGCCAGGCGGTAGCCACCGGCGCCTGCATGGTGCCGATGTGCGGCACCGCGCTGGTGATCGCCTCGGACATGGCCGAGGTGGTGCCGCCTGAGTTGCTGCCGGGCTTTGTGCCGACCGCCATCGCCGCGGCGGCCATCGCCGAGCTGGTCGGCGCCTTGCTGGTGTGGGGCGGCTTGCGTCTGGCCCACGAGACGTCGCATTGACCGGCGGTTGGCGCCCCCGCACACCCCACACGAAAGCCGACATGCTTGCAGACAACCCGTTGATGGCCGCGCCCAAGGCGGCACGCGCCGACGATGCGGCCGCATCCAGGGCGCCTTCGCTGGAGCCGTTCAAGACATCCGCCGCACTGTCGCTCGGCGTGGAGCTGGAGCTGCAGCTCGTCAATACCCACGACTACGATCTCACCCCGGCCGCCTCCGACCTGCTGCGCATCGTCGCCAAGGCCAAGATACCCGGCATGGTGGTGCCGGAGATGACGGCCAGCATGATCGAGATGTCGACCGGCGTGTGCACCTCGCACGACGATGTGCTCTCGCAGCTGCGCACCACGCGTGACGTGCTGGTGGCGGGGTGCGACCGGCTCAACGTGGGCGTGTGCGGCGGCGGCACCCATCCCTTCCAGCACTGGAGCGAGCGACGCATTTTCGACAAGCCGCGCTTTCGTCAGATCTCGGAGCTGTATGGCTACCTGGCCAAGCAGTTCACCATCTTCGGCCAGCACATCCACATCGGCTGCACCGGGCCGGACGACGCGCTGTGGCTGCTGCATGCGATGTCGCGCTACATCCCGCACTTCATCGCCATGTCGGCGTCGTCACCGTTTGTGCAGGGCACCGATACCTCGTTCGATTCGGCGCGGCTCAATTCGGTGTTTGCGTTTCCGCTGTCCGGCCGCGCGCCGTTTGTGCTCACCTGGGATGCCTTCGGCGAGTTCTTCGAGAAGATGACGCGCACCGGCGTCGTCAAGAGCATGAAGGATTTTTACTGGGACATTCGCCCCAAGCCCGAGTACGGCACGATCGAGATTCGTGTGCTCGACACGCCGCTCACGGTGGAGCGCGCCGCCGCACTGGCCGCCTACGCGCAGTGCCTGGCGCGCTGGCTGCTCACCCAACGCCCGTTCGAGCCGAAGGAAGACGACTATCTCGTCTACACCTTCAACCGTTTCCAGGCCTGTCGCTTCGGGCTCGAAGGCATCATCGTCGACCCCGCCACCGCCGAACAGCGCGTGCTGCTCGACGACATCCAGATGACCATGGCCCACCTCGAAACCCACGCCATCGCGCTGCGTGCCGAGCATGCCTTGCACCTGCTGCGCGCCTCGTTGCTGAAGCGGGTGAACGACGCCAGCTGGATACGCGATTGCGCGCGCCGCGAGCAACCGCTGGGTGAAGTCGTCAGAAGGCAATGTGAGGTCTGGAAAGGCCGATGACGGCCCCTCGACCGCCGAGTACGGCGGCCACTCCCCCAAGGGGAGACGCCGGCCGGCTTGGGAGCGGCCCGGCGCTCGTCCGGCGCGCCGGATAGGCTGGCACCGGATAATCGCTCCATGACGACCGCTTCCACCCCCCCACTCGCCAACGACACCTTCCTGCGCGCCTGCCTGCGCGAGCCCACCGAGTACACGCCGGTCTGGCTGATGCGGCAGGCCGGGCGCTACTTGCCGGAGTACGTGGCCACGCGTGCGCGGGCCGGCAGTTTCATGGGGTTGGCCACGAATCCGGATCTGGCCACCGAGGTCACGCTGCAGCCGCTGGATCGCTATCCGCTCGATGCGGCCATCCTGTTTTCCGACATCCTCACCGTGCCCGATGCGATGGGCCTGGGTTTGACGTTCGCGGTGGGCGAAGGGCCTCGGTTTGCGCGGCCGGTGCGGGATGAGGCGGCGGTGGCGGCGCTGCGCGCACCCGATCTCGACAAGCTGCGTTATGTGTTCGACGCGGTGGCGCAGATCCGGCGTTCGCTGATCGGCGCCGACGGGCGTGCCCGCGTGCCGCTGATCGGCTTCTCGGGCAGCCCGTGGACGCTGGCGTGCTACATGGTCGAAGGTAGCGGCTCCGATGATTACCGCCTCGTCAAGAGCATGCTCTACAGCCGGCCCGATCTGATGCACCGCATCCTGGCGATCAATGCCGATGCGGTGGCCGCCTACCTCAACGCGCAACTCGATGCCGGCGCGCAGGCGCTGATGATTTTCGACAGCTGGGGTGGTGTGCTCGCCGATGCGGCGTTCCAGCGCTTTTCGTTGGCTTACACCGCGCGCGTGGTGCAGCAATTGAAACGCGAAGCCGAAGGCCGTCGCGTGCCGGTGATCGTGTTCACCAAAGGCGGCGGCGGCTGGCTCGAATCGATCGCCGACATCGGCTGTGACGTGGTCGGCGTGGATTGGACAGCCGGCCTGGGTCGGGCCCGCGCGCGCATCGGCGAGCGCGTAGCGATCCAGGGCAACCTGGATCCGATGGTGCTGTTTGCGCCGCCCGAAGCGGTGGCGGCCGAGGCAATTGCGGCGCTCGACGATTTCGGCCCGGCGCACACTGGCCACGTGTTCAATCTCGGGCACGGCATCAACCAGCACACGCCGCCGGAGTCGGTGACTGCGCTGGTGCAGGCCGTGCACAGCCATTCGCGTGCGCAGCGCGCCGGCCTTCGCGCCGGTTGACCACGTCGGCTCTTGGTGTCTGCATATCGCAGCCCGATAGGCCTTGCGCGGTGAGTGAGTGCTCAGGGCTTGACTTATCCCCACAAACCATGCTGCGACATAGTTCCGTATGTCACATCGTCGACACAATCCGCCGACGCAGTATTTTCCGTGCAAGTAGTTGATTTAATTGATATTTTTCTCGTACCAAAAATGCTACGCGGAGCAGGCGAGGCCCAATCGGATCAAGGGCTTAGCGCTGCTCACCCAAGGTTTCCCACAAAGTTATC
>JANMAS010000073.1:0-10947 GCA_031359975.1 Burkholderiales bacterium
GACATCCGCAACTACATCGTCAAGGGCGTGCTCTGGCAGGCCTTCACGGCCGAGCAGCCCGTGGCCCTCTTGATCGACGAGATCGACAAGGCCGACATCGAATTCCCCAACGATCTGCTGCGCGAGATCGACCGCATGGAGTTCTATGTGTACGAAACCCGCGAGCTGGTGCGCGCCAGGCATCGGCCGGTGGTGTTCATCACGTCGAACAACGAGAAAGAGCTGCCCGACGCCTTTCTGCGGCGCTGCTTCTTTCACTACATCAAGTTCCCCGATGCGCAGACGATGACGAGCATCGTCGACGTGCACTTTCCGGATCTGAAAAAAGAGCTGCTCGGCGCGGCGATGAAGAGCTTCTACGACATCCGCAACCTGCCCGGCCTGAAGAAAAAACCGTCCACCTCCGAACTGCTCGACTGGCTCAAGCTGCTGGTGGCCGAAGACATCCCCCTGTCGGCGCTGCAGAGCCAGGACGACAAGGTGAGCGTGCCGCCGCTGGTGGGCGCCCTGTTGAAAAACGAACAGGATGTGACGCTGTTCGAAAAGCTGGTGTTCATGCAGCGGCACAACCGCTAAGGGGGGATTCGTGACCTGGCCCAATCCCGTTTCCCGGCACCACCGGTGAGGCGGCGGCCGCAACGAACAACGCGCCCACAAGGCGACGCATGGAGACACCGCGCATGGCACGCAAGCAAACCCCCATCACCGCCGAAGACCTCTGGAAGATCGAACGCCTGGGGCCACCCAGCCTGTCGCCCGACGGCGCCCAGGCCGTCGCGCCGGTCACGCGTCATTCGATGCACGACAACACCACCCACACCACGCTGTGGCTGTTTTCCACGCTCGGAGGCCACCCGCGCCCGCTCACCCAATGCGGCGACAAGGATGGCTCACCGCAGTGGTCGCCCCATCCGCACGACGGCGGCGAGCGCATCGCCTTCATCGCCAAGCGCGACCAGGAAGGCCGCAAGGACGACGAACCGCAGCTCTACGTGATCGCACCGGACGGCGGCGAAGCGCGGCGTGCGGGCCCGGTGGCCACCGGCGTCGAGAGCTTTCGCTGGATGCCCGATGGGCAGTGGGTCGTGTTGGTGTCGTGGGTGCGGCCGGGGCTCAAGGGCAGCAAGGCACAAGCCAAGGCGCATGCCGATTTCAAGCAACGCAAGGAAACCGCCTTCGTCACCAGCGAGAGCATGGCGCGCTACTGGGATCACTTCATCCCGATGGACCGCGTGCCGCATCTGCATCTGCTCGAGCTCGGCACCGGCAAACTGCGCGACCTGTTCGAGGGCACGCCCTACGAACTCTCGCGCACCGAGCCCGACGCCAACACCTTCGACATCTCGCCCGACGGCCGACGCATCGTCTTTGCGCACAACCCCAAGACCGAAAAGCAATACACCGACCGGTTTGCCCTCGTCGAGCTCGATCTGCGCAGCGGCCGCTTCACCGATCTGGTGCGCGATGCCGATTGGGATTGCTCTGCCCCGCGCTACAGCCCCGATGGCGAGCAGGTGGCCTTCATCGCCACGCACCTCGGGCAAAAACACACCATGCCGGGCCAGCTGGCCGTATGGCAACGGCCGCAGCGCAAATCACGCGGGGGCTGGGAGGTGGTCAGCGCCGAATGGGATCACGCGGTGCATGCGCCCCTGCACTGGGAAGACGACGGCCAGGATCTGCTGTTCACCGCCGAGCAACGCGGGCGTCAGCACCTGTGGCGTTTCAACCTGCCCGATCGGCGCGCGGAGGTGGTTGTTTCCGGCGGCTGGGTCACCAGCTTCGACAAGGCCGCCGGTACACTGGTTTCGCTCAGCGAGGCTTCGGATCACCCCTCGTGGCTGCACGCCCATCTGCCCGGCGAATCGCCGCGCCGCATCGAAGCCTTCAACAACCCGCTGATGGCTGGTTTTGACCTCGGCCGCGTCGAGGAACAGTGGTTTCAAGGGGCCCAGGGCGATGACGTGCAGATGTGGCTGTTTTTCCCGCCCGGTTTCGACAAGCACAAGAAATACCCGCTGCTGCACGTGATCCACGGCGGGCCCCACACCAGCGTGGGCGACAACTGGCACTACCGCTGGAACAACCGCGCCTTCGCCGCGCAGGGTTATGTGGTGGCGGTGGTCAATTACCACGGCTCATCGGGCTACGGTTACGCCTTTCTCGACAGCATCACGCACCGCTGGGGCGCGCTGGAATTGCAGGATATCGAAGCCGCCACCGATGTGTTGCTCAAGAAATCGTGGATCGACAAGCGACGCGTATTCGCCAGCGGCGGCAGCTACGGTGGCTACATGGTGGCCTGGATGAACGGCCATGTGAAGGCCGGCCGCTACGCCGCGTATGTCTGCCATGCCGGTTGTTTCGACTGGACGGCCATGGGCGCGCAGGATGCCTACACCTGGGCGCCGCTGGAGCTGGGCGCCAACTACTGGGACGACATGCCCAAGGTGCATGCGCAAAGCCCGCATGCCTTTGCCGGCCAGATGAACACGCCCACGCTGGTGATTCACGGCGCCCAGGATTACCGGGTGCCCGATGCGCAGGGCATCGCGTATTTCCACGCCCTCAAGGCACAGGGCATCGACGCCCGGCTCGTGTGGTTCCCCGACGAAAACCATTGGGTGCTCAAGCCGCGCAACAGCCGCCTTTGGTATGGTGAATTCTTCGATTGGCTGACGCAGCATGATGTGGCGCAGACCAGGCAGCGCCCACCCCGCCGCGCCGATTCCTGAACAACCCTCCCCGGCATGTTGATCAACTTCTTCTACACGCTGCGCGCCGCCAGGCTGCCGGTCTCGGTGGGGGAGTTGCTCACCTTGCTCGAGGCCTTGCGAGCGCAGGTGATCGGGCCGTCGATCGACGAGTTCTATTACCTGTCGCGTGCCACGATGGTGAAAGACGAAGCCCACTTCGATCGCTTCGACCGTGCGTTCTCGGCCTATTTCAAGGGCGTCGAGCTGCTCACCGATTTCACGCAGGATGTGCCGCTGGAGTGGCTGCGCAAGACCCTCGAGCTGGAGCTCTCGCCGCAGCAGAAGGCGGCCATCGAGAAGATGGGCTGGGACGAGCTGATGGACACGCTGAAGAAGCGCTTCGAAGAACAGAAAGAGCGCCACGAAGGCGGCAACCGCATGATCGGCACCGGCGGCACCAGCCCGTTTGGCGCCTATGGCTACAACCCGCAGGGCATCCGCATCGGCCAGGCCGGCGGCCGCAACAAGAGCGCGGTGAAGGTGTGGGATCAGCGCGCCTTCAAGGATTACGACGACAGCAAGGAACTCGGCACGCGCAACATCAAGGTGGCCCTGCGCCGCCTGCGCCGCTTTGCCCGCGAAGGCGCGGCCGAGGAGCTCGATCTCGCCGACACCATCCACAGCACCGCCGCCAACGCCGGCATGCTCGACATCAAGCTCGTGCCCGAGCGGCACAACAAGGTGAAGGTGCTGCTGCTGATGGATGTGGGCGGCACGATGGACGAACACGTGCAGCGCGTGGAAGAGCTGTTCTCGGCCGCCAAGGGCGAGTTCAAGCACATGGAGTTCTACTACTTCCACAACTGCGTGTACGACTTCATGTGGAAGAACAATCGACGCCGCTACGCCGAGAAGTTCGCCACCTGGGATGTGATCCGCAAGTACAACAAGGATTACAAGCTGATCTTCGTCGGCGACGCCACCATGAGCCCGTACGAGATTCTGCAACCCGGCGGCAGCGTGGAATACAACAACGAAGAAGCCGGCGCGCAGTGGCTCGCCCGTCTGATCGAGGCCTTCCCCAAATTTGCCTGGATCAACCCCGAGCCGCACGGCGTGTGGGAGTACCGGCAGAGCATCTCGATCGTCAAGCAGTTGATGAACCAGCGCATGTTTCCGCTCACGATGGCCGGCCTCGAAGGAGCGATGCGGTCGCTCAGCAAATGACGCTGGCGGGATGGCGCGTCGGGCTCTGCCTGGCGGTGATGTGGCTGCTCGGAGGTTGCGCCTCGGTACAGTCGTTTCTGGGCATGACCCGCGCCGATGCGCCGGCCACCGAGCAGGCCACCGAACCTGTGGGGCCGCCGGTCTTCGATGTGAAGATCGACGCCCCCGCCCGGCTGGCCGCTCTGCTCGAAGCCCACCTCGAACTGGTGCGCCTGCGCACGCTGCCCGATGGCCGCGATCTCGATCCGATCGAATGGTCGCGGCTGGTCAGCGCCACGCCCGCGCAAGCCCGCGCGCTGCTCGAAACCGAAGGCTATTTCGATGCCAAGGTGCAGATCCGGCGCGAGAGCGCGGTGCCGCCGGCGCGTGCGCAGATCTACATCACCGTCGATCCCGGGCCGCGCACCAGCGTGAGCAAGGTACGCATCGAATTGCAGGGCGACCTCGACAGCGATGTCGATGCCCAGGATCCATTTTCGGTGGCGCTCGAACAGACCATCAACGACACCTGGCCGCTGCCGGTGGGCGCGCCGTTTCGCGATCCCGAATGGAGCCGCGCCAAATCGGCGCTGCTGTCGGAGCTGCGTGCGGCGGGCTTCGCGGCGGCGTCGATGGCCGGCTCGTCGGCACGTGTATATCCCGAGCGTCAGCAGGCCGATCTGCTGGTGGTGGCCGATTCGGGCCCGGTGTTTCGTGCGGGCGAGGTGCGCATCGAAGGCCTCGAACACCACGATGCCACCACCGTGAAAAACCTCGCCGGCTTCGAGCCCGGTGAGCGCCTGACGGAAGCCGTGTTGCTCGACTTCCAGGAGCGGCTGGCCAACGCCAATCTGTTCGACAGCGCCACCGTCACGGCCGACACCGATCCCGAGCGCGCCCAGGCCGCCGCCGTGACGGTAACGCTGCGCGAATCGCCGTTGCAGCAAGCCACGCTCGGCGCCGGTGTGAGCGCCAATACCGGCCCGCGCGCATCGGTCGAATTCACCCATCGCCGGCCGTTTGATCTGCCGGTGATCGCCGCCAACAAAATCGAATGGGGGCGCGACCGGCAGTTCGTCAACACCGAGATCAGCACCCATCCCGGCGACAACTTCTACCGCAATCTGCTCGGCCTTCAGCTCGAACGCCTGTACAGCACCACCGATATCGTGCGCTCGGCGCGGCTGCGCGTCGGGCGCGCCCAGAACACCACCCGCAACGAACGCTTCTACTTCGCCGAGGTGGAAGATTCGCGCCGCGCGGTGACGGTGCAGTCCACCGAGCGCCCGCTCAATGTGCTCGCCGCCAGCCTCAACTACCAGGTGGTGTTTCGCCGCCTCGACAGCGTGGTGCTGCCCACCGATGGCTATAGCTTGTCGCTGCAGGGCGGCATCGGTGGGGCCAAGACCCCCGGTGCCAGCCCGGGGCCTTTCAGCCGCCTGTATGCGCGCTTCACCGGCTATCGCCCGATCGGCGACACCTGGTACGGCCAGGCGCGTGTGGAGCTTGGCCAGGTGTTGGCGAAAGACGGCCTCGATACCCCCGATTCCCAGCGCTTTCGTGCCGGTGGTGATGATTCGGTGCGCGGCTACCCGTATCGCTCGCTGGCACCCACCCAGGGCATCGTGGTGGACAGCGGCAAGGTGCTGTTGACCGGCAGCGTGGAACTGGCGCGGCCGATCATGGAATCGCTGCCTTCTGTATGGGGTGCGGTGTTCGTCGACGCCGGTCGCGCAGCCGATTCATGGAAAGGCTTCAGACCGGCGCTCGGCTACGGCGTGGGCGCTCGCTGGCGCAGCCCGATAGGCCCTCTCAAGCTGGATCTTGCCTATGGGCAGGCGCTGCGCGAGTTCCGCCTGCACTTCAGCCTGGGCATCGCTTTTTAAGATGGCCACACGCAACGAACCGCCGCATCCGGATTCGCCCGCAGCGCCGAACGCAGCAGCCACTCACGAGGCCGCGAGCGTGATGCCGCCGGTGCGGCGCCGCGCGCGCTGGGGCCTGCGGCTGCTGGTGGCCTTGGCGCTGGTGATGGTGGGGCTGGCGGCGGTGATCGGCCTGCTCGGCCAGGAATCGAGTACACGCTGGTTGCTCGCGCAGGTGCCCGGCCTCACCGCCGAGGGTGTGCGCGGGCCGCTCTTCGGCGCGCGCTTTTCGGCCGACAAGCTGGTCTGGCGCGGCGGCGCTGACGGCCCCACCGTCACACTCGAGGATGTCCACATCGATGGCCTGCAGTGGCATGTGCTGCCGCAGCCCAGCCACTGGATCGCCATCCGCATCGACGTGCTCGCCGCACGGCGGGTGGCCTTCACCAGCGGCAAACCGGGCAACACGCCGATCACGGCGCCGGTGTCGCTGGCCTTGCCGCTGGAGCTGGTGATCGAGCGCTTCAGCGCCAACGAGATTCAGATCGACCAGCTGGCCCCCTTGCGGGATGTGCGCGCACGGGTGCATGCGGGGGCCGACGACGGCCAGATGCATCGCCTCGAAGGCGTGGCGCTGGCGTGGCAGCGTTATGTTTTCGAGGGCGACCTGCGCATCGCCACCAGCGCGCCGCTCACCGTGCACGCCACGATCGCCGCGCGCGCCGACCAGGGCGTTCCGTGGGTGGCCCAGTTGCAGGCGGATGGCCCGCTCGCGCGCCTGCCTCTGGTGCTCGCGCTCAAGGGCGAAGCCGCCGGCGACACACCGGCCTCGGAGCTGAATGCCCGCGCCACCGTGGCACCCTTTCAGGCATGGCCGCTCGACACATTGGCGCTCAACGCACGCGATCTCGATCTCGCCGCCCTGCTCGAGGGCGCACCAGCCACCCGCCTGGCCGGCACCGCCACCCTGCAGGCGCCGGGCGCAAAGGAGCCGGTGCGCGCCGAAATCGCGTTGACCAACAGCCAGCCCGGCCGCTGGGACGAAGGGCGTCTGCCGGTGCGCAGCCTCGGCCTGGATGCCTTCGGCCACCTCGACCAACGCGACCGGCTCGATATCACCCGCTTCGATGTGCTGCTGGGCAGCGACCGCGAGCCCGCCGGCCGCTGGCGCGGCCAGGGCCAGTGGCTGGGCGATGCGCTGAGCCTCGACACCCGCGTCGATGATCTGCGACCCCAGCGCCTGGATCGACGCGCTGCGGCGCTGTCGGCCAGCGGCCCGGTGATCGTGCAGATCAGCGGAGTGCCGTCGCCGGTTGCTTCAGACACCCCGGCTTCGCCGCTCCAGGTGGTGCTGAAAACCACGCTCTCCGGCCGGCTCGATGCGCTGGGCAAGGCGCTGGTGCGGCTGGAGCTCAGCGGCCAGGGCAGTGCGCAGAAGATCACCATCGAGCAGCTCAAGGCCAGCGCCGGCGGCGCGCGTGTCACGCTCGAAGGCAGCGTGGAGCGCATCGCACCGGCCGTCGATACCGCCTCCGCCGCCTGGCAACTGCGCAGCCGCGGCAATTGGGTGGAATTCGACCCCCGCGTGTGGTGGCCGGGCACACCCGGCTCGGCTTGGGCCAGGGGCCCGCATCGCCTCAACGGCCAATGGCGCACCGATCTGCTGGTGGCCGACACCCTGTTGGCCGGCGCCGCCCCAGCCCTGACCCCACTGCAGCGGCTGCGGCGGCTGCGCGGCGAGGCCGATCTGCAGCTGACCACCAGCGTGCTGGCCGGCGTGCCGCTCGAGTCGTCGCTCAGCGTCAAGGCGCGTGGGTCGGCGGCCGCCGAGATCACCGGCCAGCTCACCGCCGACGGCAACACCGCTCGCATCGGTGGTCGCCTCGGCGCGGCCACCGATGGCCGAGCAGACAGCCTGTCGGCCGACATCAACGCGCCACGCCTGGTTGCGCTCGCGCCGCTGTTTCAGCTCGGCCCCGCCGAGCTGGCGGCCTGGGCGCCACGCAAAGGCTCGCTCACCCTGCAAGCCGGCGCCGAAGGCGCGTGGCCGAACCTCAAAACCCAGGGCACCGCCTCGGCCCGCGAGCTGCAACTCGGCGACACATCGCTCGCCCGGGGCGATGCACGCTGGCAGCTGGCCGGCGCCGAGGACGCCCCGCTGGCGCTGAATATCCAGATCGATGACTTGCGCCAGGGCAGCGCGCGTCTCGATCGCCTGCGCGCCGACGTGGTGGGCTCGCGGCGAACGCACACGCTGGTCCTCGACGCCTCCAGCCCGCTGCGGCCACCAGCCTGGGCCGAATCCCTGCTCGGCCGCTCGGGCACAGGCTCGATCCTGCAGGTGCGCGCGCAAGGCGAGTGGGCGCGGCTCACCAGCGCGCCAGGCACCCCAGGCACCGCCGGAAAAAAACGCACGGCCCCCGCCGACAACGATGCGGCCGACGCCTACGTCTGGCGCGCCCGGATGCCGCTGCTGCGCGGCAGCGCACGCGACAACTCCGCCGCCGTGCCCTGGCTCGCGGCCACCGACCTCTCCGTCGAGCTGCGCTTCGACGCCGCCGGCCGGCCCACCTACGCCGCCGCCGCGCCCGGCCGGGTGCAGGTGCCGGCCAGCGCCCTGCGCTGGACGCAGGCGCAATGGCGTGGCGGTGGCAGCATGCCGCGCATCGATCTGAACGCCGAGCTGGAGCCGATCGCCGTGGCCTCGTTGCTGGCGCGCCTGCAGCCCGACTTCGGCTGGACCGGCGACCTGCGCGTCGGCGGCCGCGCGGTGATCCACAGCGGCGAACGTTTCGATGCCGACATCGTGTTCGAGCGCAGCGGTGGCGACCTGCTGGTCACCGATGGCGACATCACCCAATCGCTGAACCTCTCCGCCATGCGCCTGGCGGTCAGCGCCCATGACGGCTTGTGGCAATTCAGCCAGGCCATGGCCGGTGGCAACTTCGGTGGCCTGGCCGGCGCACAGTGGGTGAACACCTCGCCGCAGCGCATCTGGCCCGAAGCGCAGGCGCGGGTGGAAGGCGTGCTGGAGCTGCAAGTGGCCAACCTGGGGGCGTGGGGCGCCTGGGTGCCGCCGGGATGGCGGTTGCAGGGGCAATTGCGCACCAGCGCGTCGGTCAGCGGGCTGTTCGGCAACCCCGAGATCACCGGCGAAATGATCGGCAGCGGCATCGGCGCACGCAATGTGCTGCAAGGCGTGTCGCTGCAGGACGGCGAGGTGTCGATTGCGCTGAACGGCACCCGCGCCGAAATCAGGCAGTTCACGATACATGCCGGCGAAGGGCTGCTCTCGTTGACCGGCGGCGCCAATCTGGGCGAGAAGCCGGAAGCCATCGTGCGCATGCAGGCGAGCAAGTTCCAGGCATTGGGGCGGCTGGATCGGCGCGTGGTGGTCAGCGGCAACGCCGATCTGCGTCTGAACGCCGACAGCCTCAAGCTCGACGGTGATCTCACCGTCGACGAAGGCCTGATCGATTTCAGCCGTGCCGACGCACCCGCGCTGGATGCCGACGTGGTGGTGATCCGCGATGAGACCGTGCCGCTGCCCGAGCTGCCGCCGGTGCCCGCCTGGTTGCGCGATTCGGCGGTAGAGCTGCGGGTGAACCTGGGCCAGGCGCTGCGCATCCGGGGGCGCGGCCTCAACACCACGCTGCAAGGCAACCTGCGCGTGGCCACGCCGGGTGGCCGGCCCAGCATCACCGGCACGGTGAGCACCGTCTCGGGCACCTACGTGGCCTACGGGCAGAGCCTGATCATCGACCGTGGCGAGATCGCCTTTTCGGGCACCCCGGAAAACCCGCGCCTCGACATCCTCGCCATCCGGCCCAACCTGGATATCCGGGTGGGCGTGGCGGTGGCCGGCACCGCGCAGAACCCGCGCATCCGGCTGGTGAGCGAGCCGGAGATGTCGGATTTCGACAAGATGTCGTGGCTGGTGCTCGGCCGCGCGTCCGACGGCCTGGGCCGCACCGATACCGCCTTGCTGCAGCGCGCCGCGCTGGCCCTGCTCTCGGGCGAAGGCAGCTCACCCACCGACAACTTCCTCAACAAGATCGGCCTCACCGACTTTTCGCTGCGCCAGAGCGACGAAACCATCCCCGGCCAAAGCGCCGACACGGTCGTCAGCGTCGGCCGCCAACTGTCGCAGCGCTGGTACCTCGGCTACGAGCGCAGCGTGAACGCCACCACCGGCACCTGGCAACTGATCTACCGCGTCGCCCGCCGCCTCACCGTGCGCGCACAGTCCGGCGACGACGATTCGCTCGATGTGATCTGGAGCTGGCGCTGGTAGCTGCGCACGCCGGCTCGGCAGGCCCACATGCGACAATTCTTTTGCTTCCCGCCCCTCCTCCGCGCCGCCGTAGTTCAATGGATAGAACGAGCGCCTCCTAAGCGCTAGATACAGGTTCGATTCCTGTCGGAGGCGCCATCTGCGGCAAATCCCCCGCGAATCAGCTGCAACTTTCCGCCCCCGAGCCACTCCCATTCGGGGTGCACCTCTATACTGATCAGCGTCTTTTGCCGATATTGCGCGAGTACGTGGCGGTTTCGGCGCAAACTGGGTGTGCACGTCGGGGAGTTGGTCAATTCGTCGGCTGATAAACAGGCCTTAGCGACATATTCTGCTGGTGGCAGTAGGGGCGGTCAGGATCATGGGTTCGAAATTCAAGATGGCGGGGTTGCTGGCGCTGGGCGCCGTGGCCGGTGCGTTGGCAACCATGCAGGTGCAGGCCATCGCGCGCAACGCGATCGCGCCGCTGCCGCTGGAAGAGCTGCAACAGCTCGCCGCGGTGTTTGGCATCGTGAAGGCCGAATACGTCGAGCCGGTGGACGAGAAAAAGCTGATCTCCGATGCCATCAGCGGCATGGTCACCGGGCTTGATCCGCATTCCCAGTATTTCGACAAGACCACCTTCAAGGAATTCCGCGAAGGCACCACCGGCCGGTTTGTCGGCGTGGGTATCGAAATCGGCATGGAAGACGGCCTGGTGAAAGTGGTGTCGCCGATCGAAGGCTCGCCGGCTTTCCGAGCGGGCATCAAATCGGGCGACCTGATCACCCGCATCGACGACAGCGCCGTCAAGGGCCTCACGATGGACCAGGCCGTCAAGCGCATGCGCGGCGAGCCGAACACGAAGGTCACGCTCACGGTCTTCCGCAAGCTCGAAAGCCGCAGC
>JANMAS010000078.1:0-15038 GCA_031359975.1 Burkholderiales bacterium
CGTTGAAGCGCTCGAGCAGCGCCAGATCGGCGGCACCCGGCGCCAGCAGCGCCGCGAGCGGCTGGCTGGCATCGACCGCACAGCGTTCGAGCGCCTGGGCATACAGTGCCAGCCACCGGCGCACGGTGGCTTCGTCGAACAACTGCGTGTTGTACTGGCACTCCAGCCGCACGGCGGGCCCGGCCTGGGTGACGTTGAGGAACAGCTCGAAATTCTCGAAGCGCCGTGGGTTGGAGCCAAAACCGGTGTGCAGCGGGCCTGCGGCCAGGGCGTCGAGCGGGAGAGGGTCGTCGAGGTTGAAGACCACCGACACCAGCGTCGGCCGCGAGGCATCGCGCGCGATCGGCAGCTTCTTCAGGATCTCGCCGAAGGTGCAGCGCTGGTGATCCTGCGCGTCGAGCACGGTGGTCTGCACAGCCGCGAGATAGTGCCTGGCGGGAGCATCCAGATCGATCGCAAAACGCATCGGCAGCATGTTCACCGCATGGCCGACCATCGTCTCGAAGGGCCCGCCGGCCTGCGCCGCCGACGGTACGCCGACGATCAGCTCGCTGGCACCCGTCAGCCGCGCCAGCGTGGCGGCGAAGGTGCCGCACAACAGGCTGAACAGCGTCACACCCGCCCTGCCGGCGGCACCGCGCAGGCTCGCGGCGAGCGCATCGGGCAAGGCTACATCCAGGCGCCGCGAGCTGAAGCCGCGTCGCGCCGGGCGGGCGCGATCGGTGGGCAGATCGAGCACCGGCAGCGGGTTCTGCAGATGAAGCAGCCAGTACTGTTCGTCGTCGGCCGCGGCTTTCACCGATTCGGCCGAGACCAGGTCCACCGCAAATTCGCCGAAGCCGGCAGCCGCCGGAGCCGGCGTGGAGGACAGGCCCACACCGAGGCGATAAGCCTGCATCAGGTCGCGCGCGATCACGCCGAACGACCAGCCATCGCAGACGATATGGTGCGCGGTGAGCACGAGCTGGTGATCCTCGTGGCCGACGGCCAGCAGGTGCGCACGGATCAACGGGCCGGTACCGAGTTCGAAGCGGGTTTCCACCTCGCGGTCGAGCACGGCCTGGATGGCGGCGGCCCGCGCGGGGGCGTCGAGCGCACGGAAGTCATGAGGCACGGCCGGCAGCGCACCTTCACCGGCGACGTGCATTTCCAGGCCGTCGTCGCTGAACGTGCTGCGCAGTGCCTCGTGGCGAGCGATCAGCTCGTCCAGCGCGCTTTGCAGCACGCGTGTGTCCAGCGGCCCTTTGAAATGCAGCGAGACCGATTCGTTGTACGCCAGCGAAGGCTCGCGCCCGAGCCGATCGGCCAGCCACACCTCGCGCTGCGCCTCGGTGGTCGGAACCACCTTCTCCAGCACAGAGCCGGCAAATGGATCGTAGTCAACCGACTGCTGCGCCTCATTCATGCACTCACCTTCACGTACCGTGCCGGATCATCCGGGTTGCGGATGAACCAGGCCGGCTTGCCATCGGGATCCTTGCCCAGGCGGGCGCCGGGCACCGGCGGTTTGGATGCGTCGAACACCAACGTCACCGGCGAGCGATGCTGCGGCAGAAAATCGGATTCCTGCAGCTCGCGCACCGATTCCTTGAACGCGTTCATGACCAGCTGCAGATCCTGGTCCGTATGCGCGGTGGTCATGAAATTGGGGAAGTTGTCGAGGATGTGCACGCCGCGGCTGCGCATCATCGCGAACAGCAGATCCTGCAGCGGATGCTCCTCCAGCCAGGCCACCCGCCACAGCGACGCGAAGTGGCGCACCTCCATCGGTGCGCCCACTTCGCGGCAGAACGCGGTGAGCTCACCCGCCATCGCGGCGATGCGTTCGTTGAGCTGTGTCTGCAGCGCGGTGCCATGCTGCTTGAGGTGTTCGAGCGAGGCCTTGGCGGCCGCAAGGGCCAGCGGATGACGCACGAATGTGCCGGCGAAATAGGTGACACCCACCGTGGGCATGGAGTCGTCGCCGTAATCCCACGCGCCGCCGTCGAGCGCATCCATGTACTCGCGCTTGCCGGCGACCACGCCGATCGGCATGCCGCCGCCGATCACCTTGCCGTACGAAGCGAGATCGGCGCGGATGCCGAAATGCGCCTGCGCACCGCCGATGTGTGAGCGAAAACCTGTGATCACTTCGTCGAAGATGAAGCAGGTGCCGCTGGCTTCGGTGATGGCGCGCACTTCCTTCAGAAACTCGAGCGGCTGGAAATCCGGCCGGCGGCTTTGCACTGGCTCCACCAACACCGCCGCGAGATCGTCGGCGTTGTCGCGGATGAACTGCAACGCCTCGGGCGTGCCGTACTCCAGCACACGCGCGTCGCCGAACACGCCGGCCATGATGCCCGGCGCGGCCGGGATGCCCTTGGCGCCACGGCCTGCGCGCACCAGCACTTCGTCGAAGGTGCCGTGGTACGAACCGGTGAACAGCACCACCGTGCTGCGGCCGGTGACGGTGCGCGCGATACGCACGGCCGCCATCACCGCTTCGGAGCCGGTGTTGCACATCGCCGCGCGGTCGGAGCCGGTGAGCTCGCAGATCAGCTTGCACACGTCGCCGGCGAGCGGATGCTGCGGGCCGATCTCGTAACCACGGTCGATCTGCGCCTTCACCGCATCGACCACAAAATCCGGCTGCCAGCCGAACAGGTTCATGCCGAAGCCGTTGAGCGTATCGACGTATTCGTTGCCGTCGATATCCCACACCCGCGAGCCCTTGCTGCGCTCGATCACCACCTGGTAGGTGATCTCCTTGATCATCGGCCGGAAGCCGTTGACCACCCGGGGGTCGGCCATGTGCGGGCGGTGCTCCACCGTGTAGGCCTTGCTTTTTTGCGTGCGCTCCACATAGCGGCGCATGAACGCATCGAGCCGCGCGCGCTGGCGCTCGGTGAGTGCGCTGGCTTGCGTGTGGATGCGCGCGATGGCGCCGAAGGCCTTCTTGACGTCGTAGCGGATCGCGCCGCTTTCATCGGTGCTTGGGGTGGCCGCTGCGGAGGCCACCGGCGTCGGTGTCGCCGGTGCCGGCGCGCTCGTCGCCGCTTCGGCCGACACGATGGCGGGCATCGCTGCCGGGGCGCCGCCGAGCAGCGCGAGTTGTTGCGCCATCAGCTGCATCTGCTGCTGGATGACCTGTTGCACCAGGCCCTGTGGTGCACCGTGGCCGGGCACCGCGAAGGCGGGCATGACCATCGTCGGCACACCGGCTGCGGGCGCCGCGGCGGCCGGCGTGGCGGGTGCGGCGGGTGCGGCTTCCGGCGGCAAGGCGCCATCGAGAAACTCCACCAGCGTATCGAAGCTGCGATACCGCTCCATCAACTGGCGGAAGGTGATCGCCACCTTGAACTGCTTCTTCACCTGCATCGCAGCCTGGGTGAGCGTGAGCGAATCGAGGCCCAGCTCGACGAAGCTCGACGCCGGATCGGCATCGGCCAGATCCATGCCGGCCACGTCTTCAAACACGGTGCGCAGGCGGTTCAGCAACTGCGGGCGGCGTGATGCGGAGGAGGAGGGTGTGCTCATGTCGGTCGGTGAGGAAGAATCGGTCAAGGAGGGTGCGGCCGGGGCCTGCGCGATCGCGAACAAGCGGGCAGGGGCTGGCGCGGGTGTGTCTGCCGGCACGGGTTCGACGGTTGTTGCGGCTGGTGCGGTGATCGCCGCGGCTGGCAACATCGCCGGCAGCCCGGCCGCCACAGGGGCATCGATCCAATGCCGCTTGCGCTCGAACGGGTAGGTGGGCAGCACGACACGGCGGCGCTGGTGAGCGGGCGTCGCAGCCGAGCCCGGCAGTTCGAGGCCGAGTGTCCAGAGCTGGCCGTGAGCGAGTGTCATCGCCGCCGCTTCCGAAGCCGGCATGTCCATCAGGCTGGCGATGGCCACCGGCGCGGCGCGGCCCGCCACGGTGTGCTGGCGCGCCAGCATGCACAGGCTGCCGCGCGGGCCCACTTCGAGCAGCGCCGCATCATGCGCGCCGAGCACGGTGCGCAGCGCGGCTGAAAACCGCACTGGCTCGCGCAGGTGCCGGGCCCAGTAGTGCGGATCGGTAGCCTGCGCAGCGGTGAGCCAGGTGCCGGTGAGCGTGGAGGCGATCGGCAGCCTGGGTGCGGCGAGCGCCACCCGCCGCACTTCGGCCTCGAAGGCGGCGACCACCGGATCCATCATCGGCGTGTGGAAGGCATGCGAGGTTTGCAATGTTCGCGCCGCGATGCCTTCTGATTCGAGCACCACCCGGAACGCTTCGATCGCTTCGGCCGTGCCGCCAACAACACACGCGTTGGCGGCGTTTTCGGCCGACAGCGACAAAGCCGCCGGCAGCCTGGCCATCAGCGCGTCCGCCGTCATCCGCACCGACAACATCGCACCCGCCGGCATCGCCTGCATCATGGCGCCGCGCAGCGCCACCAGCCGCGCCGCGTCGGCGAGCGACATCACGCCTGCGACCACGGCAGCGGCAAACTCACCCACACTGTGGCCCACCAGCGCAACGGGCTGCACACCGCGCGCCAGCCACGATTGCGCCAGCGCGACTTCGAGGCAGAACGTGGCCGGCTGCGTCACCGACGTGGCCGTGAGCGCATCGGCCTGCCCGCCGAACATGCGTGCAGCAAGGTCGAACGACAAGGCCGGTTGCAGGGCCGCGGCACACTCATCGAACGCCGCACGGAACACCGGATCGTGGGCGTGCAAACCGCTGCCCATGCCCGCGTATTGCGCGCCCTGGCCAGGGAACAACCACGCCAGCGGCGGCGTCGCCGCGCCCACGGCACGCTGCGCGCGCAGCGGATCCGCCGACGAACGCAGCGCGGCAACGGCCGCGCGGGCGCTGTCGGCCACCACGCACAGGCGATGCGCGAAGCGGCTGCGCCCACGCTGCAACGTGAAAGCGACATCGGCGAGGTTCGCGGTCGAGTCGGCTTCGAGGTGCGCCGCCAGCGATTCGGTCATCCCGTCGAGCGCGCCGCGGCTGCGCGCCGAGAGCATCAGCAGCTGCGGCCCTTGCGCAGCCGATGAATCCAGCTGCTGCGGCGCTTCTTCCATCACCGCGTGCGCGTTGGTGCCGCCCACGCCAAAGCTGCTCACGCCGGCGCGGCGCGGCTCGTTGCCACGCGGCCAGGCGCTGAGCTGGTCGTTGACGACAAACGGGCTGCCTTCGAACTCGATGTTGGGATTCGGCGCGTCGAAGTGGATGCTCGGCGGCAGTTGTTCGCGAGCCAGCGCGAGCGCGGTCTTGATCACGCCGGTGGCGCCGGCCGCGATCACCAGATGGCCGACATTGCTCTTCACCGAACCGATGCGGCAGAAGCCCACATCGGGCGTGCCGCGCCGGAACGCGCGCGTGAGGCCGGCCACTTCGATCGGATCACCCAGCGGCGTGGCGGTGCCGTGGGTTTCGACGTACGAGATGCTGCGCGGCTCGATGCCGGCGGCGGCCTGTGCGGCGGCAATCACCGCCGCCTGGCCATCGACGCTGGGTGCGGTGAAACTGGCCTTGTCGCGGCCATCGTTGTTGATGGCCACGCTGCGGATCACCGCATGAATGGTGTCGCCATCGGCCAGCGCATCGGACAAGCGCTTGAGCAGCACAACGGCGGCGCCGTCGTTGAAACCGGTGCCTTGTGCCTTGGCATCGAAGCTGCGCGTGCGGCCGTCGGGCGAGAGCATCGCGCCGTCTTGATACAGATAACCACTGCGCGGCGGGCAGGTGATCGACACCCCGCCGGCCAGGGCCATGTCGCATTGGCCGGCGCGCAGGCTGGCAAAGGCCTGGCCGATCGCCACCAGCGAGGTGGAGCAGGCGGTATTGACGCTCACCGCCGGGCCGGTGAGGTTGAGCCGGTAGGCGACGCGGGTGGTGACGTAATCCTTCTCGTTGGCCAGCATCACCGGAAACTCGCCGACGTTCTCGACGAGATCGGGGCGGCTGCTCACATGGCGCTGGAAGTAGGTGGCGTTGTTCATGCCGGCAAACACACCCACCGGCACGGTGGTGGCATCGGGCGCCACACCGCCGCGTTCGAGGCATTCCCAGCACAGCTCCATGAACACACGCTGCTGTGGGTCCATCAGATCGGCTTCGCGCGGCGAGATGCCGAAAAACGCCGCATCGAACATCTCGACGCCGTCGATCACACCGCGCGACTTCACGTAGTCCGGGTCGCTGGTCAGCGATGTCGGCAGCGACGGGTCGAGATCGGCATCGGCAAAGTCGGTGATGGAATCGCGGCCTTCGCACAGGTTGCGCCAGAACTGCTCGACCGTGTTGGCCCCCGGGAAGCGGCCGGCCATCGCCACCAGGGCGATCGGCTCGCCGGCAGCGCTGGCCGACTGGGGCGCGGCCCGTGAGAGGCGGCGCTCGTCAAGCGCATCGGCCGCGCCACCACCGGCCAGTTCAGCCGCCACCTCGGCCGGCGTAGGCCCGCGGAAAAACGCGGCGGTGGTGAGCGACGAGGTGCCGGTGTCCGAGAGCCGCTTGAGCAGGCGCAACACCAGCAGCGAATTGCCGCCGAGATCGAAGAAGTTGTCGGCGCGGCCGACGCCATCGAGGCCCAGCACGGCGGCGAAGGCCTCGCACACCCGCCGTTCATCGTCGCCACGCGGCTGCTGATAGGGCACGGTGAGCTCGGGGCGCTGCGAGGCCGGTTGCGGCAAGGCGCGGCGGTCGAGCTTGCCGTTGACCGTGATCGGCAGCGCCGCCATCCACACCATCGCGGCGGGCACCATGAATTCAGGCAGGCGCCGCGCCAGATACTCGCGCACGGCGGCCACAGGCACCGGTTCGCCCCGGCGCGCCACCGCATAGGCGATCAGGCGCGTACCGCCGGCGGCATCCTGGCCGGCCACCACCGCGCAGGCCTGCACCGCCGGATGGGCGGCGAGCGCGGTTTCGATCTCGCCGAGCTCGATGCGAAAGCCGCGCACCTTCACCAGGCCGTCGGCACGGCCGATGAAATCGATGCTGCCGTCGGCCAGGTAGCGCACCAGGTCGCCGGTGCGGTACAGGCGACCGCCGTGGCCGCTGGGGTCGTCGGCGAGCGGGGTGAACGGATTGGCGACGAAGCTGCGCGCGGTGAGGTCGTCGCGTTGCAGATAACCGCGCGCCAGGCCGCGGCCGCCCACGTACAGCTCGCCCACCAGCCCGATCGGCAGCGGCTGCATCGTCGGGCTGAGGATGAACACCGGCGTATCGGTGATCGGCCGGCCGATCGGCACGGCGCGCGCATCGGCGGCCAGCTCACGCGGGATCGCATGCGTGCAGGTGAAGGTGGTGCACTCGGTGGGACCGTAGCCATTGATGATCTGCGTCTCGGGCAAGGCGGCCAGCGCGCGGCGCACATGCGGCACCGACAGCGCCTCGCCGCCGATCAGCAACTGCTTGAGCCCGCGCAGGTGGGCCGGATCGTCATCCACCACCGCATTGAACAGCGCGGCGGTGAGCCAGGCGGTGGTGACACGTTCGCGGCGGATGGTGGCGGCCAGGCCTTGCGGTGTGGGCAGGGCTTCGTCGTGCAGCACGCAGCGGCCGCCGTTTAGCAGCGGGCCCCAGATTTCGAGCGTGGACGCGTCGAAGCCCAGCGGCGCCGCATGCATCACCGCCGCATCCGGCGACAGCTGCACGTAGTCGGCGCCCAACACCAGGCGCAGGATCGAGAGGTGACGGATCTGGATGCCCTTGGGCACGCCGGTCGAGCCCGAGGTGTACATCACGTACGCCAGCGATTCGCCGGTCGATGGGTCGTCGAGCGCTGTGGCATCGCCCTGCGGCGCCGATTCATCGATGAACCAGATCGCACGGCCGGCCGGAAAGGCCGATTCGAACGGCCTTGTGGTGAGGATCAGCGTGGCGCCGGTGTCGTCGAGCATGAACGCCAGCCGCTCGGGCGGATGGCTGGGATCGACCGGCAGGTAGGCCGCGCCGGCCTTCAGGATGCCGAGCAACGCGACGATCGCTTCGCATGAGCGCCCGAGCGCGATGCACACCGTGGCGCCGGGTTGCACACCCGCCTGCCGCAGCCGCCGTGCCATCGCATCGGATCGGGCGTCGAGCGCGGCGTAGGTCAGGCGCGCGTGCGCATCGACCACGGCAATGGCATCGGGCCGCTGGCGCACCTGGCGCGCGAACGCGCCCGGCACGGTAAGCGCGGGGTCGAACGGCCGCAGCGGCGGGTTCCAACGCGCCCACTGCGTGCGGGTAGCGGGATCGATCACATCGATCTCGGTCCACGGAGCGTCGGGGCTGTCGAGCATGGCTTGCGCCACGCGCACCAGCGTATCGAGCAGCACCTGGGCCTGGGCACGCGGCACCAGGCTGGCATCCACGTCCAGCACCAGCGTGTCCGGCTCGCCATCGGCTCCCCGGTGGCGGCCCACGACCAGCGGCGCCTGGGCCACGGGCATGGCGTCGTCGCCGGCATGCCCGGTGAGCCAGACGGCTTCCGGATGATCGGGGCCAGCCACCGGCACGCCTCGCTCGCGCTGCGCATCGATCAAGGCAAAACAGGCCAGCACCGAGGCATTGGCCGGCCAGACCAGCTCGATGCGTGTCAGCTTGGTGGTGCCCGAATCATCCTGCCGGGCTTCGGCGGCGACCACCGCCTCGCCCGCGAATCGGCTCAGCCATCGCTCCTGCAGCCAGAACCACGCGGCCAGGCCGGGGGTATCGGAGGTGTCGGCCGCACCGGCCCCGAGTGGCCACGGCGCCGTCAGCCTGTGCCTCGCGGCAGGCGCACTCGACTCCGCCTGCGGGCGCACGAACAGATCCAGCCAGCTGGCGGGTGGCTGGGCGTTGGGCTCGGCGGCGAGGGGGGCGTTGGGCATGGGAGCTGGCGGCGTCAACAGCGGGTTGGGCAGGCGCGAGTGGATGAAAACCGGGCTTCCGGCATCGCTCACGGCTCGGCGGGCAGGCCAGACGAGGCGCGTGGAGCGTGCAAAGTTTGGGGGCTCTTGGTGGCACGTGCGTCACGATAACGGCGATCCGCACGGGCGACCCAGCCATGACGCACTGCGGTGATGTTTCCAATTATGTCGGCGTGCGCGTTGGGTGCCACCCCAAAAGTAGGGACAAGCGCCTCGGATTCGGCCTCTTGTCGCGGGGCCGCGCGACATTTGGCACATCGTCCACAGCGCCGACCAACGCCCGATGCGGCGCCGATCGGCACCGCTGCCGTCCGGCTACGGGCCGTGGGGTGCGAGCGGGCCGGAGCCGACGATGGCGCGCAGATCCTGTGCCACCCGGCCTTCGTGCAGGGCCAGGACGCGGCTGGCGCTGGCGATCGTTTCGGGCCGATGCGCCACGATCACCCGCGTGATCGACAGCTCGCGGATCGCCTGATTCACCCGCCGCTCGGCCTCCACGTCGAGCGCGCTGGTGGCTTCGTCGAGAAACAGGATGCGCGGCCGGCGATACAGCGCACGCGCCAGCAGGATGCGCTGTTTCTGCCCGCCCGAGAGCGCGGTGCCCATGTCGCCGACGAGCGTGTGATAGCCCATCGGCAGGGCGTCGATCTCGTCATGGACGCAGGCGCGCCGGGCGCATTCGATGATCCAGGCGTCGTCCGATTCGGCGGCGAAGAAGCTGATGTTGTCGGCCACCGAGCCGGCAAAGAGCGGTTCGTCCTGCAGCACGGCGCCGATCATGTCGCGCCAGGCGCCGCGGCCCAGCCTCGCCATGGGTTGCCCGGCCACGCGAATCTCGCCGCTGGTGGGCTCGTTCAGGCCCAGCATCACCTTCAACAGGGTTGATTTGCCGCAACCCGAGGGGCCGACGATGGCCAGGCATTCGCCGGGCTCCACGCGCAGGCTCACCCCGCGCAGCACCGGCACATCGCCTTCGGCGTAGGCGAACGTGACGTCGCGCATCTCCAGCACCGGCACACCGGGTGGCATCGCCGCGCCGATGGCACGCTCGTCCTGCTCGGCATCGGCGTGCACGATATCGGCCAGGCGTTCGGCCTGCACACGCAGCATGCCGAGGTCGGCGCAGCGGTCGATCAGCGTGCTCACCCGCTGAGCAAACTGCTCCTTGTAGGCAAAGAACGCGAACAGCATGCCCACCGACAAACGCTGGTCCATCACCAACAGCGCGCCCACCCAGATCACCGCCACCCGCTCCAGCCCGAAGATGAGGCGATGCGCCACCGTCAGCCCGATGCCGTAGCGCTGCACCGCCAGTTCGACGTTGGTGGTTTCCACCACCAGGCTCATGTAGCGCGAATGGCGCGCACCTTCCGCGTTGAGCAGCTTGATCGAGGGCACACCGCGCAGCGATTCGAGGAAATGGCCGCTCTGGCGCGCCTCGCGCACCAAGGCTTCCTGCGTGGCATCGCGCATCGGCGCAAAACACGCCCAGCGCACCAGGGCATATACCACCACGCAGCCCAGGCCGATGGCCGCCAGCGTCGGGCTGTAGATGACCATCATCACCAGCGTGACGGTGACCATCACGCCATCCAGCACCGCCTCGACAAAACTGGTGGTGAGCGTCTTCTGGATGTGATGCACCGCCGCGAAACGCGACCACACATCGCCCAGGTATCGCCGCTCGAACCACGATACCGGCAGCCGCAGCAGGTGGGCAAATACATTGCCGAGCCATTGCAGGTTCAAGGTGGTGGACAGATGCAGCACCGCCCACGCGCGCAGGCTGGCGGTGGCCGCCTGGATCAGCACCAGCAGGCCGAAGCCGACGCCCAACACACCCAGCATGTCGCGATCGGCGCTGAGCAGCACGTCGTCCACCACCCATTGCATGAAAAACGGCGACAGCAGGACAAACGCCTCGAGCGTCGCGGCCAGCACGAACACCTGGGCCAGCGAGCGCTTGAGCCCGGAGACCGAACCCAGCAGGCGCGACAGGCGCACCGGGGCTTCGGGGCGGTGCGGCTTGAAGTCGGCCGTCGGGGTGAGCTCCAGGGCCACGCCGGTGAAGTGTTTCGACAGCTCCTCCATCGTGACCTTGCGCTCGCCACGAGCCGGATCGTGGATCACGCCCACACCACGCCGCAGCGACACCAGGACCACGAAATGGTTCAGATCCCAATGCAGCACGCAGGGCATGCTGAGTTGCGCCAGATGCTGCAGATCGGCCCGCAACGCGCGCGGTTGAAACTGCAACGAACCCGCCACGCGCACCAGGTCGGCCAGCGTCGCGCCCTTCAGCGACAGCGGAAATCGGCGCCGCAGCTCCGGCAGCCCGATCCCCTGCCCGTGCGCACCGGCCACCATGGCCAGGCACGCCAACCCGCATTCGGCCGCCTCGCTCTGCAGCACCAGCGGCACCCGACGGCCAAACCCGAAACGAAGGCCATGCATCTGCGCGAATACCGCCCTAGAGGCGGCCGGCCCATCCGAGCAGCGGCTCGAACAGCCACTCCACCAACCGGCGTCGCTCGAGGATCACGTCGGCTTCCAGCCGCATGCCCGAAACCAGCGCAAAACTCTGGCCGTAGGCCTTCAGCGCCTGCTCGGGCAGCGACACCGTGATGCGGTAGACCGGCTCGCCACGCGCGGCGAGTCCGGCCTCCGGGTCATCGGCCGGCGGCACCCAGGGCGCATTCGCCACTTGCAGCACCTGGCCCCGCGGCATGCCGAACTTCTGATGCGGGAAGGCCTGAAGCCGCAACCACACCACCTGGCCCGGTTTGAGAAAACCGATGGCCCGCGACGGTGCGAACAGATGCGCCTGCAGCAGGGTGTCTTGCGGCACCACGCTGGCCAGGGCCACTTCGGCGCTCGACATCTGGCCCACCTCGGCCATCACCGCGGCCACGGTGCCGTCGGCCGGCGCGGAGACGACCAGCCGCCGCGTCGGATCGACCGCGTCGCTGCGCGCTTCGCTTTCGCCCAGCGAAGCAATCTCGCGCTCGATTTCCCCTTGCCGCACCCGGTGGCGCAGCGGGATTTCGCGAATCTGCGCCTGCAGATCGCCCACCTCCCGCGCATGCGCGGCCCGTTGACGGTCGAGCGCGGTGAGTTGCGCCTGGATCGCCAGTTCGTCGTTGGTGCCGGCCTGCACCTGGGCGTCGGATACAAAGCCCTGATCGCGCAACGATTGCGTGCGCGCGGTTGCTCGCTGGGCCAAAGCCTGACGGCTGCGCTGCAGCTCGATTTCAGCCTCGATCTGCGACCCTTCCCGCTGCAGATCGGCCAGGCGCTGATTGGCGGCTGCCAAGCTCTGTTGCATCAGGTTGTCTTGATCGCGGACCGTCTCGCGCAGGCTGCGACTCCGCTGCGCCAGCGACTCGCGCACCCGCATCTGCTGCTCGGTGGCCAGGGTGGGTTCGGGCAGACCCAGCACAAACATCGCGTCGCCGCGGCGAACCGTCTGGCCCTGGGTGATGAGGCGCTCCTGGATCACACCGGCGGCGCCAGGCATCACGCGGATCAGGCCGCGCTCGGGCACCACGACGCCGTCAACGCGCACCTTTCGGGTGGTCTGGCCCACCCACAAAAAGGCCGCCACCGCCACCGCCACCAACACAAACACGATCGTGAGCACGGTGAGCGTGACCGGCCGTACCAGCCGCACTTCACCCAGCCCTTGCTGGCGGGCCTGTTCCAGCACTTCCGACCGAAACAGCGGACTGGTCATGGCAGGCAGCGAACGCAAAGACCTGAGAATAGCCGAGCGCACAAAAAAACGCGGCCCGGACTAAGCCGGGCCGCTTGCGCCCCTTCACGGCAGGGGATTCGTGGGGCGCAAAACTGACTGAATTCGGAAACGGAGGGTCAACTGCCTCCGTCTTTCCAACCGCCCTTGGGCGAATTGGTGGCCCAGCCGCCCTTGGGCGAATCGATCACCGGGCCTGTATTCACACCGGTGCCACCACCCACCAACTTCAACTCGTCGGCGCCAAGCGCGCGCGGCATCGGTGGCGACTGTTCGCTGATCCCGGCGGTGGTCGGCACGGTTTTGCCGCTCTTGTGACGACGGAGAATCTTGGCAATCGGGTTCATCTCGTGGCTCCGTGGAGTGAAACGGGCGGGCTGGCCGCGTTGATGCCTATTGCACCAGCAGCGTGACGAAATGCCTACTGTCAGGTTTTACAGGGTACGTCGGGGCGAGCGTACCCACCGGCCCGATGGCGGGTCGTTCAGATCAGGCCCATTCCCATGGCCTTGATGACTGCCTGATGCTTGTTGGTGGCATCGAGCTTGTGCATCGCGTTCTGCAAATGCATCACCACCGTGCGTTCACTGATCGACAGCAGCTGGCCGACTTCCCAGGCCGTTTTGCCGGCCATCGTCCACTTCAGTGCTTCAGTTTCACGCGGCGTGAGCCTTGGCGCGACCTTGGGTGCCTCGGCCGGCAGCAGCAGGCGCACTGCCGCGTCCTGGGCATGCACCGCAAAAAGCTGCAGATCCGCGACCACACGAGTCAGCGCGTCGGGATCATCTGGCAAGGCCATATCGCGGTCCATCCCCAACATGAAGTGCTTTCCTTCGGGCATGTGCAGCGCCATGGCGATACCGGTGCGGTATCCGTAGCGGGCCTGCTCTTCCCAGATCTGGCCGCGCTGCAGGGTGGTGTAGGTATCCTGATCCCAGATGATGGGAATGCTCTGGCGCTTGCAGTGCTGCATCACCGGGTCCAGCTGCTGCGAAGGCTGGCTCTGATAGGCGTCGCGATAACCCTGAGGCGTGTTATCGATGGTGATGAACTGCGAACGACCCAACGTATGGTCGACGACCAGCATCGCCGAAAAATAGTCGAATTCAAGTCGGTGCGTGAACCGAAGCACCTCATCCCGAAACTCTTCCCGGCTTCGGGACTCCATCACGGCCGTGAAACCACCCTGCAACATTCGGGGATCCTGTCGCGCCGCTCAACCGGCGAATTCAAATGACCGTCTGCCCCATCACGGGGCGCCTGACCCTGCAAGGCTTTACGTCTGGCGGTGCTGCCATATCGCCGTCAAACTGACGAATAAATACTTATCCGTCGAGGGCCATCGCTGTGGAAATTGTCGCTCCGCCCCCCTGGGCCCTTATTGCGTGGCCGCCCGTATTGTGTCAGGCAAACTCCCGCCTCCGCGCACGCTTCGTGCATATTGACACGCGGATCGTGGCAGCGGGGGATGGTGAAACACCCGCTTGCGGCCAGACGATGTGGTGTGCGGATTCGGGCCGAACGGAAGCCGGCATGGCCTGGGATTGGGTGCAGCTGATGCCCAACGTGGTGGCCATGGCCGATCCGATGGCGGTCATCACCAACCTGCGATTCATCGATGCGCGAGGGGACAAACTGCCCGACGACGCAAGCGCGCTCCTGCTCAACGAGATCGTCTACGCCCTGCCCTGGCAGCGCGAGGTGCAGCGCACCTTGCGGCGGCGTCACAGCTTGCCCCTGCACACACCAGGGGCCCTGCCTGCGGCCCTCGAGCGCAGGCTCGCCGCCTGACCCCGGCGCTGCCCGCTCGTCAGCGTTTCAACGCATCGCCGCCGTGGCCAGCCGGCGTGACACCCAGGCCAGGCAGGCCACTGTCAGCACCGCACACACAACGACCGGGATCAGCACGTCGAGGGTGGCCAGGGCCTCGCCCTTGAGCACCCGATTCATCAGCGTGGTTTGCGCCAAGGGCGGCAGCCACACCTGCCAGGCCTTCTCGGCACCCGGGTTGAGGATCGTCACCATCGGCAGCAGGCTGACGACCAGCAGGAGCACCGTCATGTTGGCCTGCGCTTCTTTGAAGGTCTTGCAGCGGATCGCGATGGCCATCATCACCGCCGCCAGCGCGGCCGACAACGGCAGCAGCAGGGCCATGAACATCGCGGCCTCGAACCAACCGAACTGAAACAGGGCCGCCAGCGCCTCGCTGCGCAACAACCACTGCCCCGGCAGGAAGCTCAGGCACGACAACGCGGCGATCAACATGCTCACACTGGCCACGGCGCCCCACTTGCCGATCACCAGCGCCGCGCGCGGCATGGGATTAATCAGCAAAGGCTCGAGCGAGCCGCGTTCGCTCTCGCAGGCGGTGGTGTCCAGCGCCGCCGAAATCGCGCAGTAGAGCACCGCCATCAGCACGAAGACGGGCAGAAAGCCCATC
>JANMAS010000083.1:0-7482 GCA_031359975.1 Burkholderiales bacterium
TCGGCCTGGAATTCGATTTTGGCCATCTCAACGAGCGCCGCAACCGGCGCGCGGTGCTGGCGGTGGCCATCGCCGGCATGGTGGCGCCGTTTACGCTGGGCCTGCTGTTCGCGTGGCTCGTGCCGCCCACCCTGATGGGCACCCGCAACGTGCTGGGCTTTTCGCTGTTCGTGGCCACGGCGTTTTCGATCACCGCGCTGCCTATCCTGGGCCGGATCATGATGGAGTTCAACATCACCCGCACGCAGATCGGCGTGATCGCGATCAGTGCCGCCGCCATCAACGATGTGATCGGCTGGCTGCTGCTGGCGCTGGTGAGCTCGCTCAGCGTATCGGCTTTTGTGCCCGACGAGTTTGCATGGCGGGTGCTCGGCGTGCTGGTGTTCGGCGCGTTGTGCTGGTGGGTGGTGCGGCCGCTGCTGCGCCGATTCGTGCGCTCTCAAATGGGCGCCGGACCAGCGGCCATGCGTGCACCCGGCGTCGGATCCGCGGCCCTGCCGGCCACCTTGATGAGCGTGATCATCGCGGTGATCTTCATCGGCGGCATGACCACCTATCACCTGGGCATCTTCGCCATCTTCGGCGGCTTCATGGCCGGCGTGCTGTTGCACCAGGAGGTCGACTTTGCCAAGGCCTGGCAAGAACGTGTGGGCAGCTTCGTCAACGTGTTCTTCCTGCCGATCTTCTTCACCTTCACCGGCTTGCGCACCGATATCGGATCGCTGGGCAGCGCCGGCACCTGGGGCTGGTGCCTGCTGTTGATCGCCCTGGCCACGCTGGGCAAGTTCGGCGCCTGCTGGCTGGCCGCGCGCTGGGCCGGCATGGGGCGGGTGGAATCCCGCATCATCGGCATCATGATGAACACCCGCGCACTGATGGAGCTCATCATCATCAACGTCGGCTTTGAGCTTGGCGTGATCGGCAAGGAGATCTTCACCATGCTGGTGCTGATGGCCATCTTCAGCACCGTGATCACCACCCCGGCGCTGCGCCGCTGGTTGCCTCGAACAGCTGAAACGCAGGATGCAATGACGCGGGCCAGCCACGCTTGAAACGGCTATCGCTGGAATGGCGGCTTGCCCGTCAACCGGCGCATCACCAGCATCGGCAGGCGCAGCACAAAACCCAGCATCAAGCGCGCATGCATCCAGGTGAGCAAGGCGTTGTCGCGTCCATAGCGGAAGTGCGACACGCCACCTTCTTCCGGGCGCAGGTATTTCACCGGCGCGTCGCGGTTGATCGGCTTCACGCCACGCCAGGCCAGGCGCACCACCGCCTCGGTGTCGAAGTCGAAGCGGCGCATCCAGCGCTGGTGCCGCATCACATCGAGCAGGTCGCCGATCGGGTAGACGCGAAAGCCGTAGAGCGAATCGCCGACACCGGCGCCCAGCGTTTCGAGGTTGGTCCAGCCGTTGGAGATGCGACGGCCGCGCACGCGCAGCAAGGGCGCGCTGGCATCGAACACCGGCTTGCCGAGAATCATCGCCTCGGGCCGCCGTATTGAATCGGCCATGAAGGTGGGAATCAGATTCGCGGGATGCTGGCCATCGGCGTCCATCGTCAGGGCGTGGGTGAATCCCGCCGCGTGCGCCAGGCGCAAACCATGCAGCACCGCCGCGCCCTTGCCCTGGTTGCGTGGCAGCACGAAGACCCGCAGCCCCGGGTCGCCTTGCGCCATCTTTTGGGCATCTTCGGCGCTGCCGTCGGTGCTGCCATCGATCACCACCCACACCACGCGCCAGTTGGCCAGCGCGTCGCGCAGCGTGCGCGCGAGCATCGGGCCGGTGTCGTAGCTGGGGATCAGCACGAGGTGGGTGGTCGATGCCTGCCCGGCCTGCGCAGGTTGCGGCGGGCGTGCGGGGGTCGAGTCGTGCAGAGGCCCGGCCATGATGTCAGTGCGAGCCGGTGTTGGTCGCTGCGTTGGTGCCCACGCCGCGCACCGTCAACTGCTCGACGAAGTAGCGCTCCAGCGCCTTGTGCATCGCATCGGCATCCGCCATTGGCGCAAAGCGCTCCCCGATGCGCACCGAAAAGACGATCGGTATCGGCGGCAATCGCCACACCGGCCAGCCCTTGCCCACATAGGGCGAATCGGTATCGATGAACACCGTCTGGATCGGTGCGTTGGCGAGCTTGGCGATCAAGGTGCAGCCGGGCCGGAACGGGTTGATCGGCGCTCGCGTGGTGCGTGTGCCTTCGGGAAACATGATCAGCTGCCCGCCCTCCTTCAGCCTGTTCACCGACTGGCGGATCGTGCCGCGGGTGGAATCGGTGCAGATGTAGCGCGCCAGCCTGGCGCCGGCGCCGAGAAAGGGGTTGCTCATCAAATCGGCTTTCATGATGCAGGTGCTGGCTGGCAGCCGCGCCACCAGCATCATCGCGTCGAGCATGCTCGGATGGTTGGCGGCAATGATGAGGCCGGGTTCGTCGCGAAACCGATCCAGCACCGAGGCCTCCAGCCGCAACATGCCAGTGACCCGGGCCACCGCCCAGAACCAGCGATACACCCGCGACACACCGGCTCGCCCGATGGCTCCGCCGGTGCGCCTGGGCAGCAGCGGATAGAGCACAAAGGCCACCAGGTTCCATGCCAGCGACATCGCACCCAGCACGGCCAGCAGGCCGAACATCATCCCGTGCATCAACACCGTCCAGGGCACCGCGCGCACTCGCATCCGGATGTCGACCTACTCAGCGGTGGTGACGAGCGTGCTCGATGTCCACAGCACCCAGGAGACCGCCAGGCCCACCGACAGCTGCTGCCGGCTGCGCACCAGGGGGCTGTCGGCAAACGTGGCACCGGCCAGCGAATCGAAGCGTGCAAAGGCACCGATCCAGAGCTTGTCGAAACGGCGCGAGAGCGCGGTGGTGATCTGAACCCCGGCGTAGCCGCCGTCGGCGCGATAGGCCGGGCGGGCCGCGGTGGCCAAGGCAGCGCCGACATCGTAGTAGTGGCGATGCAAACGCGCATCGCCGAACACCGGCCCCGCTTGCAGGCCGACGTTCCAGCCCGGAATGAGGCGCGTGGTGTCGAGGTTGAGGTTGGGCGTTGCGGCCCAGCCGATCGCCTGCGGCGAGGATTCGACGGTGAACACGGCGCGCAGCGGCGCGCGCAAGTCGAGCTTCCAGCCCGGGCCGCGGCCCAGCCGCCAGTTGAGATTGGGTCCCAGCTCCAGCGTGGGCGCCAGATCCGGCATGCCTTCGCGAGCGCGGTTGTCCTGGCTGCGGGTGGGCGCGCCGGCCGCCACACTGAGATCGAAGTCGAAGCGATCGGTTTCGACCAGCACCGCCCTGGCACCATCGCGATCGGCCCGAAAGATGTTGCCGCGATACACCACATAGGGCACCGGCAACAACCAGTTGTGAGATTGGTCGGAACCTCGGTAGTGCGGCAGGCGCAGCGCGGCGGCGCCCAGGCCGAGCTCCCACAGCGGACGCTCGATCATCTGCGACGCGCGGGGCAAATCGGCATCGGCTGCGTGAGCTGCCGTCGCCACCCAAACAGCCGACAGCGCCGCCATCGCCACGCCACCCCGGCGGCACGGGCTCGCGCTCACGCGAACAAGGCTCCGTCGGCCATCGCATGGGCCTCGATCTCGACGAGCAGATCATGCCGGCAGATATCGGCCTGCAGATGCACCGCGCCACGCAGCATCGGCGCGGCGGCACCGAGCTCGGCGTTGAGCACCTCGACGATCCGCGGCACATCCTGCGCATGGCGCACATACAACGCGCAGACCAGCGAAGGCAGGCTGAACCGCGCCGAGGTCTTGGCGTGCGCGGCGTCGATCACCGCCTGCAGGTTGCGCAGCGTCTCGTGGGTTTGCGCCACCACGTCGCCAAGATGGAGCGTCTGGTGGCCGACGATGCTGGCCGTGCCGGATATCAGCAAGGCCACACGCCCGCCGCCGGCATCGATCAGCGCCGCGCGAGAAAAGGTCGGGCTGGTGGGCCCGTATGCGCTCGGGTATCGGTAGGCCGACACCTGGCGCGGGTTTTCCACCGGCACCGGCCTGGCGCGCCCGGCCAGAAAGCGCACACACATCGGCCCACCCTGCGTGCCGATCGCG
The DNA here is from genome assembly GCA_031359975.1 of Burkholderiales bacterium. Lineage (GTDB taxonomy): Bacteria > Pseudomonadota > Gammaproteobacteria > Burkholderiales > Burkholderiaceae_C > JANMAS01. The sequence goes on from JANMAS010000083.1 coordinate 4,071, forward strand.
CAGGCCGCCGGAGCACCTTCGAAAACCGATGAGCCGGCTTCGAGAAACGCGCGCTGGCGGCCGGTATTGAACTGGCGATAGCGCTCCAGACCACCGCCATCGGCATTGATGCCAGGCAGGTAATTCCACAGACGCTGCAGGTGACCGCATCCCGTGGCCTGCAGCGTGGCGAAGATGTCGGAATAGGCGCGGTAGGCCTGCACCAGCAGCGTGCCGCCGCCGTCGGCCGGATCGTGCAGTTCGGTGGCGCCCCACAGCCAATGGCCGTTGTGCCGCCAGCGCACACCGCCCGTGCGGCCGGCACTCACCGGCCCGGTGGTGCGCCACACGTCCACCATCGCCGGCAGGCCGGAGAGCAGCGGCACCTCCACGCCGTCGGCGTCATCCGGGCCGCCGCGGGCGGCATGGCCGTAGCCCAACGCACCCAGCGCGACGAGGCTGGGCCGGGGGGCGTCAGGTTCGCCGGGGGGCTGCGCAGGCGCCGCTGGCCCGGGCGCACGCTCGCGATCGACAGCCAGTGGCGGCACCGGCTGGATGGGCTGCGCGCCGGTCACGTCGATTCGACGAGGGTCTCGCCCCGCACATCACAGTTTTCCACCGGCACCGGGCCGACGCCGATCGGCGCTGAATCATTCATCCACCGATTATCGCAAGCCCGACATACCCTTTTTCCGCCACCCTGGCCGCCTACACTCTCGCGAAGACAGCCGATCCTCAACGGCTCGCGGAGACAGCATGGCCGGCCCTTCCGACCCCGGTTTCGACACCCTGGCGCTGCATGCCGGCGCCGCCCCCGATCCCGCCACCGGCGCGCGCGTGGTGCCGTTGCACCTGAGCACCTCGTTTGTCTTCGAGAGCAGCGACCACGCAGCCTCGCTGTTCAACCTCGAACGCTCCGGCCATGTGTACCGCCGCATCAGCAACCCCACCAATGCGGTGTTCGAGGAGCGCATGGCGGCCCTCGAAGGCGGTGTGGGCGCGATCGCCACCGCCAGCGGCCAGGCCGCGCTGCACCTGGCGATTGCCACGCTGGCCGGCGCCGGCTCGCACATCGTGGCCAGTTCGGCCTTGTATGGCGGCTCGCACAACCTGCTGCACTACACGATGGCGCGGTTTGGCATCAGCACCACGTTTGTCGATCCACGCGATATCGATGCCTGGCGTGCCGCGATCCAGCCCCACACCCGCATGCTGTTCGGCGAAACCCTGGGCAATCCCGGCCTCGACGTGCTGGACGTCCCCACGGTGGCCGCGCTGGCGCATGAGCATGGCCTGCCGCTGATGGTGGACTCCACCTTCACCACGCCGTATCTGATGCGCCCGTTCGCGCACGGCGCCGATCTGGTCTACCACTCGGCCACCAAATTCCTGTGCGGGCACGGCACCGTGGTGGGCGGTGTGCTGATCGACGGCGGCAGCATGGATTGGGAGGCTTCGGGGCTTTTCCCCGAACTCACCGAACCGTACGACGGCTTCCACGGCATGGTGTTCACCGAAGAAAGCACCGTGGGCGCCTTCTTGCTGCGCGCGCGCCGCGAAGGCCTGCGCGACTTCGGCGCCTGCATGAGCCCGCACACCGCCTGGCTGATGCTGCAAGGCATCGAGACACTGCCGCTGCGCATGCAAAGGCATGTGGCCAACACCCGCCGGGTGGTGGAGTTTCTGGTGCGCCATCCGATGGTGGCTTCGGTGGGCTACCCGGAGCTTGAATCGCATCCCGATCACGCACTCGCCCAGCGCCTGCTGCCCAAGGGCTGCGGCGCGGTGTTCAGCTTCGATCTGGCCGGCAGCCGCGAGCAGGGCAAGAAGCTGATCGAGTCACTGGCGTTGTTTTCGCACCTGGCCAATGTGGGCGATTGCCGCTCGCTGGTGATCCATCCGGCCTCCACCACCCACTTCCGCATGGATGATGCGGCGCTCGCGCAGGCCGGCATCGGGCCCGGCACGATCCGCTTGTCGATCGGCCTCGAAGACGCCGACGATCTGATCGACGATCTCCAGCGCGCCTTGAAGGTGGCCTCGCGATGAAGCTGCTCGTCGATGGCCGCGAGGCCTACGCCTATACCGGCGGCAAGCCCTTCGATGCCGCGCTGCCCTGCGTGGTGTTCATTCACGGCGCCCTGAACGACCACAGCGTGTGGACGCTGCTGGCGCGCTGGTGCGCCCACCACGGCATGGCGGCGCTGGCGCTCGACCAACCCGGCCACGGCCGCAGTGCCGGGCCGGCGCTGCCGAGCGTCGAAGCGCTGGCCGACTGGCTGCTCGCCGTGCTGGATGCGGCCGGCGCGCCCCAGGCCGCGCTGGTGGGCCACAGCATGGGTTCGCTGATCGCGCTCGAAGCCACGGCGCGCGCGCCGGAGCGGGTGTCTTGCCTGGTGATGGTGGGCACGGCCTATCCGATGAAGGTGTCCGACGCCCTGCTGGCCACGGCCAACGATGAGCCGCACAAGGCCATCGACATGGTGAACACCTTTTCGCACTCGACCCACGCGGCCAAACCTTCCTACCCCGGGCCGGGCACCTGGTTGCACGGTGCCAGCCGGATGCTGATGCAGACGATTCAGCGCCGCTCCAGCGAAGGCAATCTTTTCGCCCACGATTTCAAGCTGTGCAACGCCTATGCCGGCGGCTTGCATGCCGCCGCGCGTGTGACCTGCCCGGTGAGCCTGATCCTCGGCCAGCGCGACCAGATGACGCCGCCCAAGGCCACCCGCGATCTGGCCAGCGCGCTCAAGGCGCGCACGATCACCGTGCCGGCCGGCCACGCCATCATGCAAGAAGCGCCCGAGGCCACCCTCAAGGCGCTGCGCGAGGCGCTGGCGATTTGAGGCGGATTCGAATCAGGCGGTTTGAGTGGCCGCCTGGCCGCCTGTCGATTTCTCGAGCAACCTGGCCTGATGGCGCTCGACCAGCCGGCGCATGTTGTTCATCGACAGGCGCTGCATGTGCACCAGCTCCATCGCGCCGTTGCGGTGACCCTCCAGGATCCTGGCATCGGAGAGTTGCTTCAGCGCGTCTTCGTCGATGCTCAGAAAGCCATCGGCGCTGAGCTTCTGCCCGTCGGACAGCGTGGCGTCGAAACGCATATCGCGCAACAGCTTGTTGTCGACCAGCCATTGGCCGAACAGGCGTGTGCGCTCCACCTCCACCTCGATCGCACTCACCAGGCGCTGCAGATCGGTCAGCATCTGGGTGGGTTCGCCGGCTTCGTCGAAGATCGGCAGGCCTTCGGTGCGCGACAAGCCCTTCCACGATTCGTCGATGCACACCACATAGCGCTCGGCATCGGCCCTGCCCATCGTGAATGGATAGGCGCGCAGCACCGCCGGTGCGTAGCGGTATCCCCAACGCTCGCCTTCGAGCACCAGGTTCTCGCCCTGGGCGAGGCCGAACACCACCACCGGCGCCACCT
>JANMAS010000089.1:0-5983 GCA_031359975.1 Burkholderiales bacterium
GGCACTGCCGAGCTGAACGCGGCGATCCTCGATCTGCGCCGCGAGTCGCCACAGACCCATGCTTACCCAGGTCGGTCTGCGGGCTCTCCGACGACGATGCTCACACCACGCCAGCGCCAAATCGCCACGCTTCTCGGAGCGGGCCTGAGCAACAAGGACATTGCGCGCGAACTTTTCCTGGCTCCCGGGACTGTGAAGCTGCACGTGGCCGCCGTATTGCGCTGCCTGGGTGTGAAGCGTCGGGCGCAGGTGCCCGCGCTGCTGAACACCACCATGTCGCCGGTCCACGCGGACTCCGAAGGATTCGCATCGTGAGCATGAAGGTGAGTGCCATCGCCTTGCTCGCCCTGCTGACGCTGGTTGGCCACGATGCGCCGGCCGCCGAGACAGAACGCAATCTGGCGGCCATCGGTGCAGCCGCGCCCTCGTACCCGCTTCGCCAGGCCGTGGACGACGCGTTGGCTCGCCATCCGTTGCTCGCCGTCAGCGCCGCCGCCCGCGCCGCCGCTGGCTACCAGCGCGAAGCGGCCGAATGGGGCCGCTATCCCACGGTGACCGCCGACATCGCTCCAGGCACAGCGAGAAATACCACTTACCTGCTGCGCATCGATCAGCCGCTGTGGGCGGGTGGGCGGATCCAGGGGCAGATCGACGTCGCGCGAGCCGGTGAGGCCGCTACTGCCATTGACGAGCGGGAAGCCCGCCGCCTGCTTTCGGAGCAGACCGCAGTGGCTTACATGGGGTGGCTGGGCGCGCAGGAGCGGCTGCACATCGCGGTCGAAGGCCGCGGCGTGTTCGAGCGACTGCTGTCTTACGTGCAGCGTCGCCAGGTGGCCGGGGCGGCCGCGCTGTCCGATGTCAGCGTGGCCGTCGCCAGACTGGCTTTGGCCGGAGCCCAGCGCGAACAACTCGCCAGCGAGCTCGAACGCGCTCGTGCCGAATTGCAGCTGCTGGTTGTCGGCCCGCTTGGCGAGGGTGAACCGATCGCCGTACCGGACTTCACGGTGGTCGGCGCTCAAGATGTCGAGGCGGCCTACCTCGTGAATTCCACGGCAATCGACCGTAGACGCGCGGAGATCGATGCCGCCCGCGCAGCCGAGCTTGTGGCGCGAGGGCAGATGTACCCCACGTTGTCGCTGCGCCTGGAGCGCCTGCAGCAATCGAACCCGTCTGCGCAGCAGCCCAACGATTCGCGGGCCATGCTGGCGCTGCAATTTGCACCCGGTGCTGGCCTTTCCGCCGGCGCCTCGTCCAAGGCGGCCGAAAGCCGTGTTCGCGCCGCGGAAGAACAGGTGCGGGTGGATGAACTTGATGTGCGCCTGCGTGCCCGCTCCCAATGGGAGGAGCACCGGTCGGCCCAGCGCCAGCAAACCGAGCTGCGGCCGCAAATCGAAGCCCTGCAGAGTACGGCCGATTCCTACATGCGGCAGTTCGAGGCCGGCCGCCGCGGCTGGATCGACGTACTGAATATTCAACGAGAAGCGCTCGATGCACGGCTCGCCCTGTCGCGCGTGGACACCCAACACCACCAAAGCGCGCTGCGCCTGATGGCCAACACCCAAGGACTGCAAGCATGGATCAACACCACACCTCGGTGAGTGGCGCTGGCGCCGGCCAGGGCAGCGAAATCGACGCCGCCTCGCTGCAGCGCCTGCTGTCCCGGCTGGGGCATGGCGTGGAACTCGGCGCCGCGAAACAGGCCCTTGCGGGGGTGGGCGGTCCGCGCATGTCCGGTGGCGCCACCGCATTGCGTCAACTGGACGAAGCCTTGAACCGGCTCGGCGCATTCGGATTCGAGTACGCGATCTCGCGCGTCCGAGTTCTCGAGCCACGGCACTGCCCGGTGCTGATCGAGCATGACGGCGGCTGCCATGTGCTCACCGAGCTTTGTCATGGGACTGCCGTCATCGAGTATGGCGATGGTCACAGCGCTGAGTTGTCGGTTGCCGATATCACCGAAGCACTGGTGGTTTGGGTCAAGCCACCGTCTTCGGCCGAGCGCATGGCCGAAGACGACACCAGCCCCAGCCGCGCGCTGATCGTGCGCTCGCTGCTGCGCCGACGCCGCCTGCTGGCCGAAGTCATTGTCGCCACGCTGTTCACCAGCCTGCTGACCGTCGCGGCCGGCCTGTTCTCGCAGCAGGTTTACGACCGCGTAGTGCCCTCGTTCGCCACGGCTACGCTGTGGGCGTTGGTGGGGATTCTCGTCACATTGATGGCGTTCGACTTCGCGCTGCGCGTACTGCGTGCGCAGATGCTCGATCGCGTGGCGTGCGACGTTGACCAGGAAGTCTCCACCGAAGTGTTCCGGGCCTTGGGCGACGTACGCCTGGACGCGCGGCCCCGTTCGGTGGGTACGCTGGCAGCACAAGTGGGTGGCCTGGAATCTGCGCGTGCGTTCTTCACCTCCAGCGTGTTGTTCACCTTGGCGGAGATTCCCTTCGCGGTGCTGTTCATCGGTCTCATCGCCGTCATCGGTGGACCGATCGCATGGGTTTACCTGGTTGCCGCCGCTGTGGCGCTCGCCGCCGGGATCGCCGCGCAGGCGCGAGTTCGGCGACTGGTGGGGGCGCAGCAGCTCAGCGCGCACGCCCGTACCGGCGTGCTCGTCGAGGCCATCGCCGGCAGCGAGACAATCAAATCGCTGGGTGCCGGCTGGCGCTTTGCCGAACGCTGGCGGGCCGTCACCCAGGACATCCTCGAACACTCTCGGCGCATGCGCTCGGTCAACGCACTGGCGTCCGCGTTCTCACAAAGCTTGTCGAGCCAAGCGTACGTGGCAATGATGGTCTTCGGCGTCTACCAGATCGCTGATGGCCAGCTCACGGTGGGTGGTCTCACGGCCATCACCATGCTTGGCAGTCGCGTCGTCGGGCCGATCACCGGTGCCATCGGGTTGCTGACTCAGGCCCACTCGGCGCGCGTTTCGATGCGGATGGTCGATCAGGTCCTGGCGTTGCCGCCCGAACGCGAACTCGGTCTCGCGACGCTGCGGCCACAGGGATTGGGCGCCCAGGTCGCCCTGGATGGCGTGCGCTTTGGATATGGCGACGCTCCCGTGCCGCAGCTGGACATCGACGATTTTGTGGTGCGTGAGGGTGATCGCATCGTGCTGGTCGGCCCTCCAGGCTCAGGCAAATCAACGCTACTGCGCCTGTTGGCTGGCTTGTATCGCCCGTCAGTTGGCCGCGTGACGCTAGGCGGAGTCGACGTGCAGTTGCTTGACGCGGAACTCGTGCGTCGCGCCATCAGCCTGTTGCCGCAGGATGTGCAGCTCTTTCGCGGTTCGTTACGTGAGAACCTGGCGATGGGATGCGCCGCCGATGACGGACGCCTGCTGGAGGTGGTTCGTGCACTCGGCCTGGATGCCGTGGCATCCGATCACCCGCGCGGGCTCGACCGACCCATCGCCGAAGGCGGCAGCGGCCTTTCCGTCGGTCAGCGCCAGCTCTGCGGCCTGGCTCGCGCCATCGTGCGTCGCCCCCGTGTGCTGCTGCTGGATGAACCGACCAGCGCGCTCGATCCGCTCAGCGAACGCCGTCTCTACGAAGCCCTGCACAAGCTACTCGCCCCCGACGATGTGCTGGTCGTCGCCACTCACCGCCCGGCTGCCGCCACCTTGTGTACACGCGCTGTCGTCATGCAGCGCGGGCGCATCGTCGGCGACGGTGATCGCGCGCAACTCCTGGCAGGCCTTCGCGCGGCCGCTCAAGAAGGAAAGGCAGCATGAGCGCCCCCACTCTCGATGTCGTCATGGGCCGCCCGCGAGCCATGGCCGGTTCTCTTGTTCTGTGGTTCATCGTGGCCACGCTGGGCATCTTGCTCTACTGGGCCAGCGTGTCCCAGGTGGATCAGGTTGCCCGCGCGACAGGCACCGCGATTGCCAGTCGCCGAGTGCAGGTGATACAGGCCGTCGATGGCGGCGTGATTGAGCAGATCGACGTGGTGGAAGGTGATCGGGTGCGCGCCGGTCAGGTGCTGGCACGATTCGATCCCGTGCGACCGCGTTCGGAGAACGATGCGGCCGATGCCAAGTACGCCGCTTTGGCGGCCGCCAACGCACGGCTGAATGCCGAGCTGTCCGGCGGCGCCATCCAGTGGCCGGAGCCGACTCGCCGCTACGCCGAATTCATGCAGGTTCAGCAGCAGCTTCTCAATGGCCGCCGCCAGACCCTGAACGCCGATCTCGCCAACCTGCGTGGCCTCGTGCAGGCCTCCGCCGAGGAGATGGCGATCACCGAGCGGTTGGTGAAGGCGGGCGACTCCAGTCAGCTCGAGCTGCTGCGCGCCCGCCGCCAGGTGACCGAGGCCCAAAGCAAACTGGACAGCCGCCGAAACCAGTACCAGCAGGATGTGCAGACCGAGCAGGCCAAGGTTCGTGACGAGTTGGAGCAGGCCGAGCAGCAGGCCACTCAACGCCGCCGCCTACTGCAGAACATCGTCGTCACCGCGCCGATGGACGGTATCGTAAAAAACGTGCGCTTCACGACGCTGGGCGCGGTGCTGCGCCCCGGCGACGAGCTGCTGACCATCGTGCCGGTGGACAACCGCATGATCGTCGAGGCCAAGGTGGCGCCTCGCGATATCGCCCTGATCCGCAACGGGCTGCATGCATCGCTGCGCTTCGACGCCTACGACTACACCAGCTATGGCGCCGTCGAAGGCGAGGTGGTCTACGTCAGCGCCGACAGCATGCGCGAGGAATCTCAGCGCGCCGACGCGGCGTCACAGACCTACTACCGCGTCCACGTTCAGGTCATTTCACCAGCCACCACGCGAACCGGCCAGCACATCGACGTCATCCCGGGCATGACCGCGATGGTGGATGTGCGCACTGGCCAGCGCAGCGTGCTGGAGTTTCTGTTCAAGCCGATCAACAAAGTGATGTCCGAGGCGTTCGGTGAACGCTGAAACAGACGATCCGCATCCCCAAGGCATCCTTTCGGACGCCTACCGACAACCATAAACGGAGACCTGCCGTGCAGCCAGTCCAGCCGCCATTTGTCATCGAAAACGCCGCGCTCATCGCTGAGGCGACGGCCATGCTGCGTCAGGCTTTGCCGCAGCTTCCTGAGCCGCTGCTGAAGGGGCTGGCCACCGCCGAGATCGCTCGGAAGTCAGGCCTTTTCCCCGCTGCCCGACAGCAGCTCGACGCGCTGCAGGCCGAATACGCAGGCTGGCCCGCGCTCAAGCGCGAGCAGACGCTGCTGCACATGGCAGCCGAGGAATACGAGCAGGCCGAACATCTGCTGGAGGCGCAGGCTCAACGCATGCCGCACGACCGCTGGGTGTGGATGACTCTGGCGGCGGCGCGTAACCATCTCCGCAACCGCTCCGGCGAGACCGAAGCGCTGCGGCATGCGTTGCAACTTCGCGCCGAAGACGCCCCGGCGCGACGCCTTTTCGAACTCCAGCGCGATGCCGGCGACATGAAAGGTGCGCTGGATACGGTCATCATGCTGCGTGACCTGCACGACACCGAGGAACTGGCGGTAGCGCACTGCAAGCTCCTGGCCCGGCTGGAGCGCAAAGAGGAATCGCTGGCCCTGTGCGAGAGCCTCATGGAGCGTGTGCCCGCAGTGTCCGGCGCGGTGGAACTCTGGGTTCAATTGGTGATGGCCCAACCCGGCGGCCCCGAGCAGGTGCTCGACAGGCTCGACGCACTGTGCGCGAAGGGCAGAGAAGAAGCCGTTCACCTGCTGGCCCGATCACGGGCTTGCCACCGCATGGATCGCAATCCGGAAGCCATCAGTGCATTGCAAGCCGCAGTAGCGATGGAGCCCAAACACAAACAGTGGTGGTATGACCTGGCTGTTCAACAGCGCCAGATCGGCCTGATCGCCGAATCGCAGCGCAGCTTTGAGTTGTCGATGGCGCTCGATCAGCTGGATCCGACCACGCTGCGGGTGCACGGCGTGGAGCATCGCAATGTCTACGGCGACGACCCGCTTCGGCGCATCAACCGCGCGCTCGTCGGCATGGA
>JANMAS010000136.1:0-8564 GCA_031359975.1 Burkholderiales bacterium
CCCGGCATCGAGTCGGCGCAGGCACTGAACCCGCCCGGCTTCGGCCTGACCTACATCGACCATCTGACCCACAACGTGCACCGCGGCCGGATGGGCGAATGGTCGGAGTTCTACGAGCGATTGTTCAACTTCCGCGAGGTCCGCTACTTCGACATCGAAGGCCAGGTGACCGGCGTCAAGAGCAAGGCGCTCACCAGCCCCTGCGGCAAGATTCGCATTCCGATCAACGAAGAAGGCAACGAAAAGGCCGGCCAGATCCAGGAATATCTGGATATGTACCGCGGCGAAGGCATCCAGCACATCGCCATGGGCTCGAGCGATCTCCCGCGCACGGTGGATGCGATGCATGCCAGCGGCGTGAAGCTGCTCGACACTATCGACACCTACTACGAGCTGGTCGACAAGCGCATCCCCGGCCACGGCGAAAACGTGGCCGAGCTGCACAAGCGCAAGATTCTCATCGATGGCAAGCCGGGCGAGCTGCTGCTGCAGATCTTCAGCGAAAACCAGCTCGGGCCGATCTTCTTCGAGTTCATCCAGCGCAAGGGCGACCAGGGCTTCGGCGAGGGCAACTTCAAGGCGCTGTTCGAAAGCATCGAGCTGGATCAGATGCGGCGGGGCGTGCTGAAGGCGGATTGACCGCCTTCGGCGTTCAGGGTGGTGGTCGACCGGATCAGTGTGCCAAATTCACGCCGCGATGGTGGCGATCGTGCAGGGCGTCACTCGGCGGGCGGATATCGCGGCGGCAGGTCTCAAGAATTGCACTGGAAGTGCCGTTCTTCTCCCGCGCCCTTGCGCATTTGGAGGCCCCCCGCATGTCCACGCCCCGATCCAGCACCGCGCCCACCGTGCGCGCACACGCCGCTTTGCGGGCCTGCCTTCCCATCGCCGCGGCGGCGTTGTGGGCCCTCACGGCGCCAGCGGTATCCGAGGCGGGCACCGCGGCGGACGCCGGCTTCGACAACGCCTCCTCAGCCCTTTCAGAGCGCACGTCCGCCGAGTGGACCAACCGCCTGATCATCAAGTACCGCCGTGGCAGCGCCGGTGCGAGCGGCCTGGCCGAAAGCGACCTCGCCGGCATGCGCGAAACCGTGCGCCGCCAAGGCTTCGAGTTCACCCCCACGCGCCGCCTGGCCAGCGGCGCCCAGGTGATGCGGCTGAACCGCCGGGTGAGCGTGCCCGAGGCGGAAAGCCTGGCGCGCCAGATCAAGGCGGGTGATGCCTCGATCGACTATGTGGAGATCGATCGCATCCTGCAGCCGCAGTTCGTCCCCAACGACAGCCAGTACCCGAGCCAGTGGCACTACTTCGAGCCGGTGGGTGGCATCAACCTCGAACGCGCGTGGAATCGCGCCACCGGCGCCGGCATCGTGGTGGCGGTGGTCGACACCGGTGTGCGCCCGCATGCCGATCTGGTGGACAACCTGCTGCCGGGTTACGACATGATCAGCATGTCGAGCGTGGCCAATGACGGCGACGGCCGCGACGCAGACGCCGCCGATACCGGCGACGCCGCCGGCTACGGCGAATGCGGCGGCGGCTCCGGAGCGCGCGGCTCGAGCTGGCACGGCACCCACGTGGCCGGCACGGTGGCGGCGGTGGCCAACAACGGCTCCGGCGTCAGCGGCGTGGCCTTCAACGCGAAGATCCTGCCGGTGCGCGTGCTCGGCAAGTGCGGCGGCTACACCTCCGATATCGCCGACGGCGTGATCTGGGCCTCGGGCGGCACGGTGGCCGGCGCACCCGTCAATGCCAACCCGGCGCGGGTGATCAACATGTCGCTCGGCGGCTCCGGCGCCTGCGGCCCCACGATGCAGGCTGCGATCGACGGCGCGCGCAGCCGCGGCACGGTGGTGGTGGTGGCTGCCGGCAACTCGAACGCCAACACGGCGTACTTCCAGCCCGCAAGTTGCAACGGCGTGATCAACGTGGCCGCCACCACCCGAGCGGGTGGGCGGGCTCCGTATTCGAACTACGGATTGAAGGTCGACGTGGCGGCACCCGGCGGCTCGACGCAGACCGGCGCTCAGAACGGCATCCTGTCGACGTTGAACGATGGCGCCACCGGCCCGGGCAACGACAGCTACCAGTACTACCAAGGCACCTCGATGGCGGCGCCGCATGTGGCCGGCGTGGTGGCGCTGATGCTCTCGGCCAACGCCGCCCTCACGCCGGACCAGGTGGAGGCCAAGTTGAAAGGCACCACGCGGCCGTTCCCCGCCAACTGCGTCACATGCGGCACCGGTATCGTGAACGCCAGTGGGGCGGTGAAGTCGTCGTTCGTGCTGGGTGTGCGCGCCGATGTGGAATCCAACGACACGGTCTTCACCGCGCAATCGGCGGTGAGCGTGCCCACGCATATCGACGGGCGCATGAACAACAACCACGATCGCGACCACTTCATCGTGCACCTGGCCACGGGCCGCACGCTCGAAGCGGTGCTGGCGCCCAATGCGCGATCGAACTACGACATGGCCCTTCTGGACACCGCCAGCGGCACCGTGCTGGCCTCCAGCAGCAATCGCGGCAACGGCCAACTCGACGCGATCATCTACACCAACACCACCGGCGGCGACATCGATGTGGTGGTGCGCGTGGCCTATGTCTCCGGCGCCTGGAGCACCGGCGGCACCTACGCGATGAACCTGTTTCCCTGAGGCGCCGGGCGCCGCCATCCCGAACGTGGGGGGTGGTTGGCACCTGCGGGGTCGCACACAATCCGGGTGCGGCCTGGCGGGAGGGCACTTGGGCGAGATCACGTTGTTGTTGCACCGTGTGGCTGGTGGCGAACACGCCGCCGGCGAGCGCCTGTATGCCTTGCTCTACCCCGAACTGAAACGCCTGGCACGCTCGCACCTGGCCCGCGCCGGATCGCTCACGCTCGATCCCACCGCGATCATCAACGAGGCCTGGATACGCACCGAAGGCCAGGCCGTCTCGGCCAATCGCGGCCAGTTTTTTGCGCATGCGAGCGTGGTCATGCGCAGCGTGATCATCGATCACGTGCGCGAGCAGCGGGCTGAAAAACGCGGCAGCGGGCAGCATCCCGTCACGCTGAGCACCGCGCAGTGGGAATCGATCGCCTCACCCCCCGACATGCTGTGCCTCGATGACGCGATGCAACTGCTGCGTCAGGTGGATGAACGCGCCCACCATGTGGTGGAGATGCGCTTTTTTGGCGGCATGACGCTGGAGGAAATCGCCGACGTGATCGGTGTTTCGGTGCCCACCCTGAAACGCGACTGGCGACGCGCCCGCGCCTTTCTGTTCGAGCAGCTCGGCACGCCCTGAAGGCCGCCCAGCCCATGGCTGAACCCACATCCTCCGGCAACTGGCAGCAGGTTTTTGCGCTGTTCGAGCGCTGGGTCGAAGCCGAGCCGGCGCAACGAGACGCCGAACTGGCGCGCATCGCGGCGGATCATCCGGCGCTGCTGCCACGCCTGACGGCGTTGATCCGGTCTGACGACGAAGCACGGGCCCAGGGCTTCATGGAGCCTGCGCCGGATGCCGGCCCTGCGCCGCCGGGATTGGTGGCCGGCGCACGCCTGGGGCCATGGGCGCTGATCGAACCGATCGCCTCCGGCGGCATGGGCCAGGTGTGGTTGGCCAGTCGCGCCGACGGCCTGTACCAGGGCCGCGCCGCGATCAAATGCCTGCACAGCACGCGCCGCGATGCGGCGGCCGATGCCCGTTTTGCCCGTGAAGGCGAGTTCCTGGCTCGGCTCGGCCACCCGCACATCGCGCAGCTTCTGGATGCCGGTGTCACCGCCGAGGGCATCCGTTACCTGGTGCTCGAATATGTACAGGGCGAACGCATCGATCACTGGAGCGACGGCCGCGCGCTGTCGATCGTCGACCGTCTGCAACTCTTTGTGCAGGTGTGCGATGCGGTGGCCTATGCCCATGCCCACCTGGTCGTGCACCGCGATCTGAAGCCCGCCAACATCCTCGTCACCGCCGAAGGCCATGTGAAGCTGCTCGACTTCGGCGTGGCCAAGCTGCTGGTGGATGGCCACGGAGCCTCGGATCTCACCCACCTGGCGTCGGCCGGCCTCACCCCGGAGTACGCCTCGCCCGAGCAGATCACCGCCGCGCCGATCACTACCGCCACCGACGTGTATTCGCTCGGCGTGTTGTTGTTCGGCCTGCTCAGCGGCCAGCGCCCGTACGGATCGGCCACCAGCACCCCCGCCCAACTGGCCCGCGATATCGTCGAATCCGATCCCCGGCCCCTGCCGTTGGCGGCGCGCGAGGCCGACGACGCGGCCGAAGCGGCTGCGCGCCGCGGGCTCGACCCGCAGCGCCTGCAACAAGCCCTGCGTGGCGATCTGGAGCACATCGTCGCCCGCGCGCTGCAAAAACAGCCCGAACACCGCTATGCCAGTGCGCAGGCGCTGGCCGACGACATCCGGCGGCACTTGCGCCACGAGCCGGTGAGCGCCCAGGCGCCCTCATGGCGATACCAGGCGGGCAAGTTCGTTCGCCGGCATCGTGTCGCAGTGCTGGCCGCGGCGGTGGTGAGCGTGGCGGTCGTCGGCGGCTCCGGCATGGCGTTGTGGCAGGCCGCGCAGGCCCGCCAGCAGGCCATGCTCGCGCAAAACGAAGCTTCCAAGGCCACAGCGATCAAGGATTTTCTGCTCGGCGTGTTCAACACGGCGCAGACCGGCGATGCCAAGACTGCCGAAGCCGCCGACACGCCCGTGCGAAAGTTGCTCACCGACAGCGGCAAGAAATTGCTGGCCGACAAGGCGCTGCCACCCGCGGTGCGCCTGGAGCTGCTCACCACGGTGATGAAGCTGCTGTACGACCTCAACCTGCTCGAAGAGGCGATCGAGCTGGACCGGGAGGTGGTGCGCCTGGCGGTGGCGGTGCATGGCGCGGAGAGTCGGCAGGCGCTGGAGGCATCGGTGACGAGCGCGCGGCAGCAGCGCACGATGGGCCGGCCCGACGAGAGCGAAGCCATCCTTGCGCAAGCGGTGGCCACCATGGAACGAACCGGCCAGAGCGCCCTGCCCGCCTACCCGTTGGCCTTGTACGAACTGGGCGTCATCACGTTGCGCCGAGGCGAACTCGATCGGGCACTCGACCAGTTGAAGCGCTCCACCGCCGCCTTCGAGGCCCATGCGCCGCTGGACGGCAACCGCTCCACCGCCCACCGCTGGCTCGGCACCACCTATGAGCAGATGGAGCGATTCGACCAGGCGCAGGCGCAGTACCAGCGCGCGCTGGAACTCGCCGAGAAGATGTCCGACCTGCGGCTGTACAACGTGGGCGGCGCGCAGTATGCGATCGGCAACGGGCTGCTGCTGTCCGGCCACTTCGCGCAGGCCGTACCGCATCTTTCGGCGAGCATCGATGCCGCCGCCGCCACCTCCGGCAGCGAACACCCCAACACCTGGAAAGGCCGCGTGCTGCTGGCGCGCGCCCAGCATCAGCTCGGCCAAACCGAACAAGCCACCAGCACCATTCGCGCCGCACTGGCCGCGGGCGAGCGTGATCCCGCCACCATGCTGGGCAACCTCACCGATGTGGCCCGCCTCGCGCAAGCCACCGCCGCGCTCGATGAGGGCGACCTGCCCACCGCCCGCGAGGGCGCTCGCGCCCTGGTGGCGCGCTACGGCCAGTCGCCCACGCCCGCGCTGGCCGCTCGGCTGGTGTTGATGGCCGAATGCGAGCTGCTGGCGGGCGACGCCACCGCCACGTTGGCCAGCGTGGCCCGTGCGCTGCCGATCATCGACAAACGCTTCGGTGCCGATTCGCTGCCCGGCAAACATGCCCGGCTCATGCGCGCCGAAGCACTGTCCAACGCCGCAGACGCCAACGGCAACCCGAACCCCGAGGCCGCCCGCGATGCTTACCTGGAGGTGCTGGCGCGGGCCAAGGCGGACACCGGCGATGGCCGTGAGCCACCCCCCACGCTGACCTGGTTGCGCGCGCGGGCCCGCATCGGGCTGGCACGGCTGGCCGGCCGTACCGATGCCGCACAAGCGGTGCAATTGGCTCGCGAGGCCGCCTCGGCCTTGGGCTCGTCGACCGTGCGGCGCGACCGGGTGGCACTGGCGGCTGCGCGCCTGATCGAAGGCCGCGCGCTGGCAGCGCAAGGCCGGCCGGCCGAGAGCCGCAAGGCCATGGCGTCCGCAGTGGCCCTGCTCCAGTCCACCCAGGCGCCGAACAGCCCGCGTCTGGCCGCCGCCCGTCGGGCGCTCGACTGATTTTCGGCCGGCGCCGCACCCCCCGGTTTACCCGCGTAGGTAGCCCTGCATCACCACGGGCCCGCTGGTCGGTGAAAGACTGCGCGCAGAAGAACAAGCCGTACGCCAATCACTGGAGACAAACCTCATGAAGACGATTCCCATCGCCAGCGCCAGCGCGCCCCATGGCGGCTGCGAAGACGAAACCTCCGGCCAGGTACCCAAACTCGATCTGCCGCTGGCCCGTCGAGAATTTCTCAAAGGCTCGGGCATCCTGATGGGCACCATCAGCGCCGGCAGCGTGCTGGCTGCTTTGGCCCCCTCACCGGTCTGGGCGGTGGAGCTGAAAACGCTCACCAAGGACGAGGGCGAAACGCTGATGAAGATGGGCCGCACCTTGTTCCCCCACAAGCGCCTGCCCGACGCCGTGTACGCGCTGCTGGCCAAGGATCTGGATGGCGGCGCATCGGCCGATGCCGGCAAGGCGCAGATGCTGCGCGATGGCATCAAGGGGCTCAACGCCGATGCGGGAGGCAGCTTCGTCAAGGCCAGCGAGCAGCGCCGGCTGGTGATCGTCAAATCGATCGAAGGCAGCCCGTTCTTTGCCACCGTGCGCGGCCAGTGCGTCACCTCGCTCTACGACAACGACATGGCCTACGCCACCTTCGGCTATCCCGGCTCGGCCTGGGAAAAAGGCGGCTACATCTCGCGCGGTTTCCAGGATCTCAAGTGGCTGCCGGCGCCCTCGCTCGAAGCCAGCCCGAAGCCCTGGTTTGGTTGAAGGCCGCTCCTCGGTCATTCCTCCGCAATCGTCGAATTCCCGGCAACGGCTGCGCTGTACGCGACAGCCGCTGCCCTGCGCAGTAACCCGCGCAACAACAGGAGACACACATGGCTCGCTTCGAATCCAACGACGACTCGGTCGTCGTCATCATCGGCTCCGGTGCCGGTGGCGGCACGCTCGCCAACGAGCTGTGCCAAAAAGGCATCAAGGTGGTGGTGCTGGAGGCCGGATCGCTGCAATCCAGCGCCAGCTTCATCAACGACGAATGGAAATCCTTCGGCCAACTGGCCTGGCTGGACAACCGCACCACGTCCGGCTCATGGCGCGTAGCGCGCGATTTTCCCAACCTGCCGGCGTGGATCTGCAAAACCGTGGGCGGCACCACCACCCACTGGGCCGGTGCTTCGCTGCGCTTGCAGGATCATGAGTTCCGCGTACGCACCGTGTATGGCGATGTGGCCGGCACCAGCCTGATGGACTGGCCCGTCACGCTGAAGGAACTCGAGCCCTACTACGACCGTGCCGAAGACAAGATGGGTGTCACCCGCACCCACGGCATCCCCGGCCTGCCCGGCAACAACAACTTCAAGGTGCTGCACGCCGGCGCCACCAAGCTCGGCTATAAGGAGGTGCACACCGGCAACATGGCCATCAACAGCCAGCCGCGCGACGACCGTGGCCGTTGCATGCAGCTGGGCTTCTGCTTCCAGGGTTGCAAGAGCGGCGCCAAATGGTCCACCCTGTACACCGAGCTGCCCAAGGCCGAGAAAACCGGCAACATCGATCTGCGGCCCGAATCGCACGTCACCCGCATCGAACACAACGACACCGGCAAGGTGACCGGCGTGGTGTATTTCGATAAAGACGGCAAGGAACAGCGCCAGAAGGCCCGCATCGTCTGCGTGGCCGGCAACTCGATCGAAACGCCGCGCCTGCTGCTGCTCTCGGCCTCCAACAAGTTCCCCGACGGGCTGGCCAATTCATCAGGCCAGGTGGGCCGCAACTACATGCGCCACATGACCGGCTCGGTCTACGGCATCTTCAAGGATCCGGTGCACATGTACCGCGGCACCACGATGGCCGGCATCGTGCGCGACGAAGCAGTCAACAACCCCAAGCGCGGCTTCGTAGGCGGCTACGAGCTCGAAACCCTGGCGTTGGGCATCCCGTTCATGGCCGCCTTCCTGAACCCGGGCGGCTGGGGTGCCGACTTCGCCTGGGCGATGGATCACTACACCCACACCGCCGGCATGTGGATCGTGGGCGAAGACATGCCGCGCGCCACCAACCGCGTCACCCTCAATCGGGAGGTGAAAGACAAATGGGGCAGCCCGGTGCCCAACGTGCACTTCGACGATCACGCCAACGACGTGGCGATGCGCGAGCATGCCTTCACCCAGGGCCAGCGCATCTACCAGGCGGCCGGCGCGGTGACCACCATTCGCACACCGCCCTACCCCTCCACCCACAACCTGGGCACCTGCCGCATGGGCGCGAGCGCAAAAGACAGTGTGTGCAACGCCTTCGGCCAGACGCACGACGTGAGCAACCTGTTCATCTCCGATGGCAGCCAGTTCACCACCGGCGGC